>NZ_ALOW01000040.1:0-490831 GCF_000292385.1 Acinetobacter sp. GG2
GGCCGTAGCCGTTATGATGATGACGAAGATGATGATCGCGGTGGCCGTTCAGGTGGTCGAGGCCGTGGTCGCAGCCGCGATGACGACGATGAAGATGATGATCGTGGTCGTTCAGGTGGCCGAGGCCGTGGCCGCAGTCGTTATGATGATGACGAAGATGATGATCGTGGCCGTTCAGGTGGCCGAGGACGTGGTCGCAGCCGTGATGACGACGAAGATGATGATCGCGGTCGTTCAAGTAGTCGAGGCCGTAGTCGCTATGATGACGATGATGATCGCCGTGGTCGTTCAGATGGCCGTGGACAAAACTCTCGTAATCAAAAACGCGATGCCTCTGGACGTTTTACGTCTTAAGCAGACAGTTTTTGAGAATAAAGGAGGCATTATGCCTCCTTTATTTTATAATTTTTATAAACTTATGAATGAGTAAGAGGGTGTAGGCCTTTTACAATATCTGTAAATTCTGAGCCATTTAACCAAAAAGATTTCTTTAAAAATAGTGTCGTCATAATACTTTCGGCTGCTTCACTTTCCGGATTTTCACAGAAAATTCCGTAGCTTTCACCTAATACCGCATCATTTTCAATAAGACGGATAAAGTAAGCATGTTGCTCATTTGCATAACCTAAAACTGCATCACGTTGATTTTTCATTTCGCATGTCTCCATACCAAAAACTGAATCTAACTCATATTTAAGTGTCCAGAATTTCATTTGATAAAAATCAAAACAGTCAGTAACAAGGACTATTTCACAATAGGTTTTGATTTTCTTCAAATTGCCATTTTCGTTTTAGCATCCCTGTTAAAAGCAAAATGGATTAAAATCTGATCATGAGATTTATTGTTATGCAAAAAAAATATTTCGTCAACTTGAAAGTGTAACTTTTTCAAGTTACATTGTTTGTGTAGGATTTGAACGGTGAGATGGAGGCGGTATGCCAAAGAAAAAAGAATTCGAGCATGGCGGTGCACGGGAAAATGCTGGTCGTAAAGCACAGTTTAATGAACCCACCAAAGTGATTCGTGTTCCTGAATCTCAAGTCAACTTTATCAAAAATTGGTTACTGAATAATGTCAAAACCGATAACCAGACAGATTTTAGTTCAAAACTAAAAATACAACAGGTTCATCCAAACAACGATAAAATTTATCAGATTCCTTTGGCAACAGAGCGTGTTGCTGCAGGTTTTCCTTCGCCTGCGCAAGATGATATTGAGCAAGCGCTCGATTTAAATGAATATTTAATTAGAAATGAAAATGCTACCTTTATTGTTAAAGCCAATTCTTTATCCATGCTAGACGCTGGAATTGATATTAATGATCCGCTTATTGTGGACCGTAGTATTCCCGCTAAATCGGGTGATATTGTGATTGCACTCATCGACAATGATTTCACTGTGAAGCGCTTAATGATTGATAGTCAATTTAAGCCGCCTAAAGTTTGGCTAAAAGCAGAAAACCCTGATTATCAGAATATTTATATTGAAGAGGGGCAGGAACTGGTTATTTGGGGAGTGGTGACTTATAACCTCAAACGAATGAGATAAATTTTTCTTATATTTTACTATTCAAGTTACTGACCCGAAAAGTGAGTCAGTAACTTTTGCTAAATGACTTTTAAATTTGCCCGATCAATAAGCACGTTGCGATAACGACCATCAAACCACCTGAAAAACGGCCGACTAACTGTGCTGCTTGTGGTCTGGTTTTCAAAATAGCCTCTGAACCATAACCCACCATTAAGTAAATTATTGCGCAGCTAATCATGTGGACAACACCAAAGGCAAGAATTTGTGTTGTCACTGACCATGAAGCAGTAGTATCAATAAACTGAGGAAGCAGAGCTAAAAAGAGCAAAAAAACTTTCGGGTTTAACCCACTCACATAAACGCCTTTGGTTGCCCAGCTCAACCATGACTGAGCTTTTTCAGAACCTGACTCGTTCGGAGTAGGAGGGGTAAGTAATAAGTTTATTCCCATCCATAACAAATAAGCAGAACCTGCAATTGTTAGGATCATGAGTGCAGTTGGATTATTTGCTACAAGTAGACCGACACCAGCTGCTACCAATAAAATCGTAATAAAGTGCCCAAATAGCATACCTACAACAGCGGGTACGACGACTTTGCCTTTAATCCCTGCCGAAATGGCATAGGCCCAGTCTGCCCCTGGCGTAATAATAAAAAGCATGGAGACACTCCAAAATGCAATAAAAATGTTAAAAGCCATATGCTTATCTCGGCAAACTATTTTCCAAAGGTTTCGCTCGTGGTTTAGAAAAAATCCCTATTTATTCGAGCTTGTTGAAAATAATATGCTCATGTATTTAGAATGTGCTTTTAAATGTTTGCTCATATCACACTAATTTGGGGTAAATTTTTCTAAATGGATCGCACAGATAAAAAGATTCTTGCTGAATTGCAATTAAATGGCCGATTATCTATTACTGAATTGGCAGAAAAAGTTGGCTTGAGCATTTCTCCTTGTCATAGACGAGTGAAGGCTTTAGAAGAGTCGGGAGCAATCAAAGGCTATCGGGCAGAACTCGACCCAAATTTAGTGGGATTTGAATTTTCAGCGATTGTTTTTATTACGCTTAAAGAAGGAGATAAACAGGCCGTCGAGAAGTTTGAAAATGCAGTGATAGACATCCCGCAAATTATTCAGGCGCAGCGTTTGTTTGGTGAGCCAGATTATTTACTACATGTGGTGGCTAAAGATTTACCGGCTTTTCAGCGTTTATATGATGAAAAATTATCTGCTATTCCAAGTGTACAACGACTCATCTCAACCATTGTGATGAAAGATGTAGTACCTGAACGTTTATTTCCGATTGGCTAAGAATCATCAGATATAAAAAAGAAGCTTTAAAGCTTCTTTTTTAGTTTTAAGAATATTTAAGCATCGAGTGTTTTACACAAAGAACAGATCGTGCCGTTATGTTTGTGAGAGAACATAATATCTGGACGCTCATAACCTTGCTCACATACGCGGCAGTGGTAAACCGTTGCTACAGGTGTACCTTCAGCATCGTAACGTGGTTCTTTAATGCCGTCATCGTGTGACTTGATGTAGTATTTTCCTTTGGTTAATAAGCCCATGATTGGTGTTAATACAAAGGCAAGTACAAGTGCGATAAGCGGTGAGTAAGGCGCCAAGAAACTACCAAGCAAGCCGAAGAATGCTGCAATTGATAGGCCTGCTGATACAAGGAATGCAACCATACCGACAGGGTTTACGTTGTAGAGCATGTCACGGCGATATTCTGGTTCTTTCGGTGAAAGTTTTAAAACATATTTGTTGATTGAAATGTCTGTTGCAACAACTACAACCCAAGCAATCGCAAAGTTTGAATAAAACCCTAAGATCTTACCCAATACCGCAAACATATTGCCTTCCATTAAAGCAAGCGCAATTGCCAAGTTCACCATCACAAAGACAATACGACCCGGATAATGTTTGCTAATACGTGTGTAGGCACTTGTCCATGCAAGGGAACCAGAGTAAGCATTGGTCACATTAATTTTAATTTGAGAAATAACCACCAAAATCACTGCAAGTGTTAAAGCAGCCCAACCTGGAAGCATGTCATGAAACGCTGCATTAAACTGTTGAACAGGTTCAGTACTGTTTACGCCCGGTATTTTAGTAAGTAAATAGAAACCTAAAAATGCCCCAATAATTTGTTTGATTGCCCCTAAAATCACCCAACCCGGGCCCGCTGAAATAACGGCTGCCCACCATGCTTTGGTGTTTTCTTTTGTTTTAGCAGGCATGAAACGTAAGTAATCAATTTGCTCACCGATTTGCATGATTAGAGATAAACAAATACCAGCACCCAACATGATTGCTGCCATGTCTACGGTTGCAAAACCTTCTTTACCTGTAAAAGTAGCAAATTGGCTGACTAAAGTAGGTTCTTGATAAATCAGGTAGGCCACAGGACCAATCATCAGAATGAGCCAAAGTGGAGTGGTCCAAACTTGTAATTTACTCAAGGCTTTCATGCCGTAAATCACCAGTGGAATCACCATAATGGTTGAGATGAGATAGCCAGCCCAAAGCGGAATGCCTAAACCAAGCAATAACCCTTGCGCCATGATTGAACCTTCAAGGGCAAAGAAAATAAATGTGAAACTGGCGAAAATGATACTGGTCAGGACTGAGCCGATATAACCGAAACCTGCGCCGCGGGTAATCAAGTCAAGGTCAATGTTATAGCGCGCTGCGTAGTAGGCTAAAGGAATGCCAGTTAAGAAGATAATAATCGCTGCAAATAAAATGGAGAAAACAGCATTAGTTGTTCCGTAAGACATACCAATACTGGCACCAATAGAAAAGTCAGCAAGATAGGCAATACCACCAAGTGCAGTAATAGCGACAACTTTGGGACTCCAGCGCCGAAAGCTGTGTGGAGCATAACGTAAAGTATAATCTTCTAAGGTTTCATTCACTGCTTTTTGTGAATCTGTACCTTGCACAGTGTCCAGATTTGGATGTTCAGATACACTCATAACATCAATCTCCCAATCATTTTCGGTCAATCAACACAAATATTGATCATTGTTTTTTGATGGATTTGAGTGTGTGATTTTTGGGAAAAATTGAAAATACGTTATTTTGCGTATATGTGCGTATTTGAGAAAATCGCCATGATAAATGACTTTTGGCATAAGGATTGCTGGGTTTAATGCAGCCACATCCGAAATATGAGTGTTATGCCAGATTCTTCACGCCCCCAACAAGCGCCACAACGTGTGATCAAAACACGCCGTGAATATAATATTTGGGTGGCAGATGAAAGTATCGAAGATTATGCGCTCCGCTATGCACCCACCTCGGTACGAAAATGGTCACCTTGGACCGTTACCAATACCGCAATTTCAACCGTTAGTTTTCTGGCGATGGAAGCCATTGGGGCGACCATGCTTTGGCAGTATGGCTTTAGCAATGCAGTATGGGCAGCCATTGTTGTATGTACCATCATATTTTTAACCAGTTGGCCGATTAGTTACTACGCTGCAAAATATAATGTAGACGTCGATTTGCTTACTCGTGGTGCAGGTTTTGGCTACATTGGCTCGACCATTACATCTCTAATTTATGCCAGCTTTACCTTTATTTTACTTGCATTTGAAGCTGCCATTATGGCGATGGCACTTGAGCTTGCCTTAGGCATTCCGCAAGTTATTGGTTACTTAATTTCTGCCTTAGTGATTTTGCCTTTAGTGGTCAAAGGTATTGGTTTTATTAATAAAGTTCAGGCAATCACACAACCAATCTGGCTCTTATTGCTGTTATTACCGTGGTTTTTTGTACTTTGGAAACAACCACAAATTTTAAGTAGTAGTCTGCATTTTGTTGGGGCAGTTTCAAACTCGACCGATTTTAATCTGTATTACTTTGGTGCGGCGTGCACCCTTATTTTTTCATTTGTGATCCAAATTGGTGAGCAAGCCGACTATTTACGTTTCTTACCGCAAAAAGAACAAAACAGAACTGCATGGCGTTTTGCCGTTTTTTTAGGTGGTCCATCTTGGATAATTTTTGGATTTTTAAAAGTTTTGATGGGTATGCTGCTCATGGTGTTGGCTTTTCAACTGTTTATTCCTGTCTCTGAACTAGACAATCCGACTTATCTGTATTGGGTTGCCTATCAGCAATTTATTCCAAGCCCTCAGCTAGCGTTAATATTGACTCTAGCACTGGTTTGCTTGGCGCAAATTAAAATTAATATGACCAACGCCTACGCTGGATCATTGGCATGGTCAAACTTTTTTGCCCGTTTAACTCACAGCCATCCGGGGCGAATTGTCTGGCTTCTGTTTAACGTTTTTATTGCCATTGTTTTGATGGAAATGGGGATTAGCCATGCGGTTGAACGCATTTTGGGACTATATAGCAATATCGCTTTGGCATGGATTGGCGCCGTTGTTGCCGATTTAATTATCTGTAAACCTTTAGGCTTAAGCCCAAAGGGAATTGAATTCCGCCGTGCTTATTTATACGACATTAACCCCGTAGGTGTGGGTGCTTTACTGATTGCCTCAGTGTTATCGATGCTTAGCTATTTGGGCTTTTTTGGACTCATGGCAAAAGGATTGGCGAGTTTCATTGCTCTGGGGAGTGCGGTGTTATGTGTTCCTATTATTGCTTACTTAACCAAAGGCAAATATTACATCGCACGCCAGCCTGAAAAAATTCAGGCGACTTCGGTTGCTAACTGTGTAGTATGTGAAAGGGACTATGAACTTGCCGATATGGCGGGCTGTCCAGCCTATAACGGTATGATTTGCTCTCTATGCTGTTCACTTGAAGCACGCTGCCACGATTTATGTAAACCTGATGCACGTTGGTCAGTACAACTAAAAAAAGCCATTTGGCACTATTTACCTGAACGTTGGGCGAGTCGTTTAAATAGCAGGGTCAGTTTGTATCTATTGCTGACTCTAGGATTGTCTATTGTTTTGGCAGTGAGTTTGAGTCTGGTTTATATCCAAGAGAAAACCTACTTAGAAACAATTAATGCGGCAGCTGTTCCTCAGTTATTTACGCTGTTTGTCAAAATTTACACTATTTTATTTTTATTGATGAGTGTAGCTGCGTGGTGGCTCGTATTAAACGATGAAAGCCGTCGTAATGCCGAAATTGAAACACACCAACAAACAGCATTATTGATTGATGAAATTGCTGCCCATGAACTCACTTCAAAAGACCTGCAAGATGCCAGAATTTCAGCAGAGCGAGCAAATGATGCAAAAAGCCGTTATGTCATTGGCATTAGCCATGAACTAAGAACACCTCTAAATAGTATTTTGGGCTATAGCCAATTACTTCAAAAACAAGAGCAGCTCTCAGAACAAGGCAAAATGGCGCTCGGCGTGATTAGTCGTAGTGGGCAGCATTTAACTTCACTCATTGACGGCTTACTAGATTTAGCACGCATTGAAACAGGTAAAATTTCTTTAAATGTAGTAGATGTTCATTTCCCTAATTTTATAGAACAGATTATTCAAATGTTTCAGCCACAGTTTGAACAGAAGAATTTACAGTTTGTTTATGAAATTGGAGAGAACCTACCGCACTATGTGCGTACGGACAAAAAACGCTTAGAACAAGTGCTCATCAATTTACTGGGCAATGCTTTAAAATTTACGACGAGCGGCACAATTACTTTGAAAGTTGAGTATCGTTTTCAAACAGCTTATTTTGAAATTAGAGATACGGGCTGTGGTATTGCCGAGGCAGATTTAGAACGAATTTTTAACCCGTTTGAACGGGGCAGCAATGTTGTGCAAGGCGGATTTACTGGAACAGGGCTTGGGCTTCCAATTGTAAAATTATTGGTCGATTTACTCGGTGGACAGCTATCTGTGAGTAGTCAGCTCAATCAGGGTTCACAATTTAAGATTAAGTTTTATTTACCTTCAAAAGAAGTAGTTCATCCAATTTCTAATGTTTACTCCAACCAAATCACAGGCTATCAAGGCGAACGAAAACGAATTTTGGTTGTCGATAATGAAGCGGTGGACCGAGGCTTAGTTGCTAATTTTCTCAAACCTTTGGGATTTATGATTGAAGAAGCAGAGTCGGGCATTGACTGTTTAAGACGAGTACCTATTTTTCAACCTAACCTGATTTTGATGGATTTAAATATGCCTTTGATGGGCGGCTGGGAAACAGCACGATTATTGCGCCAGAATAATATTACCAATGTGCCGATCTTAATTATTTCGGCCAATGCAGGCGAGCGTGAAGTCAATCCACAAGATGCAGTCTTAAGTGAAGACTTTATGTTAAAACCAATCGATCTTAATTTGTTGCTGAGTAAAATTGGAGACAAGTTAGGTTTAGTTTGGATTGATTCCAAATCAGATGCAAACCTTGAAAATAATGAAGTTCAAGCATTGGATGTAAAAGTGTTTAAGCAAGAGCAAAGCGCTGTTCATACGCCAATCCAACGATCGGAAAATAATGATCTGTTTGATTTAACACAAAGCTTGCAGCAATTAAATGATTTAATTGGACAAGGCTACATTCGTGGAATTCAACAGACTTTAACGCAATGTCGTCAAAATTTTCCGGAGCATGATGAGTTATGGGAACAGCTTGAACAGGCTATTCAAAAGTTTGATTTAAAACACGCGCAACGATTGATTCAGGATAAGCAATGAGTACGCAACATGTTTCTTTTCAGCAAGCTTTGCCAAACGAGCAGGCTGTTATTCTGATTGTGGATGATGTGCCGGAAAATTTAGGCTTGTTACATGAAAGTCTAGATCAGGCAGGTTATCGCGTACTTGTCACAACTGATGGGTTGAGTGCAATTGAAATCGCCCACCGATGCTTACCAGATATGATTTTGCTCGATGGCAATATGCCACATATGAACGGTTTTGAAAGTTGTATACAGCTTAAAGCGAGTCCAATTACACAGTTTATTCCCGTTATTTTTATGACAGGTTTGTCTGAGACAGAGCATATTGTTCGTGGTTTTCAGGTTGGCGGGGTGGACTATGTAACCAAACCTTTGAATATTGAAGAAGTATTAGCAAGGGTAAAAACACATTTGGCACATGCCAAACTATTGCAACAGCAAAAACAGGTGATTGATGCAACGGAAACAGCCATTCTTGCGCTAGATGTTCAAGGTAAAATTGTTTGGAAAACTCAAAAAGCCAGTGATCTACTGAATCAATATTTACCTGAATTAGAAGGTTTTGAAGCAGGCTTAAAAGCTTGGTTTTCAGACTTGGAAAATGAAAAAGACTCTAAAAAATTAACCAGCTGTTCTTATTCAACTCCATCTCAGCAATTACAGCTTTTATTACTTACACCGTGGCAAACTGAACCAAGCGTGGCAAAAAATTATCTGATACAGATTAAGACTTCTACGCCGGCTTTGGAAATGGCTGATATTTTGAAATATTGCCCACAGTTGACTCAACGTGAGGCCGAAGTCATGCACTGGTTGTTGTTAGGCAAAACCAATAAAGATATTGCAGAAATTTTGGAGCTGAGCCCACGGACGGTGAACAAGCATTTAGAGCATGTTTTTGAAAAACTTTGCGTTGAAAACCGAACTGCTGCTGTGGCTCACATTAATAGTCTGGTACAAGAGTTTCATTAAAGTTAATTAAAAAGCTAGAGGCCCGTATTGAGCCTCTATCATCTGTATTACTTCAAGTTTTGTTTAAAGAAACTGGTTAATTTATTGAATGGAATGAGATCGACCCGATCATATAAATCAACATGTCCAGCGCCTTTAACGTAGTAAAGCTCTTTAGGTTGGCCTGCGAGTTTATAAGCTTCCTCACTAAACTCTTTTGAATGGGCCTGATCACCTGTAATAAATAGCATCGGACGTGGTGAAATCGTTTCAATGTCGTTAAATGGGTAGAAGTTTAAAAATTTGACATTACTGGTGAGAGTTGGGTGGGTTGTAAGCTCTCTCGATGAGCCTTTAGGCGTATATTCTCCGCGTGGAGTACGATAAAAGTCGTAAAATTCACGTTGAATAGGGTGTGTATCTGCTGTTAGCTCATGCGTAGTTCCGCTGGTATATTTGGTTTCACCACCTTTAAATTCAACGTAACGCTGTGCAGCGGCTTCTGCAATAATTTGCTTTCTCTGCTCTAGGGTTTGTGAGTGACGTAAGCCATTGCGGTTTGCTGCGCCCATATCATACATACTGACAGTTGCTATCGCTTTCATACGCGGATCAATTTTTGCTGCACTAATGACAAAACTCCCACTTCCACAAATACCCAGTACACCAATATTATTAGGATCAATGAAAGATTGTGTTCCCAAATAATCTACAGCGGCACTAAACGCTTCTGCATAAATGTCTGGTGCCACAACATTTCTTGGTTGGCCCGCGCTTTCACCCCAAAATGATTGATCAATTGCTAAGATCACAAAACCTTGTTCAGCCAGTTTTTGTGCATAAAGCATAGAGCTTTGCTCTTTTACAGCCCCCATAGGGTGACCAATTACAATTGCAGAGGCTTTAGTCTTTTTATTCAAATTTTTGGGAATAACCAGATTGCCGACAATATCCATGTTGTATTAATTTTTAAAAGTAACTTTTTGAATAGTCACTTGCTGACTTTGATAAAAGTTATTCGCACCATTAGACATATCGGCCGCCATAGCTGAATTTGAAGAAAATAGACCAATAGTTGCTGCACAAATTGCAGCCGCCGTATGGGTTTTAAGCTTTTTAAATAAGGGAGATGTACTCATAAATACCTCAATTTAAACAATGTGAATGGGTGAGTAGGTGCATGCTTATTTAATTTGTGAAATTGAAATTTTGATGGGTTGTTTTTGCTTGAATGCTTGGGGAATAGCATCTAGTTGTCCAAGAAAAATGAGGCCATTGGCATAACCAACATGAGAATCTTTATAGAAAAAAGCTAGATTACCCCAAGGAGCATAATAGGTAAGATCACCTGCTTTTCCGGCATATCCATGAGGCGCGTTTTGCGTAGTTAGCTTGGTGGGTAAATCAGCTATTTTTTCAGTGGAGTCATAATCTTTAAGTATTAATGTCAGTGGAAGCTGCTTGGCAAAATCTTCAACAGTAGGTGACATGGCTAATGTGGCAAATAGCGGTTGCTGTGTTCCATCAATATCAATACGGATTTTCATCATCGATCCCCTTTGTTGATTTTTACCTTGAGGCTTTATTGCATAAGAAGCGGAAGTCACTGAGAACAAAACACATAGGCTGACTAAGCCTTTAAAAAACTTATAACTAACCATATCAATTCACCTCGCTTCTTTAAGAAAAAGCACATAAAAGCAATGAAGCTATTTATTCTTTAACGTAAAGATATGAGTGGAATTTATTAATTTTTTACAATAATAAAATGACTCATAATAATCGCCTCAGTTTATTTAAATCTTCATATTTACTGCTTGAGATGGATTTTAACGAATCTTCTTTTTAATAATTAGTCTAAAAAACAAACATGGACTTATGAGTAATATTCATGAATAGTTTTATCCTTTATAATGAGGTTGACTCCCCAATAAGAGATAAAGCAGATGATAAATAAAGAAAACTATAATGATCTTTATGCTTTTTTAATGGTGGCAAGAGAGGGTAGTTTTACTAAAGCCGCAGGGAAAATGGGAATTTCACAATCTGCGCTAAGCCATACGATTCGGGGTTTAGAAGAACGTTTGGGAATGTTACTCCTGACCAGAACTACACGTAGTGTTTCACCTACAGCAGCAGGCGAAAGGTTGAAACAAACGATTAGTGCTAGTTTTGACCAAATCGATAATGAATTATCCCTTTTAACTTCATTTCGAGACCAACCCGCTGGTACGGTTCGGATTAATGCTAGTAGCCATGCGATACGGGAAGTGCTGATTCCAAAACTTAAAAAGATTGCGGGTGATTACCCAGATGTGCAAGTTGAACTAACTGCCAATAGTGGGATGGTCGATATTGTGGCAGAGCGCTTTGATGCAGGCGTTCGTTTCGGAAGCCGCGTAGCTGATGGCATGATTGCAGTACGTATTAGTCCAGATGTCAAAATGGCGGTAATAGCAACACCAGCATATTTTGAACAATATGGAATTCCTAATACTCCTAAAGATTTAATCAATCATCAATGTATTGGCTATCGTTTAACCACCCAAGGCAGCGTGTATGCGTGGGAATTTGTGAAAGATGGTCAAGAAACAAAAGTTAAAATTCAGGGGCAATGGATATTTAATGAAAGCTACGATATCGTCGAGGCGGTTAGAGCTGGATTTGGACTTGCTTATATTCCCGAAGATTTGATTCGAGAAGATTTAAAAGAGGGGAAGCTGATTCAAGTTTTGGAAGAGTACAGTATCCAGTTTCCTGGATACCATTTGTACTATCCACATCGAAGACAACTTTCACCTGCGTTACGGTTGGTTATTGATGTGCTACGTGAATAGCATTTCGCCATGTGAGAAATGCAGTAATTGCGCCTAATAGCAAAATAGTTGCGCTCATATAGAACGTGGCGCTATAGCCATGTGAGTCATATAATAATCCACCTATAGTTGCACCTAGAGTAATTGCAAATTGAATAATCGCAACCATCAAACCACCACCAATTTCGGCATCTTGATGTAGTGTTTGGGCAAGCCATGTATTCCATGCAACAGGTGCCGACGTTCCAATAAAGCCCCATAAACCCATCAATATGGCAACAAACCATAAATGCTCACCACCTAGCACAAAAGCTCCAGCAATCAATGCCATGATGAATGGAATAAGAATCAGATAACGATAAACATGTTGGTGGAGGATTAAACTAATTACAAATGTACCCACTAAACCTGCTAAACCCAATATTAATAATAAAATGGATAGCATTGTCGCATCGACATGAGTAACGGTTTCTAGAAATGGGCGTAGATAGGTAAATAGCGCAAATTGGCCCATAAAGAGTAATAAAATTCCGGTCATCCCATAAAGTACAATTGGGCGTTTTAGTAAACCAAATGGATTTTTAGATTTCTCAACTGACAATATTGCAGGAAGAGAAGGCATACTTTTAAATTGCCAAATAAGTGCAACAATCGCGATGGGGACAATACAGAAAAAAGCACCACGCCAGCCAATAATTGAACCCAAAAAACTTCCTAATGGTGCTGCAATTGTGGTGGCTAGAGCATTTCCGCCATTTAATAAACCGAGTGCTTTAGGTACTGAAAGCGGAGGAACGAGTCGCATGACAATTGATGTCGACATTGCCCAAAAACCACCAATAACTACGCCTAAGATTGCACGACCCAACATAAACAAAGCCGTAGAATGGGCAAATGTAATGACTATGCCAGAGACAATCATCAGTAGGGTGAGTAATAAAATGATATGACTTCGGTCCCATGCCTTAAATACACGGCTAATCGATAAGCTGGTCATCACAGCAAAAATACCAGAAATTGCGATTGCTTGGCCCACTTGGCCTTCACTCATATTTAAATCTATAGAGATGGGGGTGAGTAAACTTACGGGCATGAACTCAGATGCAATTAATACTGCGCAGCAGAGTGACATTACAAAGACGGCACCCCAGGCAGGTATTGAATGTTCATATGTGCTTTGCTCAATATGATGAAAAGAAGACATAAAAGTTCCAATCTCAAAACCATTGAATTTTCATAAATGAAATGAATAAAATCTGGTCGCAGAGCTTAACAACAATGATTTGAGAGGATTAGACGCTGAATTACGAATAGAATTATGAATTTTATGCATGAATTGTATTTAAAAAGCATACAGACTCGCTGCTAAAAACAGGCTATTTTTTTACACTTAGATTTGTTCTTATAGATAAAGATTATACAAAGTCATTTCTAAATAAATATGAGTCGTAATACGAGGAATTCATTGTGAATATTCAACAAAAAGATGATACAAAACACGGCAGCTTTAGCTTACTTGATGGTGAAACCGTTGCAGGCGAAATGACTTATACATGGGCAGGCGAAAGCATGCTAATTATTGATGCTACAGATGTGAATGAAAATTATCGTGGACAAGGCGTAGGTCGCCAATTACTTGATGCCTTGGTGGCTTTTGTTCGTGAAAAAGACGTAAAAGTAATTCCGCTTTGCCCATATGCTAAATCGGTTTTTGATAAAGACCCAAGCATTGGCGATGTACTTAGAAAGTAAGCAATAGATTAAAAATCATTTAATAAAAAATCGGGCATTGGTGTCCGATTTTTTATTGGCTATATCATTCATATTTATTTGAGTGAATATGTTTTGAGCGATTGTATTCAACTGATTCGAAGATTTTCGATTGCCAGATCGAATTTATCAAACTTATAGAAAAGCTTATCTAATAAAAATAGTTTTAGACCAATTGGGAAAAAAATAAACTCGTTGCACAAATATTTAATGGCTGATGAAAGCTAAATATTTATAACGTTTTAATATTATTTTTGGAATTTTCCTTGAACTGGCAGTATATCCATAGTGTGTTGCCGCAATTTTTCTCTGCAACTTTGACCACGCTGAAGATTTCAATTATCAGCATTATTTTGGCGATTATTGTAGGGCTAATTTGCAGCATTTTAATCACATATCGCGTGCGGGTGCTAAATAGAATTGCCCAGTTCTATATTGAGTTATCTCGAAATACCCCTTTATTAATTCAACTGTTCTTTTTGTATTACGGTTTGCCAAAGCTTGGCATCAAAATCGATGGTTTTGCTTGTGGTGTGATAGGACTGACCTTCTTAGGTGGAAGCTATATGGCTGAAGCCTTCCGAGCAGGTTTGCAGTCTGTTGCAAAAGGGCAGATTGACTCTGCAAAAAGTATTGGTCTACAACCGATTCAAATTTTTAGATATGTCATTTTCCCTCAAGCACTTGCTATTTCAATTCCAGCAATAGGGGCAAATTGTCTATTTCTAATTAAAGAAAGTTCTGTGGTCAGTGCAATTGCTGTCGTTGAATTGCTTTTTGTCACCAAAGACTTAATTGGCATGGACTATAAAACCACCGAAGCTTTGTTCTTACTCATCATGGCTTATCTCATTATTTTATTGCCCGTGTCTATTTTAACCAGCTATCTGGAGCACAGAAGTCGGAAGGTGAGCCATGGAACTTGATTATTTATTTCAAGCGAGTCACCTCGAACGTTTAATGTGGGGACTTTGGGCAACTGCAAAAATTGCATTTATTTCAGTGTTTTTCTCTGCAATTTTCGGCACAGTTTTCGGCGTCATTATGACCTCTAAAAATATAGTCGTTAAAGCGCTGTGCCGCCTGTACTTAGAAGCCATTCGAATCATTCCAATTTTAGTTTTGCTGTTTGTGTTTTATTTCGGCTTTGCGACATGGTTTAACTGGCAGTTTTCCGCAATGTGGGTGTGCGTTGTTGTGTTTGTTTTATGGGGTACGGCTGAAATGGGCGATTTGGTCCGTGCAGCCATTACTTCAATTGATCAGCATCAACGTGATTCGGCCTATGCGCTTGGACTAACTCATGTTCAAGCTTTGATCTATGTCATTTTTCCGCAAAGTCTAAAACGAGTAACACCAGGCGCGATTAATTTATTTACTCGAATGGTGAAAACCAGCTCTTTGGCAGTCCTGATTGGTGTGGTCGAGGTCATTAAAGTTGGCCAGCAAATTATTGAAAATTCGCTGTTGACCGTGCCGAGCGCGTCTCTTTGGATTTATGGCTTTATTTTTATTTTGTATTTTCTGATTTGCTATCCCTTATCTCGTTTGGCGGCACATTTAGAAAAGGTCTGGGAGTAATTATGCCTTTGTTATCGATACAACAATTACAGAAATCATTTGCACAAAGTCATATTTTACAGGGCATTGATCTGGATGTAGAACAAGGAGAGGTGGTTGTTATTTTAGGTCCATCGGGCTGTGGGAAAAGTACCTTATTGCGCTGTATTAACGGCTTAGAACCGATTCAGGGCGGTGAAATCCGTTTAACCGGTTCAGGTGTGCTTGGTAAAGATGTGGACTGGACTAATGCTCGTCAAAAAATTGGCATGGTTTTTCAAAACTATGAGCTGTTTGGGCATATGAACGTCATTGACAATATTTTGCTCGGACCACTCAAAGTACAAAAACGCCACCGCGATGAAGCTGAACAAGTCGCAGATGAGTTGTTAAAGCGAGTGGGTCTGTTTGAGCGAAAACTTGATTATCCACGCCAGCTTTCAGGTGGACAAAAACAGCGTATAGCCATTGTCCGTTCACTGGTCATGCAACCTAAAGTCATTTTACTTGATGAAATTACCGCTGCGCTTGATCCGGAAATGGTCAGAGAAGTGCTTGATGTGGTACTCAAGTTAGCGAATGAAGGAATGACCATGTTGATTGTGACACATGAGATGTCCTTTGCCCGTAAGGTTGCTGACCGCATTATTTTTATGGATAAGGGCAAGATTATTGAACAGGCTTCACCAGAAGAATTTTTTGAACAGCCAAAAACAGAACGAGCGAAAGCTTTCTTAAATATTTTGTCGTACTAAATTTTTATTATTTGAATCATGAGGAAGTGAATGTTTAAACGTAATTCAATAAAAATATTAAGCAGTCTTGCTGTTGCTGGGGTGTTGTTAACTGCATGTAATAAAACGCCAACAACTGAACAGGCAAGTAATGCTCAAGAAGACCATTCTTTAGAGCAAGTCAAAAAAAATGGAGTTCTACGAGTTGCTGTTTTTGCCGATGATCCGCCGTTTGGTTATGTAGATAGTGCGGGGAATAACCAGGGCTTTGATGTGGCTTTAGCAAAACGTGTGACTAAAGATTTGCTCGGTGATGAAAAGAAAGTTGAGTTTATTGTGACTGAAGCTTCAAATCGGGTGGAGTTTTTAAAATCGAATCGCGCCGATGTTGTATTTGCGACGTTTACGGTAACGCCTGAACGCAAGGAAGTTGTAGATTTTGCCGAGCCTTATTTAAAAGGTGCTTTTGGTATTGTCTCGCCTAAAGCCAAGCCGATTACTGACATTGCCCAATTAGAAGGTAAGACCTTAATTGTAAATAAAGGCACAAGTTCAGATACCTACTTTACCAAGCATTATCCAAAAGTAAATTTACTCAAGTTTGAAAGAAACTCGGATGCCTTTAAAGCCTTAACCGACGGTCGTGGTGACGCGATTTCACAAGATAGTACATATGCTTTGGCATGGGCCGCGAAGAACCCAAGTTATGTTGCTGGTATTCAGTCCATTGGTGATCAAGAGTTTATTGCACCAGCAGTTAAAAAGGGCAATACCCAATTATTGAATTGGTTCAATACTGAAATTAAGCAGCTCAGAACAAGTGGTGAAATTAATAAAATTTATGATGAAACCTTAAAACCAATTTACGGTGACTCGGTCAATCCGAATGTGTTTTTAGATGTAGGCCAATAATTTTCAATATCGCTAGAGCAGTGTCTGAAAGTAGGCGCTGTCTTTTTAAATAAGACTTTTACAAGAACGATAGGGTGAAATAATGACAACATTAACATTTCAAAACGTGAAGCATATTTTAGCTGCGTCTTTACTGAGTTTAGGTTTAGTTGCATGTGACAAAGGAACTCAGTCTACTGAAAAAACGGCAGATACCACACAAACTGTGTCGAGTATTGAACAGATTAAAAAGAATGGCGTGGTACGAATTGGCGTATTTAGTGATAAACCGCCGTTTGGATATTTAGATGCTCAAGGTAAAAATCAGGGCTTTGATGTAGAAATTGCCAAGCATGTCGCTAAAGATTTGCTGGGTGATGAAAACAAAGTGGAGTTTGTTTTAACTGAAGCGGCTAACCGTGTCGAATATTTGAAAGCCAATAAAGTGGATATTATTTTTGCCAACTTTACCGTTACACCAGAACGCAAAGAAGTGGTCGATTTTGCTAAACCTTATTTAAAAGTGGCACTAGGCGTGGTTTCTCCAAAAAGTCATCCGATTACCGATGTGGCTCAACTTAAAGATAAAACTTTATTGGTAAACAAAGGTACAACGGCTGATTCATTCTTCACCAAGACTCATCCTGAAATTAAATTACAAAAGTATGAGCAAAACACTGAAACTTTTGATGCTTTAAAAGATGGTCGTGGTGCTGCGCTAGCACATGATAACTTGCTGGTTCTAGCTTGGGCTAAAGAAAATCCAAATTATACTGTTGGCATTACCAATTTAGGTGAGCAGGACTTAATTGCACCAGCAGTGAAGAAGGGGGATAAAGAGTTATTAGACTGGTTGAACCAAGATTTAGAGAAACTGGCTAAGGAAGGCGTGATTCATCAGGCTTATGAAAAAACCTTAAAACCAGTCTATGGCGATACCATTAATCCAAAAGATCTATTGGTTGAATAGTCATACTCATAACTTCTAAAGATTAAGAACCTTCTAAATAGTATTTGCTCGAGCAAGGGTCATCTACAGCCTGTCCATAATTTATAAAGATAATGTTTTTGCAATATTTGTTATAGATGGAAACAGTGGTCAGGTTCTGTAGATGAGAAAGTTTCTCTTGCGTGACGTTGTCACTCATTTTTTAAAAAAAGTAACAGAATTAGCTGATTGCTTTAGAAGTTAAAAGTTAAGATTCCATCGTGCTAATTCCTTCACTTTATATTACTTTAACTTAAATAAAGTCGGCTCTGCTGCTAGTTTATCTGCCAAATATTGAATCAACACACTCAATTTAGGCGGAACATGTCGTGTCGGTGGGTAAAGTAACCACAGCCCACCACTGTAATAGGTTTTAAAATACCAATCTGGTAAAACCTGAACTAAGGTACCTTGTTGTAGAGCATGGCGTGCAACGAAGTATGGCAAGCTCGCAATACCTAAATGTTGTAATGCGGCACTCAAACGCACACCCGTATGGTTTGCTGCATAACGACCACGCACAGCCACACTGATCGATTTATTTCCTTGCTGAAATTTCCATTTTGAGTCACTGGCTTGTTCGCCCAAGTAAATACATTCATGCTGCTTTAAATCATGAGGGTGGTTCGGTGTGCCATGCTTTACCAAATATTCAGGTGTAGCACAAACCAAGTGATCAATATCAATCAGCTTTCGACCCATCAGCCCACCGGGTGGTTGCTCTGTAATCCGAAGCGCTAAATCGACTCCATCATCAATGAGATCTACATAACGATCTTCTAAAAGCATTTGAATATCAATTTTCGGGTAGCGTTCTAAAAAATCGGGTAAATGTGGGTGAATCATAAAATGTCCCACAGCTTTCGGAACACTCATGCGAATAACACCTTCGGGTTCGACATGAAATTGACCTGAACTTTCCATGACTGCTTGTGCAGCATTCACCATATCTAAACAACGTTGATAAACCTGTTGTCCGCTTTCACTTAAACGAAGTTTCCGTGTGGTCCGATAGAGTAAGCGGGTGCCTAAAGCACGTTCTAATCGAGCAATCGCGCGGCTGACAGCAGAAGGGGTTGTACCAAGCTGGCGGGCAGTTTCAGAAAAACTTTCCGACTCGACAACCTTAACGAAAGTCGCCATTTCATTTAACAGAACCAGACTTTGATTTGTGCTCATGAGGCAAAAGTTATTTGGATTTTGATTGGATTATCGCGTCTAAAAAATCGCAATACAATCTTTTAGGTGATTTTCAGGAAACTAAATTGTTATGTGGCAGTTGTATGGACATGAGTTTTTAACACTAGCGCTTATTCATTTTATGGCGGTGATTTTACCGGGACCAGATTTTGTGATTACGGTAAGACAAAGTGTACGTTATGGCTATTTGATTGGATGTCTAACTGCAATTGGTATTGGTGTCGGGATTTCAGTCCATGTGTTTTATACACTTGTTGGTATTGGCTTTTTGATTCAACAAAGTGAATGGCTGATGTCACTTATCAGAACAGCAGGGGCAGCTTACTTAGTGTATTTAGGGTGGCAGTGTTTACGTAGCCAGCCGAATACCAATATTGAGATTAATGGCCAAGCAGACAGTGATACACCGAGTTTATTTAAAGCTTTTACAATGGGTTTTCTTACCAATGCGTTAAACCCCAAAGCCACTATCTTTTTTCTGGCAATTTTTACGACAATTGTAAGTACAACCACACCAATGAAAGTTCAGGTTTTTTATGGGGTTTGGATGTGTATGGTTAATGCCATCTGGTTTATGGTGGTGAGTGTGCTGTTTGCTCAGCCTATTGTACGTAAACGGTTTCTGGAATTTGGGGTTTACTTTGAGCGGGTAATGGGAGTTTTATTAATTGGGATTGCATTGAGATTGATTTGGGGTTTGTTTAATTAAGTTGGTTTTATTTATAAGTGGATGGACTGTCGCGACGGAGTCTTACCGTTTATACATCAGAAGAACGTAGCTAATTCTGTTACTTTTTTTGGAAAAAGTAACCAAAAAACTTTGTCATCTACAGAACCTGTTCACTGTTTTCATCTATCATAAAATGTTACGAAAACATTATTTTTATAAATTATGGGCAGGCTGTAGATGACTCTTAGCTCGAGCCGAAGGTTAACCTAGAAATCGAATTTCAAATAACAAGACTCCGCTGTGATAACCACTAATAATTTTTAGCTCAACCTAAAGTCATCTTCGAACTATTGCATAGCACGACAGAGTATTATCGCTTAAAGTTTTAATTTCTTCAGTCGCCTTCGGCTGGACTTACTTTGGTTTCGCTCTGAGAAGCGTCTAAAGCTTCGTAAGAGCAAAAGCATTGTCATCTGCAAAACCTGTCGACTTATTTCATTTAACTAGTATTTCACAGAAACAGAATCTTTTTGATGCTACGCAGGTTGCAGACGACTTTTGCTCGAGTAAATGTAGTCCTAGGACTATTTGAGTTTTAATAGTTTCCTCATTGAAAAATTGAATTTTAATGATGGCAAATTAATTATAAAAAAAGACCGCTCAAAAGCAGTCTTTTTTAGTCTAGAAATAGATTTAATTGCTACGTCTATTATGCGTCAGTTGATGTAACACCGACACCAATAAATCAATTTCTTCAGTCGTATTATAAAAAGCCAAAGACGGACGCACGGTTTGTTCTACACCAAAACGGCGTAAAATTGGCTGTGCACAGTGGTGACCTGAACGTACGGCAATACCATGTTGATTTAAAGCTTTACCGACTTGTTCAGTTGAATAGCCTTGTAAGGTAAAGGACATAACACTGGCTTTGTGATGTGCCGTTCCGATCAAACGTAAACCTGACACACTACTCAGCGCATTTTGACCATATTCGAGTAGATCATGTTCATAGCGAGCAATGTTATGAATACCTAGACTTTCGACATATTCAAGTGCAGCACCTAAACCAACAGCATCGGCAATGTTTCCAGTTCCAGCTTCAAACTTGTTTGGGGCAGGTTGGTAAACTACTTGTTCGAAGGTAACATCCTGAATCATATTACCGCCACCTTCCCAAACAGGCATGCTTTCTAGCAACTCTGGTTTTGCATAGACCGCGCCAATGCCCGTTGGACCAAACACTTTATGTCCAGAAAACACAAAAAAGTCTGCATCGAGAGCTTGTACATTAGTAGGGATGTGCGAAACAGATTGCGCGCCATCAACTAAAACACGGACACCTTTAGCATGCGCAATTTTAATGACTTCAGCAACAGGTGTGACTGTACCTAAAGCATTCGAAACTTGAGTAATCGACAACAGTTTAGTACGTTCATTAATCAGTTTCGGTAACTCTTCTAAAATAATCTGGCCCGTGTCATCAACAGGAATGACTCGTAATTTTGCTCCAGTTTTTTTAGTGAGTTGATACCAAGGCACAATATTGGCATGGTGTTCTAAGTGAGAAACGATGATTTCATCGCCTTCACCAATATTTTGCTCACCCCATGTTTTTGCAATCAGGTTAATCCCTTCGGTGGTGCCTCGTACAAAGATAATCTCTTTGGAAGAGGGTGCACCAATAAATCGAGCAACCACATTTCGCGCATGTTCATAGGCATCGGTTGCACGAGCTGCTAACTCATGTGCAGCACGGTGAATATTTGAGTTTTCATGCTGATAAAAATAAGCAATCCGATCAATCACACGTTGCGGTTTTTGTGTAGTTGCGGCGTTATCAAACCAGACTAATGGACGGCCATTGACGCGTTCCTGTAAAATTGGAAAATCGCGACGTATGGCATGTACATCGAGTGGTTGAGCACTACTTGCTACAAAAGTGGGTTGCGACGGTTGATAGTGACTATAACTTTGTCCACTTTGAGGCAAGTCTAAAAAATAAAATCCAGAGCTTGTCGAACTTTGGGGAAGCGTGTTTGTTGCAAAACGATCTTCCGTCAGCAATGATTTCAGCTGGTCACCATGTGGCAATTGAAAAGACTGTGCAACCGAATAATTATCTTCAACACCTTTAACAGACGGTTCTGCTGTATTGGGAGCAGAAAAATCATTTAAAAAATAATAAGGTGATTCACCTGCACCAGTGGGTAAATTTGGTTCAATGCGTGGCACATTGGGTTCACTATGAGCAGCTTGTGGCAAATGTGGCTCAAATGGTGGGCGTGGCAAATTAGCTCCACCAACCACAGGCGCAGACGCTACAATTCGACGTTCAGGGTAGTCTGGCAAATTTGGAATATGCTCAGGAAATTCTGGATTGAGACTTTTCTGGAACGCGATATTGGGCGCACGACCACTGAGTGCAGAAAATGGTTCACCCGGTTGCGGTGGGTGAGGTGGTGCTCCGACAGGTAAGTCCAAGTTAAGGCCCGATGGAGAAGCTGAACTGCTTGAGCTTGGTAATGCTGAAAAAAACTCATTAGCAAGTCGAGCAATGGTGGACTCATCAGGGAAGTTGGCTGGTGGGTTAACACCAGTCACTTCAGGCCCCGTTGGACTACCTTGCAGATTACTTGTAGTTAACTGGGTAGTCATGATATTTGTCCACCTCCACATCATCTAACACTGCCAAAGCATCGTCTGTTAATACTGCAAGTGAGCAATATAACGAGATTAGATACGACGCAATCGCGTTACGGTTGATTCCCATAAAGCGTACTGAAAGCCCCGGTGACTGTTCACCCGCAAGACCCGGTTGGAACAAACCAACAATCCCTTGACGTTTTTCACCAACACGAAGCAACAATATTTTAGTTTTGCCATCTTCTACAGGGATTTTATTTGATGGAATAAGTGGAATTCCGCGCCATGTAATGAACTGTGAACCAAACAGACTAACCGTTGGAGGCGGTACACCACGGCGTGTACATTCACGGCCAAATGCTGCAATCGCATCAGGATGCGCTAAGAAAAACCCCGGTTCTTTCCAGACTTTACGTAATAAGTCATCAAGATCATCTGGAGTAGGTGGGCCATTTAAAGTCGAAATACGTTGGTCATCTGTCACACTTGCCAGTAAACCGTATTCAGGGTTATTGATAAGCTCACTTTCTTGACGTTCTTTAATGGTTTCAATGGTTAAGCGAAGCTGTTCTTTAATTTGGTCGTGTGGGCTGCTGTAAAGATCAGCAACACGCGTATGCACATCTAAAACAGTAGATACACCATTTAAAAAGTATTCGCGTGGCTCAGGGTCATAATCAACAAAAGTCTGAGGTAAAGTTGCTTCATCACGTTGTGTACAAGCCACCTGAATATCATCGGTATTATTGACACGGTTTAGGCGATAAATACCTGCTTCAACAGGAATCCACTGAAGTAAGTGAGTCAGCCAGCGGGGAGTAATTGTAGAAAGCTGGGGAGCTGTCTTGGTTGCATTGGCCAGTTGACGGGCCGCATGGTCCCCAAGTGCAAGTTGGGCTTTGTCAGTATTTTTCGCCATGAATCATTTTTCCTTATTACATTGGCTTTTTGAAAATAAAAATTCTAGGATGTATATAAACTAGAATTAGTTCTGGTTTTAAAATTAAAATAGCGTTGTATATTTTTTAAATTGAGGGCTTATTAATGAGTTATCTATTTTTTAAATAAAAATATATTTAAACTAGAAATAAGCATTTAATTAATACATAAGTTTTGTTTATTCATCTCCTTATCTATTTATTTCACATTTATAGTTTTTAACCGGCAATATGATTTTTTTGATAAGACTCATTCGGTGACTGTAAAATCTGGCTACCTGCAGCCACACTATGCGTAAGCCAGACATTTCCCCCAATAATGGAACCTCGACCAATGGTAATACGACCTAAAATAGTGGCGCCTGCATAGATCACCACGTCATCTTCAACAATTGGATGGCGTGTATAGTCTTTTTTCAAACCACCATCATCATTGGTTTCAAATCGTTTTGCCCCAAGGGTCACGGCCTGATAAATACGAACACGCTCCCCAATAACAC
This sequence comes from Acinetobacter sp. GG2, assembly GCF_000292385.1. Lineage (NCBI taxonomy): Bacteria > Pseudomonadati > Pseudomonadota > Gammaproteobacteria > Moraxellales > Moraxellaceae > Acinetobacter > Acinetobacter sp. GG2. The sequence continues at coordinate 23,821 of NZ_ALOW01000040.1, forward strand.
TGGTTTCTCCAATCACTACACCCGTACCATGATCGATGAAAAAGCCTTTACCGATCTGCGCTCCCGGATGAATATCAATACCTGTTGCAGAATGCGCCAACTCAGAAATAATGCGAGACAATAAAGGCACTTGGGCATAGAGCTGATGCGCAATTCGATGATGAATAATCGCAAATATGCCTGGATAGCAAAGCAATACCTCATCTACACTATGCGCCGCCGGATCGCCTTCATAAGCGGCACGCACATCGCCGTCCAAAAGACGTCGTATAGAGGGCAGTGTATTGGCAAAATCCTGCACAATATTTTGAGCAAGTTTCTCGGGTTGTTGGACGGTGTTCGAATGACTCAAATGACGTTTCGCTTCATAATTTAAAGCCAGTTGTACTTGCGCATGTAAGGCGGTTAGCACCCGATTTAAAGTATAGGCAATATAAGAATCTTCAGTTTCTTGGCGTAAGTCGGCAGGGCCTAAACGCATTGGAAATAAAATCCCACATAGGTCATCTAAAATAGCCTTTAAAGCTTCTTTAGATGGAAGTTCACGGCCCCCAAATTCTTTGGTTCTGTGTTGCTGCTGACGCCAGTCATGCCTTACTTGTTGTAAACCTTGTACAACCGCATTAATGTTCCATTGAGTCACAAGCTTTCCTTGATTCACTGAAAATTGATTGAAGTATTAATCTTGTTGCCAAGGAAGTTGGTGGATGCGCCAGCCATTTTTCTGATTACGCTGTTGCTGATCATTTAGATCGCCTTCGAAGCCTTCAAGAACGTTATAAATGTGCTCAAAACCAGCATTAAATGCGGCCTCGGCTGCCTGTGCTGAGCGGTTGCCACTACGACATAACAAAAGAATGGTTTTGTCTTTACCAACTTTTGATTCAAGTTCTTTTAAAAAGCGTGGATTACGGTTAAACGATGTGCCTGTTGCCCAAGCGATATGAACACTTTCAGGGACATACCCTACAAATTTACGCTCTTCGTTGGTGCGTACATCAACTAAAACAGCTTCTCCTTGTTGTAAGAGTTGCCATGCATCAGTCGAAGATAAACTGCCACTAAAATTAAGTTCATGGTCTTGTGCGTATTGCTGTGCTTGAGAAAGAATTTCTTGGGCAGAAAAAGATGTATTTGAACCATTTGAGATAAAGCTTTGAGGGGCTTCTGTATTTAATTTAGCATTCATTGAATATATCCTTATCTTCGATTCAGATTGTTATTGTTCAATTTACGCGGTTTTAAATATAAGCAAAAATAAGGAATATCTATTTATATATATTATTTTGATAAATAAGAATGGGGGATATTCTTATAAAAAAGTATTAATTAAGCTTATATAGTTTTTTAATTAAAATTGATGGAATAATCATTTTAATAGTTAAGAAAACCGTATGAATTAAAAATAATCCACACGATTTAAAAATTAAGCAAATCCACCATTTACTCGAATGACTTGTGAATTTACCCAACGTCCATCTGGGCCAGCTAGCATGGTAACTACACTGGCAAATCCCGAAGATGTCAGTTTCTGCTTTATATCCGCAGCATCGGCAGCTCTCGCCACGCGTACGAGTTTTTGTCGCTTGGCTGAGTGAGTTATATACGAGTTATTTTGCTAACTTTGAATACCCGCAAAAATGAAATATCTTGCGGGTGAGTCAAAAACTGAATGATATTTTTAAGACTGATTCTGCAATTTATCTTGAGTCTTGGTCTCAAAATCACTCGCATCATGGCGTTCATGCAACTGCGTAGCTAAATCACCAAAAGTACGGTTGACCATACGGCCACGTTGAACTGCAGGGCGAGCTAAAATCGCATTTGCCCAGCGCTGAACATTTTTATATTGATCGACACCTAAAAACTCTGCGCCGTTATACACCCAGTTTTTAACAAGACCACCATACCAAGGGAATGCTGCAATATCGGCGATGCTATATTCAGATCCAGCTAAATATTCATGCTTTGCTAGATGTTGATCTAACACATCAAGTAAGCGCTTTGTTTCCAAGGCAAAGCGGTTAATTGCATATTCAACTTTAACGGGTGCATAAGCATAAAAATGTCCAAAACCGCCACCTAGGTAAGGTGCGCTGCCCATTTGCCAGAATAACCAATTAAGGCATTCAGTACGTGCAGCAATATCAGTTGGAATGAAAGCTTTAAACTTTTCAGCCAAGTAAAGCAAAATTGAGCCAGATTCAAATACTCTTAATGGCGGGTTTTGGCTATGGTCAACCAATGCTGGAATTTTAGAGTTGGGATTAATTTCTACAAAGCCACTGCCAAATTGCTGACCTTCACCAATTTTAATCAGCCATGCATCATATTCAGCATCTTGATGTCCTAATGCTAAAAGCTCTTCTAGCAAAATAGTGACTTTTTGACCATTAGGCGTTGCTAAAGAATAGAGCTGGAGCGGATGTTTCCCTACTGGAAGTGTATGCTCGTAACGCGCACCTGAGGTAGGTTGGTTTAAATCGGTTTTCTCTCCAGTCCATTGCCAAACTTGTGGAGGAATATAGTTTGAATCGCTCATTTTTTATCTCGTGTTTGGTGTAAATATAAGGATTTATTTATGTCGCAAGGCAAGCCATTTTTGTACGGTCGGACGTTGCCATTGCTGTAATGCATAGTTTTTTATACGTTCTGGTACAGCATCACCATTTTGAATAAGGCGTTGCAACATCAGGGCAAGTTCAGCATCCACAATGCTCCATGAACCAAAAAGATATTCAGCATGTGGCGCCAGAAGTTTTTCTGCAACAAAGAAAAGTTTCTCCGCAGCTTTTTTGCCTTCTTCTGAAAGTGGAGTGGACTTGGGCTGAATAAAAATAACATCGGTTGGTCGTTCAGTTCTTAATGCAACTAAGTCTGATCGGAGCCATGCCTGAATTTGTCTTGCTCTTGCACGTGCTTGAATATCTTTTGGATAAATAGATGTGTTTGGATAAAGCTCTTCTAAATATTCCAAAATGGCAGAAGATTCTGATAAGGCAAAATCGTTATGCTCAAGTACAGGCACTTTGGCAGTTAATGACTTTGCTACATAAGATTTTTCAAACTGGCCTTGCTGCCCTAAGTTGATGGTCGCTATTTCAAATGGAATTTGTTTTTCATGTAGCCCTACAAAAACTGTAAACGCATAGGGGCTTAGAAATTGTGAATCTGTGTATAGCTTAAAATGTTCATTATTCATTGTTATTGTCCATGTCATAAAACAATCGGATCTAGTCTAAGTGAGCTGATCCAAGATTGGGTAGCTTTTTTGTGGAAAAGCTTTATCGGTTTTTGAATTAAGCCATTTCAGTGTTCAACGTTAGGGCTTAATGTGCTGAAAATGCTGACGAACAATACTAAGCCATGCCTGTACCGCTGGTGAGACAGGAAGATTCTTTTTCCAAGCCATCACTAAGTGCCATTGAATATTTGGTTTTTCAAGCGGTACTGCTGCAAATAAACTAGGGTCAAGCATGTCAGTATAATATTGTGGTAAGAGAGCAATTCCCATGCGTTGTAACACCATATCTGCCAAAAGGTGCCATTGGCTGGTACGGCAAGCAATCGTTGGGTAGAAACCATGCTGCTTACAGGCATCGAGAATAATACTGTTTAAAGAGAAATTTTCTGGAAACATTAAAAATGATTGGTGTTGTAGCTCTTCTAGATTTATTTTTTTGCGTGTTGCCCAAGTGGCATCCCGACGTAAAAGAACCATTAAAGGGTAGTTACATAGCTCAATGCTATTGAAAATTTGCTCATCAAAAGGCTGCAATAAAACACCAACGTCTAACTCATTGTTAAGCAAGGCTTGTTCAATACCGCGTGAACCAACCTCCATAAAAGCCAATTCAATATCTGGCAATTGCTGATGATAATCAAACAGGGCAGTCGTTAAGAGCTGCGAGCCTAAAGGCGGAACGCCAAGTTTTAAAGTTCCTGTTTTTAATTGTTGATAATTTTCAATTTCAAGAAAGATGTTTTGTTCTGCCTGAACAAGCTCGATCGCATGTTGATAAATCCGCTCTCCAATTTCAGTTAATTCAATTTGTCTTTTACGGCCATGATCAGGTTTAACCAAAAGCTGTACCTGAAGCTGTTCTTCAAGCTGCTGTAATATTTTACTAATAGTGGGTTGAGTCAGATACAACTCTTCAGCAGTACGGGTAAAACTTTTAGTTTTGACCAGCGTAACGAAGCACTGTAGTGATTTTAGAGAAAGCATAATAAAGAATAAATTATTCAATTTTGGAATAATATTAACATGAATAATTCATATTTAGCAGCTTCAACCAAGATAGCATAATAGTGTAGTTAACCATTTAATTTCGCAAAATGAGTACTGAATCTGCTTCTGGCACACCCACACAACCTTCACTATTCGTGTTAGTTAAACAAATTTTGATTTTGGCTGGATTTTGGTGGGTCGGATATCTCTTACATCAAAAACTTGGCGTACCTGTCTCAGCAGGCATTTTAGGTATGTTTTTATTGCTTTTATGCCTGTTCTTTAAAATTATCAAAATGGATCAGGTAGCAATGGGAGCAACCGTTGTTTTAGGTGAGCTGTTACTGTTTTTTGTGCCCGTTGTAGTTGCCGTAGTTCAGTATAAAACCTTGTTTATGACCGAAGGATGGCAAATTGTCTTGAGCATTGCGGTTGGGACCATTTCGGTCATGCTCAGTACGTGCCTGACGATTCACTATTACAATCGTTTGAAAGCTTATTTACAGGCCCGAAAACGTCTTCAACATAAGCATATCTAAAGAGCAAACGACATGAATATTTGGTCAATTCTTTGTCTGATCTGGACTTTGGTCGCCTATGTTGTGGCAAAGAAAATCTATCAGAAAAATCCAAAACTTTGGTTATCGCCTGCGATTAGCGTGCCTGTACTCACCATTATTTTGATGACGATTTTTGGAATTTCATATCAAACTTATGCTGAAGATACGCAGTGGATTGTTAATTTATTAGGACCAGCAACGGTTGCTTTCGCTGTACCGATTTATCGTTATCGGGAAACGATTCGTAAAAACCTTGGGGTCCTTTCAATTGCGATTATTGTGGGGATGAGTGTAGGGGTGATGTCAGCCTATGAGATGGCACAGTGGTTCCATTTTAGCCCAGAAGTGACCAACAGTTTAATGGCACGTTCTATTTCAACTCCATTTGCTATGATTTTAGCGGAAGATATTCACGGTTCGGCAGCATTGGTTTCACTATTTACCGTTATTACTGGTTTGGTCGGTATGATTTGTGGCGATGCGATTTTAGCGATTACTAAAATCCGTTCTAATGTGGCAAATGGGGCAGCCTTTGGCAATGCAGCCCACGGTTTTGGTACAGTCAGAGCACAGCAACGCAATAGCGAAGAAGGTGTAATTGCCAGTTTAACTATGGTCATTGCTGGTATTTTAATGGTGCTGATTGGGCCATTTGCGATTCATCTATGGTTGTTATTGTAGGCTTTGTTTAAGTCGGCTTGTCATGTTGTTGAATAATTTTTGATAGTTTTTTGATGGCTTGTTTCATTAGTTCGGGTTCAAAATCGCTTAAGCCAACAATTAACCCCGGACGTTGTTGTTCTTTTGAAAATGTCGGTGAAATTGCTTTAATGGCAATGCCTGCATCGACTGCCGAGCTTGCAACGTCAATGTCATTAATATGATGAGCAAGCCATAACACCATATGCATGCCTTGATCGCCCGGTTGTAACCAAGCCAGTTCTTGAGGTATGTATTTTTCAATCAAGCCAATAATGAATTCACGGACTTCTGCATAGACATTTCGAGTCCGTCGAATATGTCGTTCTAAATAGCCTTCTTGAATAAAAGCAGCTAAAACATGCTGATCGGCAGCAGGTGGGTGTCGATCAATTAATACTCTGAGTCCACAAAAAGGTGCCACCAATTCTTTAGGCAATACTGCATAGCCTAGTCTAAGAGAGGGAAATAAGACCTTACTGAAAGTCCCAAGATAAATCACTTGGTCGGGCGCCATGCCTTGTAAAGATGGGAAGGGCTGACCGTTATAACGAAGTTCACTGTCATAGTCATCTTCAATGATCCATGCATTTTGCTGTTTTGCCCAAGCCAATAAAGCCGTACGTCTTGCTAGACTCATCGGCATGCCAAGTGGATATTGGTGAGATGGAGTCACAAAAGCAGCACGTGCATGTTTAGAAAGCTTAATTCCGGTTTCAACTTGAATACCTTCTTCATCGACAGGAACACGCACCATCCGAATGTTTTGTACAGCATGTTCAAAAATGGCTGTTGTACCGCGATAAGCTGGATCTTCAATCCAAACTTCATCTTTTGCTTCAAATAAAATCTGGCTACAAATATAAAGTGACTGTTGAATACCGGGTGTAATCACAATTTGGTCAGGTTCGCAGTGGACAGAGCGTGATCGGCGTACATAGTCTGCTATAGCAATTCTTAGTGATAGTACACCTTGAGGTTCACCATAACCTGAAGGAGCACCTGCACCTCTTGATCTAAATTTATTACCAAACTTACGCCAGATGTCGCTCGGTTGGGTGCGGGCAATGGGAACAGATACTGCAAAAGGGGCATGAGGAAGCGGTTTAAACTCTTTAAGCACTTGAGCATAGGAGAGTGCTGACTTCGTCAAAGGGATTGAGTTGGGTGGGGTCTCTTTTTGAGAATGTTGTGGTGTAGTTTTTTTAGCTAAAGCATGAGACACATAGGTGCCCGTTCGTGCTTGAGAGTCAAACACACCTTCGGCTAAAAGCTGATCGTAAGCTTCGATAATCGTTCCGCGAGCGACTCCGAGTGTTTGAGCTAGTTCTCGTGAAGAAGGCAACGGATCGCCAGGCTGTAAATCACCACTTTGTACAGCTTCACGCAAAGCTTGGGTTAGTTGAGCACTTATCTTTCCTTGGCTTTTATTAATCTTTGCAATCGACGGAAGTTCAACAACTTTTGCCATTCTTGCCATAATTCTGGTCTACTTAAAAAAATACAAAGTGGTTCTTTTTAATAAACCACAGAAACCAGAAAATTTACAACACAAAATATAAATAACCCTGATATTTACAGTGAGGTTTGAGCCATGTATGTCCCCGATGATTATGCAGAAAACCGTTTGGAGGTATTGCATTCTCTTATTACCGAATATCCGTTTGGTGTGCTTTTTACGCATGGAAGTAATGGCTTAGATGCAAATCATCTTCCATTCGAATTACAGGCAAGCGAAGGGGAATTGGGTGTACTACGTGCGCATGTGTCTAGAGTTAATCCAGTCTGGCAGGACATTAAAAATGGAGATGAGGTACTCATCGTGTTTCAAGCAGGCGATGCTTATATTTCACCAAACTGGTACCCATCCAAACATGAACAACACAGACAAGTACCGACATGGAACTATAGGGTTGTGCATGCTTATGGCAAAGTGACCATTCGAGATGATGAACGTTACGTCCGTGGTGTTGTGGCTCGTTTAACTCGTACCCACGAAGCATCTCAACCTGAACCATGGAAAATGTCGGATGCGCCAAAGGACTATCTTGAACCCATGTTAAAAGCCATTGTAGGTATTGAGATTGAAATTACTAAGTTGCAAGGCAAATCAAAACTTGGACAAAACAAAGAACAAAGTGACATTTTAGGCGCGGCAGATGGCCTATCGAAATCTGGTCATCAAACCTTAGCGGACGCTATGTATAGTGTGGCTGAGTTAAATAAATAATTTTGAAAATATAAAACTTTAGTATCAATTGAGGAGACAAAGATGTCTTTTACTACAGCTGTTGAGTTGGTAGGTGAGCACGTTATTTTAAAGCCATTAGACTTAACTCAAGCTGAGTCTTTGGCAGAGGCCGTTTGCGATGGGGAACTCTATAATCTTTGGTATACCCGTGTGCCAAGACCTGAACAAATGACTGCTGAAATTGAAAGACGTCTTGGTTTACAACATTCTGGGTCTATGTTGCCATTTTATATTGAAGACCGAAAAACAGGTCGGGCGCTGGGTATGACAACTCTCATGCATATTGAAGAAGCACATCGCCGTGTAGAAATTGGTTCGACGTGGTACAGAAAATCTGCACAGCGTTCACCTGTAAATACTGAGTGTAAAAAGCTATTGCTGGCCCACGCATTTGAGACTTTAAACTGTATTGCGGTTGAGTTACGCACATCTTCTTTAAATGTTCAAAGCCAAACTGCAATTCTTCGTTTGGGTGCAAAGTTGGACGGTGTACTCAGAAGTCATCAAATTGTAAAAGATGATATTTTGCGGGACACCCATGTTTATAGCATTTTGAAACATGAGTGGCCTGCGGTTCGCCAAAATCTGGAATGGATGTTGAACAAACCGCGTTAGGAATTAATGCATAAGTCTATATTCTTGCGGAGTATTACCCGTCCAGTTTTTAAATGCTCTGCTAAAAGAGTTGTGCTCTTGAAAGCCCAATAGAAATGAAATTTCACCCGTGCTCATTGATGATTTTTCTAAATAATGTTGGGCAAGAGATTGACGAGTCGCATCCAAAAGCGTTTTAAAATTAGTTTGCTCTTCTAAAAGTAGCCGTTGTAGCGTACGTTTGCTCATCGCGAGTCGTTGAGCAACATTTTCTATGGTACACAGCCCAGCAGGTAGGTTTTCTAAAAGTATTGCTTTAACTTTTTCACTAACTGTTGCATCTTCATCAAGCTGTATAAGACTACGTTGCAAGTTTGGCTCGAAAAAAGACCACATGGTCGGGTTGGCTGTTAAAAAAGGACGTTCAGCATCTTGGCGTGAAAAGACAATTGAAATGTGTTCACTTTTTTGTGGAAGTACGCCAAAAAATGTTTTGTACTCTGCCAGATGATTAGGTAAATCGGGCAGCGTAACTTTCAAAGGTATAACCTGATGTCTTGTACATATTCTTGCTAATTGAGCAAAAAAGACCAGTTCTGACATTGCAAGACTTTGCGGCGTTGGCGTAGATATATTATAAAATTTGAGTTCTAGCGTTGTTGTGTCGTTATCAATTGCTACTTGTAACTGCATTGGCCCAACGAGTCTTTTAAATTCAGATAGACGCTGTATCGCAATATTAAAGTTTGGACTACAAATACAGGCAAAAATCGCTGGGTCAAAAAGCTCAACTGTAATCATTTGACCAATTTTTAAAGGTAAGTCATTTATTCCAGCAAGTTGTTCAATTGCGTGCCAAAAATTGAAATATTGAACGGGCGTAAGACTTGCATCTTTACGGTTAAATAAATCAAGTGGCAGAGATGCCAAATGTAATGCATCTTCAACATTTATGCCAAGGTCATTCAGTAATAACTTCCAGTTGGTATTTAGGGCAAAATTTGAAGCATATTTCATTTGAGCATCTCAACATTAAGCTTGTGTTGGTCACTTCATTTATTTAATAACTGACATCACCATACGATCAAACACACGGTCGCCAAACCATTTACGTACAAATATCATCAGTTTGGCATATTTGCCACCCACATAACGTGTTTTTGGTGAGGATGCATGAACAGCTTTCATCAGCATATCAACGACAACTTGCACGTCTGAAAGCGCACCTTTTTCAACAGAGGTATGTGTTGCATTGGCAACTGCCGTCGCCATGTGGTTGTAGGCACTTTGCCCTGAACGTTCAAGCATAGGCTTGACCATTACATCTGCAAATTCAGTTGCGATAGCACCAGGTTCAATGACAACAACATCAATATTAAATGATTTTAACTCTAAACGTAGACAGTCAGACCAACCTTCAACTGCATGTTTGCTCGCATGATACCAACTACCAAGTGGGGTATAAATTTTCCCACCCATTGATGAAATATTGATAATTCGACCCTGCATTTTTTTACGCATACTAGGCAGAACCTTTTGGGTTAAATAGGCCATACCAAACAGATTCACTTCAAATTGATAGCGTGCATCGGCAAGTGTCGTATCCTCCATAGCACCATACATGCCGAAGCCTGCGCAGTTAACTAAAATATCAACACCATGGGTTTCTGTTTCAATAGTTTTCACAACTTGGTCGATATCATCCTGATTGGTAATATCCATTTTTAATGTATGCGCGCCGAGCACTGTTAGTTCTTGCATAGCATCAACGCGACGGGCAACGGCATAAACAGTTGCACCTTCTTTGAGTAATGCTTTGGTAAATGCTTTTCCCATACCAGATGATGCGCCTGTGATGAGAACGATTTTTTCTTTAACTGTGTTCATATTCTGTCTCTCAACTGAAGTTTTAAGGAACTTGCTTTTCGATAGAGACATCATAGAAATTTGAACGATATTTATCCAAATCGAATGGCGACAATGTTTAATCAAAGTGCGCCAAATTTTTAAAATATTATTTCCTCGAAATAAGAGCAGATACACAAAGTTAAATTAAAGCTTCTGGTCGTCTTTTGCTTAACCATAGTAATGAGCATGCTGCAATTACCAGCCACGGTATTAAAGCAATATTCATGGCTTCCCAACCAAATAAATCGAGTAAAGCACCTGCGCTAAAAGAACAAATTAAGCCGACAACAAAAACCGTCATGTCGTTAATGGCTTGGGCCTTGGCTTTTTCAGCCGCTGTATACGTTCCGGTAAGCAAAGACGTGCTACCAATAAATAAAAAGTTCCATCCCACACCTAATAAAATGAGTGAAATTGCAAAAGATGCGAACTGAATATCCGAGAGGGAAAAACCAATATAACTAGCAAATAATATAAGACCTACAAACATGATTTTAAGCACGCCAAATCGAGCGATTAAATGTCCAGTAAAGAATGAAGGTAGGAACATACCAAGCACATGAAGCTGAATGACAGTTGTAATCGTGCCTAGTTCATGGTGTGAATGTCGCATGGCAATGGGTGTTGCGGTCATACCTAAAATCATGATGCCGTAGCCTGTGACTGCACCAAACAGAGCAACTAGATAGGTAGGCTGAAAGACAATCTGTTGCCATGGGCGACCAGCAGTAAAGTCAGACTTTTGCTCAACTGTATTGGCAATATGTAGGCTAGATAAAATGCCCATTGCCACAAGTGAAATGATACTAATAATTAAAAATGAACCGATATATTCTAAATGTTGAAATAATGGGCCACCAAAGCGCGCCAAAGTCGGACCAATCAGTGCGGCAACAACTCCACCTGCCATAACCCAAGAAATGGCACGTGAACGAAACGCATCATCTGCTACTTCACTGGCAGCAAAACGATAAAACTGTGCAAAAGATTGATATGCCCCGACACATAATGTGCCTAAGGCTAAGAGAATAAGTGAACTATAAAAGATACCAATGGCGGCAATAATACCGCCAATTACACCTAAAAAAGCGCCGAAAAGAAAACCCTTACGCCGTCCCACATGTGCCATCAACATTGAGGCAGGGAACATCATTAAGGTTGTACCCAAAAACATAGATGCGATGGGTAAAGTTGCTAGTATCGGTGTATTCGAAATATTTGCCCCAGCCAAACCACCAATCGTCATTACTATGATCGATACGGTTTGGTAAAGTGACTGAGAACTCGCCAAAATAAGAACTTGGCGATGCATCGTATTTTGAAGCATGAGAGCCTTTAATTACATATGTTAATCGATGAGTCTGGGTGCTGCGTTTTTATATACGAAGAAAGTATCAACAGCTCAGCTTGAAAATGTTGAGGTGTTCTTGGTGGTAGTTATAACAATATTTCTTTGGCATAAACTATTTTTTATCAAGTAATTGCAGCTGAATAATCAGACTTAATATTCTATCATCTGATAATTTGATACAAAACAGTCGAAGCCCCAATTTTTCTAAATAAGTCTATTTATTTAAGACATTTAATATGTCTATTCTCTCAAATTCTTTTTCAGCCACCTTAAAATAAATCATTAACCTGAGGTTAATAACTATTGATGTAGGTTGATTGATCAAAATTCCATAAAGCGTTTTTATAGATACAGAACAAAACTGCGGTCTATATAGGTAAGCACATGGAAGGATCAGTTCAGAATAAAGAACGGCTATGGACAAAGCGGCGTCATGCCAAACAACTAAAACTAGAGATGGCAAACCAATATACCGAGGGTGTGGTGATTCCAACTCAAGACATTATTAAAGTTTTAGAAACCTTAATTACACCGGGTGACAAAGTTGTACTCGAAGGGAATAACCAAAAGCAGGCAGATTTCCTTTCGCGTTCTTTGGCACAAACCAATCCAGATGTTTTGCATGATTTACATATGATTATGCCAAGCGTTGGACGTTCGGAACATCTTGATCTGTTTGAAAAAGGCATTGCGCGTAAGCTCGATTTTTCTTTTGCTGGCCCACAAAGTTTGCGTATTAGTCAGTTAATTGAAGATGGTTTACTAGAGATTGGTGCGATTCATACCTATATCGAACTATATTCACGTTTGGTAGTCGACCTCATTCCAAATGTGGTGCTCTCAGCTGGTTTTATGGCCGACCGTCAAGGCAATATTTATACAGGCCCAAGTACCGAAGATTCTCCAGCACTTATTGAACCTGCCGCTTTTAGTGACGGTATTGTGATTGTTCAGGTGAATGAACTGGTTGATGACGTAACAGAGTTACCACGTGTCGATATTCCTGCTTCTTGGGTGGATTATGTAGTGGTTGCAGATCAGCCATTTTATATCGAACCCTTGTTTACCCGTGACCCGAAACATATCAAGCCTGTGCATATCCTCATGGCAATGATGGCAATTCGCGGAATTTATGAGAAGCATAATGTGCAATCGTTAAACCATGGGATTGGTTTTAACACTGCGGCAATTGAATTGATTTTACCGACCTATGGTGAATCTTTAGGTTTAAAAGGAAAAATCTGCCGAAACTGGACTCTGAATCCACATCCAACCTTAATTCCAGCGATTGAAACGGGATGGGTTGAAAGCGTGCATTGTTTTGGTACCGAACTCGGTATGGAAAAATATGTTGCAGCTCGTCCCGACGTGTTCTTTACAGGTCGTGATGGTGCTTTACGTTCCAACCGCATGATGTGTCAGCTTGCAGGTCAGTACGCTGTTGATCTATTTATTGGTGCAACTTTGCAAGTTGATGGCATGGGCCATTCTTCGACTGTTACCAAAGGCCGTTTAGCTGGTTTCGGTGGTGCACCAAACATGGGGCATGATCCGCGTGGCCGTCGTCACGATACGCCAGCATGGTTAGATATGCGTTTGCAAGGTGCCAATGAAACTGAAACCTATTTGGCACGTGGTAAAAAGCTAGTTGTACAAATGGTGGAAACCTTTCAAGAGGGTGGCAAGCCAACTTTTGTAGATCGTCTTGATGCGATTGATGTGGCTAAAACCGCAGGCTTACCTTTAGCGCCGATCATGATTTATGGAGATGACGTCACTCACTTACTGACCGAAGAAGGCATTGCTTATCTATATAAAGCAAGCAGCCAAGAAGAACGTCAAGCCATGATTGCTGCGGTGGCAGGTGTGACCAGTATTGGTTTAACTCAAGACCCTAAAACAACAGCACGTTTAAGAAGCGAAGGCTTGGTGGTATTCCCTGAAGATTTAGGTATTCGCCGCACCGATGCAACACGTGAGCTTTTAGCTGCAAAAAATATTGCCGACTTGGTGACATGGTCAGATGGTTTATATCAACCCCCTGCAAAATTTAGGAGTTGGTAATGATGGCACAATTTCAATATCAAACACTTAGCGATAGTCAGCTTTTAGCAGATATGGCGGTCGAGGCTTTAATTGATGAAGTTAATCTGACGCCTAAACCAGCCTTGGTAGATCGCCGTGGCAGTGGTGCACACAATGACCTGACTTTGGAATTAATGGAGCGTTCTGCGAAAAGTTTAGGACCCATGTTTGAAGCGATGGCCCAAGCTGCAAAGCATCATGGAAAAGTCTGTTTAGCCTTGCGTGAAGGTATTGGAGAAATTGGCCGCCAAGGTGAAAAGACCATGATGTTGGCAACAAATGGCGTAAATACACACCGCGGTGCAATTTGGGCCTTGGGTTTAATGGTTACGGCAGCAGCATTGTCGCGCACGAATCAACAGTACTTATCGGCTGTTGAGTTATGCCAGTTAGCGGGCCAGATTGCCCAGCTTGAAGATCGCTTTATTCCGAAGCAGGCTTTAAGCCATGGTCAACAAGTACAGAAAAAATTAGGCATCTTAGGTGCGAAAGAACAGGCACAACAAGGTTTTCCAACTATTGTGAATTTTGGTTTAAAGCAACTTTATCAAAGTCGTAGTAAACCTATGAAAGAAGAGTTCGCTCGCTTAGATACATTACTTGCCATGATGACTGACCTGACCGATACCTGCGTGCTTTATCGCTCGGGAACAAATGGCTTAAAGCGTATGCAACATGGTGCTCAGCAAGTACTCGATTTAGGTGGGAGTTCAAGCTTGGAAGGTCGACGTGCTTTACATCTTTTAGAGATTGATCTACTTCGGATGAAAGCTTCCGCTGGTGGTGCCGCAGATTTGTTGGCAGCAACACTATTTATAGATCGTGCTCAGCAGTCATCTTTAAAAAATAAAGAGGGATTTTGATTATGGAAACACTTCATTTTGAATTTGTGGCGACAGAGCCACCTGTAAAAAAAGCATTGGTAGGATGTGTTGGCTCGGGCGATTTAGAAATTTTGATGGAACCTGGTGAAACAGGAAAAACTTCTATTCAGGTAGTAACTTCGGTAGATGGCAGTGCAGCACGTTGGCACAATCTTTTTGAACGGATTTTTACCGCTCAAATACCACCAGCGGTCAATATTGATATTCATGACTTTGGTGCAACTCCCGGTGTCGTTCGCTTACGTCTGGAACAAGCATTGGAGGAGATTGCTCATGACTGATATCGAGAGCTTGTTAAATAAACAAGATTTTATTGAGCTGAGTGCAAGAGAGCGTGCTAAAGCATTATTAGATGAAGGGACTTTTCGAGAGTTACTCGACCCATTTGCCCGTGTTATGTCGCCTTGGCTCGTTAAACAGAATATTGTGCCGCAAGCAGATGATGGTGTAGTGATTGCAAAAGGATCTATTCAAGAACAGCCAGTAGTATTAATTTCTATTGAAGGTTTATTTCAAGGTGGCAGTTTAGGTGAGGTGGGTGGCGCCAAAATTGCGGGTGCCTTAGAACTTGCAGTTGAAGATAATCTGAAAGGTATTCCAACAGCGGCAATTTTACTATTAGAGACGGGCGGCGTTCGCTTACAAGAAGCAAATCTGGGTTTAGCTGCAATTGCTGAAATTCAGGCTGCAATTGTGAACTTACGTCAGTATCAACCCGTCATTGCTGTAGTTGCAGGCAGTGTAGGGTGCTTTGGCGGTATGTCAATTGCGGCTGGCCTATGTAGCTATATTGTAATGACACAAGAGGGACGTTTAGGCTTAAATGGCCCGCAAGTGATCGAACAAGAAGCTGGTGTGCAAGAATATAACTCCAAAGATCGTCCATTTATATGGAGTATTACTGGTGGTAATCAGCGTTTCGCTAGTGGTTTGGCAGATGCTTATGTTGACGATGATCGCCAGAAAATTCGTCAGCAAGTCATCGATTATTTAACTCAAGGGGTACCTCATCAGCATCGTAGTTCAAATTACACATTCTATTTAGAAAAGCTGCAACAAGTTGATACTGCTGAGCAGATTACCCCAGCACAGGTTCAAGCTTTGTATCAAGGAGAGCAAGCATGAATATCGCCGTTGATACATTAAAAGCATCTATTCGTGGTGCACATTGGTTTAAAGCACTCACGCAAGGCTTTAAGACAGTTGAAGGTTTTCCAGCTTCGGTTTGGGTAGCTGATGGTCAGATTGACCAGCAAGCGGTACGTGTGATTACAGTTGTGCAAGACAGCAATAATCTGTTCCCACGCGCGAGACAAGGTGAGGTTGGGCTACTGGAAGGCTGGAGTTTGGCAAAAGCAGTTGATGACGTGATTCAAGCCGATGCACAGGCTGAAACTAAACGCGCTATTTTGTGTTTGGTTGATGTTCCAAGTCAGGCCTATGGACGCCGTGAAGAATTATTAGGTATTCATCAAGCTTTAGCAGGTGCAGTAGATAGTTATGCCAGAGCCAGATTCGTAGGTCATCCTATTGTGAGTTTATTGGTTGGTAAGTCGATGTCAGGTGCTTTCTTAGCGCATGGATACCAAGCCAATCGTATTATTGCCTTAAAAGATTCAGGTGTTATGGTGCATGCAATGGGTAAGGAATCTGCTGCACGCGTTACCTTACGATCGGTTGATGAGTTAGAGCAATTGGCATCAACCATTCCTCCAATGGCCTATGACATTGAAAGTTATGCAACGCTGGGTTTGTTATCTGAACTGTTATCTGTTGAAAACCCTGAACAACCGACAAACGATGATCTTTTGTTAGCAAAACAGGCAATTGCTAAAGCGTTTAAAGAAATTAATGCTGATCAATCGAGAGGGTTGGAACAAAGACTTCACGGCCAAAACCGTCAAATGTCTAAAAAAGTCCGTGAATTATTGCGTGAGCAATGGTCATGAAACTTAAGCTTGAAGCCCATGATTTGTTGTGGGGCATGATGGTCGATTGCTTGGCCGATGATGCTCCACATTGGGTGAAAGAAGTATTGCAACGAGGTGATCCTGTTGTAGTTCGACGGGAAATTACTCCTGTAGATCAGGTGGCTGTGGGGGTAAGAGGGCAATTTCGTCATCAACGATATGCAGCTCAAATGCCACGATCAGCGATTAGCAGACAGCTCAAGCCAGAAGCGCTGACTCGCATAGATACGCAACAGTTTGAGCACTTGGCAGAACGTTTAAAGAGCATTTCTAGCATTATGAAAAACTTTTCAGGATGTTGGGGATATACAGGAAGTTTCGGGTTTGAACTGGCAACGGGCATTAAAACAGTAACCGAGCAAAGTGACATAGATTTATTGATTCGAACTGAACAACCTTTTCCCAAAAAGCAGGCGGTTGAGCTACTCGAATATTTTCAGCAAGCAGGACTTAATGTGGATGTACAGCTACAACTTTCACAAGGTGGGTTGGCTTTAAAAGAATGGGTCAGGAATAGCGGAAAAGTTCTATTGAAACGTCCTGACGGTGCTGTTTTAGTAGAAAACCCATGGAATTAGGGAAATAGATATCATGGCTTCAATTTGGGTATATCCGGGACAAGGTGTGCAACGAAGCAATATGCTGCACGACTTACCTCAAAACGCTCTAGTTAAAGAATACCTTGAGCGTGCATCGGATGCACTCAAAGAAGATGTCTTGATGCTAGATAGTCCGGCTGCATTGCAGTCGACACGTGCAGTACAGCTTTGTTTACTGATTTCAGGTGTGGTGAGTTCAGCTTTATTAACAGCGGAAAACTTAACACCTGATTATGTAGCGGGTCTATCAATTGGCGCATGGTCGGCTGCGGTTGTAGCAGGAGTTTTAGCCTTTGAGGATGCCGTTCGTTTGGTTGCCTATCGAGGTGAACTCATGCAAAACGCCTATCCAACAGGCTATGGCATGACGGCCCTAATTGGTACAGACCGTGCAGCTGTTGAAACATGGGTCAAACAAATTTATGAAATAACGCCAGAGGTGTTTGTCGCAAATATTAATGCACATAACCAGATCGTTATTTCAGGAGGCTTTGAAGCCATGAACCAAGTTGCTGTTTTGGCAAAGCAACAAGGCGTGGTGGCACAAAAATTAGATGTATCGGTACCATCGCACTGTGAATTATTAAGCCAGCAAGCAAAGCAACTTGCAGCATCTATGGAGGGAGTGACTTTAAAGCAGCCTAAAATACGTTATTTAAGTGGAACAACGGCTCGTACGCTTGGCAGGCCAGAACAAATTGGTGATGACTTGGCTTTTAATATGAGTCGAACTGTAGATTGGGAAAGCACCATCCAAGCTGCATGGGAGCGAGGTGTAAGGTTACAGATAGAAGCGTTGCCGGGAACGGTACTTACTACACTTGCACGTCGAACGTTTAAAGAAGGAACTGTATTGTCATTTCAGGGAACACGTTTAGACAGCATTCAATTGGCAATGCAAAACGAAAATAATGCTTCTTTGTAATTACAATGCAAATTAAAAATTGAGTAATAACCCAAGGATATGAGGGATTTACAATGATTATTTATGGAACAGCAATATTAGCAATCTGCCATTTATTAGGTGACTATCTTGGCAACACCTTAGGCATGGTATTAGGCGTTAAAGCCAATGTCGGTGGAGTGGCTATTTCGATGATTTTGTTAATCTTATCTAAAGAATTATTGGCAAAAAAAGGTTACTTACCTCAAGTCACACAATTTGGCGTCCTGTATTGGTCAGGTATGTATATTCCGATCGTAGTTGCGATGTCAGCAGGTCAAAATGTGGTTGCAGCATTATCGGGTGGCATGTTAGGGCTGATTGTCTCTATTGCATCGTTAATTGGCACGGTTTTAGTCATCCGTTATTTAAATAGAATTAGTGGTGACTACGAAACATATGAATGGACGATAGAACCCAAGGAAAAAATAGCCTAAGCAAACATAAACTACAAAAAAAGTTCAATCAAAAAGGATTTAAATGATGGACGCTATAATTGCTGTGTTATCAAAAAATGCATTAGTTACTGCTCTTGCAGTAACGGGTTTAATGATGTTCGTTTCCCATCTACTCTCAAAATATTTGACGAAGGGAAAATTACAAAGCTCTGCAATCGCGATTACTTTAGGTTTGGTCGTGGCTTACTTTGCAGGGGTTTATACGCAAGGAACCAAAGGTGTCTCTGACATCGCTATTTTTTCAGGTTTTGCGCTGTTGGGCGGAGCCATGATTCGTGATTTAGCGATTGCTTCAACTGCATTTGAAGTTGATGTGAAAGAAGTGAAGAAAGCAGGCAAAATTGGTCTAATTGCATTAATGCTTGGTTGTGTTGTGCCTTTTGCAATTGGGGTTATGGTTGCATGGGTTATGGGCTATCGAGATCCAATTTCGATGACAACAATCGGTGCAGGCGCAATGACTTATATTGTAGGTCCAATTACTGGCACTGCAATTGGCGCGAGTTCTGATGTCATCGCACTTTCTATTGCAATTGGTTTAATCAAGTCAGTTTTCTTTATGGTCGGTACGCCACTGCTTGCGAAATTTATGTATCTAAAAAGTCCACGCTCTGCCATGGTCTTTGGCGGTTTGGCAGGAACAACCAGTGGTACAGCTGCGGGATTGGCAGGTACAGATGTACGATTGGTACCTTATGGCGCTTTAGTTGCAACCTTCTATACAGGACTAGGGTGCTTACTTGGACCTTCTGTCTTTTTCCTAACGGTTAATGCGATTTTTGGATAATTTTTTGAAAATCCTATAACGGCAACTCATTATTCTTTAATAAGTTGCCGATATTTATCTTTTAAAATTAGTGGCGAACATACGACATTCAGCAATCAGAGCAAGTAAGTTTGGGTCGCGTTCTTTACTTTTTAAAAAGACCAGACCAATTTCTTGCTGCATATGATATTGCTGTTTTAGTGGAATAAGTTTTACTGAACTTTCATAAACTGCAGAAATACGGCCGGGTAGTAGAGCAAAACCGACACCTGAGCTGACCATACTAATTAAGGTAAAAATATCATTGACCTGTAAAGCAACTTTAGGTGAAAAACCAGCTTTTTTAAAAATGATGTCGCTGTCGTTATGAGTTGCAAAACCCTTAGTTAAAGTTAGAAAAGTTTCTTCTTTTAAAAGGCTTAAATCAATATCTTTAAAATCGGCATATTTTGAATCTTTATTGACTGCCAAAAAAATGTCGTCTGAAAACATCGGCAAAATTTCAAAGTCATCATCTTGAGTGGTTTCATTTAAAGCCACGATAATGGCATCCAGCTCAGTTGCTTTAAGCTTTTTCACCAAATCCTGATTCGAGCTCAGCAACAGCTGAATATCAAGCTCACTACGTCTGAGCTTAAGACCGCTAATCACATTTGGAATTGTGTTTACTGTCAAAGAATAAAGAGAACCTAAATGTAAAACCTTAGCTGCAAAACCAGCAGCTTCTCTAGTTTTATTTACGGTGATAAAGATGTCTTGTACGATTTTTTGCGCGCGTTCTTCAAAGACATAAGCACTTTTTAAAGGAATGAGGTTACGGCCTTCATTTTTAAAAAGAGGGCAACGCAAAGCGCTTTCTAAAGAGTGTAATGCTTTATGAACGCTGACATTACTCAGCTGCATTTCTGTGGCTGTTTTAGACAAATTTCCACAGCGCATAAAAGCTAAAAAAATCTGTATTTTTTTCAGGGTGAGTTCTTCATCAATTTCCATATTAAACCTTTGAACCTGTTTCCCTTAAAAATATAGATTTGAACTATCAAGTTACCACAAAATAAAGGCTATAAAATTGTGCTTAGGTCGAAGCATTTCTTTAGAAACTTGCTTCAACTCTTTGTTGAATGGTTTTGATAACCTGATCTAATGCACTTTGAATTTTAGTGTTCCATTCAAAAGAGCAATTGATTCGCAAATAATGCTGCTGTGCAGGTAAAACACTAAACAGTGGGCTTGGCGCAACGCCAATATCTTGCTGAATCAATTCTTCATAAACTTGCATACTGTCTAGCGTACTAGGAAGTTTGACCCATAGAAAATAGCCACTTGGGTAGTAATACACTTCGCAAGAGCTCGGTAAATGCTGCTTTAAATAGTGATAAAACTGCTTTTTATAACGCTCAAGTGAAAGTCTAAGTGTACGCAAGTGCTTTTCATAATGATGATGTGACAAAAATTCAACCAATGCATTTTGAATAAGTGCATTTACTGAAATGGTACTCATAAGCTGCAAGTGTTGAATATGGTCTGAAAATTTACCCGCATAGACCCAACCAACCCGAAAACCTGCACCTAATGTTTTAGAAAAAGACGAGCAGTGAAGCACCAGATTTTGTTGGTCAAAATACTTCATTGAAAGTGGTTTTTGGCCGCCATAAAAAAGCTCTTCATAGACATCATCTTCAATCAAATAAATTTGGTGTTCATGAAGCAATTTGGCAATTTTATATTTAATGTCATCACTAACAGTAAAACCAATCGGGTTCTGGGCATTCAGCATGAGCCAACATACCTTGATAGGATATGTTTGAATAACTTGTTCAAAAGCTTCTAGGTCAAAACCATGTTGAGGATGTTCAGGAATGGTAATGACTTTAAGTCCTAAGCGCTCTGCAGCTTGCCAAGCGCCGTAAAATACGGTTTGTTGCAATAGAATATAGTCGCCAGGTTGAGCAACAGCTTGTAGGGAAAGGTTCAGTGCATCTAAACCTCCTGATGTAATGACAATGTCATCTGGGTCAGTTTGTATCCCTTGCATACAATAGCGCTGAGCAATCAGTTTTCTTAAGGCTAAATTACCGGGAGGTAGACTTGCTGTTTGATCATAGCTTTGTCTTTGACGCGCAAGTTGCCCCATAATTTGAATGAGTTTGGGGGCAGCTAAAAGCTGACTATCTGGAAAAGCTGAACCAAAAGGTACAACAGATTCATGTTGAATCGATTTAAGATATTTAAAAACTAAGGAATTAATTTCAATTTTAGAATTGAGCGAAACGACCGAATATTGTTCCAGTGGTTTAAGTACAATTTGCTCCGCAACAAAATATCCCGATTTTTCTTTTGAATAGATTAAACCTTGTGATTCAAGTTCTTGGTAAGCATTCATGACCGTCATTAAGCTAAAACCAGAGCGTTGTACCTGATCTCTTAATGAAGGTAATTTTTCATGTGCATTTAAAGTACCGCTCTCAATGAGTTGGCGAATGCTATGGGCGAGTTGTTCTGATTTATACATGTATGAGCTGCACGAAATAAAAAAAGATGCACTGAATCAATAATAAATGCCGTTTGCAGAATCTACAAACGGCATTTGTTTAGAACGATAGATTTACTTTAAGTAAGGGGCTGCATAAATCAATATCACTTTAAACAATCCCGCAATTACAGCTAAGGCCAAGAAACCACCAAGCCATAACAGAATAAACCATTGGGTTTGATTAAGTTTAACGAATGACTTTTTCATAAAACCCTCCATACTTAATGATAGCCTTCATCACCTACACGGACTTTGTCTCTAAATACCCAATAAGACACAATGGTGTAAGCAATAATGATTGGAATCAAAATAAGCGCACCAACCAAAGCAAACATTTGGCTTGAATGTGGTGCTGCGGCCTGCCAGATGGTGACTGATGGCGGAATAATATAAGGCCATAAACTAATCACGAAACCAGTAAATGCAAGGAAAACGAGGGCCAATGTATATGCAAATGGTTTAAGGTCATGATTCTGCTTTTTACATGCTGATAAAATCAGGCCAACAAACAATAAGACCAAAATAGGTACAGGGCTAAAATAGAACAGATTTGGTAAGGAGAACCAGCGATCTGCAATTTCAGGATGAGTCAAAGGCGTATATAAACTTACGGCACCAAAAATAATGAGCAGTGCAATAATTAGCTTAGGCATAAGCTCATACATACGTTGCTGTAAGCCTTTTTCAGTTTTTAAGATGAGCCAGCCACAACCTAAAGTGGCATACATAGCCACTACGCCAATACCTGTAAAAATCGTAAATGGAGACAACCAATCCAGAGACCCACCAGCATAAATACCATTTTCGGTTTTGATCCCTTGAATATAAGCACCCAAAATAATCCCTTGAAGGAAGCTCGTTAAAACCGAACCCCAAATGAAAGCCAAGTCCCACAGATGCTTGGTTCGGTGGGCTTTGAAACGGAATTCAAAAGCAACCCCACGGAAAATTAGTGCGATCACCATGAAAATAATAGGTAGGTAGAGTGCTGATAAAACTGTTGAATAGACCAGTGGAAATGCTGCATATAGACCAGCACCTCCGAGTACCATCCACGTTTCGTTACCATCCCAGACAGGGGCAACGGTATTCATCATCACATCACGTTCTTGGCTGTTCTTAATGAAGGGGAACATGATCCCGATTCCTAAGTCAAAACCATCCATGACCACATAAATCATGACACCTAAACCGATAATACCGACCCATATTAAAGAAAGATCAATCATGACGGTTCTCCCCAGATTTTTGGTTGCTGTCAATATTTTCATCAACTGCACTGAGTGGGCGCATTGGTGTTTTAAAGTGTCCAACACCACCAGATTCGATATTTGGTGTATCGATAAATGATGGGCCTTTATTAATGAGTTTTAAGGTGTAATAAATACCGCTACCAAAAACGATGGTATACACCACTACAAAAATAAAGAGACTGAGGCCGACTTGATCTGCCGACACCGTATGAGATAAGCCATCTTTGGTTCGCATAATGCCGTACACTACCCAAGGTTGACGGCCTACTTCAGTGGTGACCCAGCCTGCAAGTAATGCAACATAACCTGCTGGGCCCATTAGTAAAGCAAATTTGTGGAACCATGATGTTTCATAAAGTTTTCCGCTTTTACGCAGCCAAAGGGCAATCAGTGATAAGGTAACCATAAGGACACCAAGGCCAACCATCACACGGAAGCTCCAGAAAATAATGGTTGAGTTTGGACGATCTTCAGGTGCGAAATCTTTTAAACCAGTGACTTGACCATCTAAACTGTGAGTCAAAATTAAGCTACCCAAATATGGAACCCCCACTTCAAAGTGGTTACGTTCTTCTTTCATATCTGGAATAGCAAATAACAGTAATGGCATTGGTTCGTTATGATTGGTTTCCCAGTGACCTTCCATTGCGGCAAGTTTGGCAGGTTGATGTTCACGAGTGTTTAAACCATGGTTATCACCAATCACCACTTGTAAACATGAAGTTACAAGTACCATCCAAAGACCCATCGAGAATGATTTTTTTACCAGTTCATCACGACGGCCTTTTACTAAATGCCATGCAGATGTTCCTACGACCAATAAAGATGAAACCAAGAAGGCAGCAGCACCCATATGGGCAAAGCGATAAGGGAAGGATGGGTTAAAGACAATAGCTAACCAGTCTTTAGGCACAATAATGCCATTTTCGATGGCAAAACCTTGCGGGGTTTGCATCCAGCTATTGGAAGATAAAATCCAGAACATGGAAATACATGTTCCGATAGCAACCATAAGCGTCGCAAAGAAATGGGCTCGAGGGCCAACACGTCCCCAGCCAAACAACATAATGCCTAAGAAACCTGCTTCTAAGAAGAAGGCACTTAACACTTCATAGGTAAGTAAAGGACCAGTAATACTTCCGGCGACTCGTGAAAATTCACTCCAGTTGGTACCAAACTGGTAGCTCATTACGACACCGGAAACAACTCCCATACCAAACGCAACAGCAAAGATCTTAATCCAGTATTTAAATAGATCTTTATAAATTGGGTTTTGCGTTCTTAACCATTTCCATTCTAAAACTGCCAAAAAGCAGGCAAGACCGATGGAAGTGGCCGGAAAAATAATATGGAAGGATACTGTGAAAGCAAATTGTATTCGCGCTAATTCTAGAGCGGTTAGACCGAGGCTCATAAACTTTCCCCCTGTGAACTAGCTGATGATGATTAAATGAGTTAAATACTTATTTTCAGGCAAAAAAGTACTCTGGCGATTAAACTTACTTCTGTGATAAATGTTCTTAGCAAGTAAAATGCCAACAGGGTAAAGCAATATAATTGCTTGATATTTCAATAGAATAGGGTGATTGATTGTTTTCAATCTGTTAGCAAAGTTTATGCTTGATGTTGCATTTGTAAAAATGCATGTTGCATTGAAACATTGATGAAATATCTGGCGATATGCAATAGATCGTCTCATGAAAACTACCTACCTTAAGAAGTTTTCTTAATCATGCACTCGCTCTATTTGTATATGTAGATACAGAAATTTTTTATAAAACTATAACAGTTCAGTATGGTTTCGAAGGTGTGCTATAGTTTTTTTTCAATCATCTGTAGCTATATATTCAGTCCTCTAAAGTTCAAAATAAAAATGAACAGGATTTACCGTCGACCTAAACCAACTTTCAAGACTCAATGTGAACGCTGCTTTAGATTTTATTTAAGCACATGATTATGTTCTTCTTTTCTATTTCCATTGTTGTTTTGCGTAGGGTCCGGTTGCTGCGTGTTTCTTAAAGACCTAAGTGTAAGTGTAGCGCTTCTAAAATAGCTTGGATGTTAAAAAATGTTTATCACGTCTCAACTGAATATCATTCATAAAATTATTAAAAATCAGTCTATTTCCTCTTTGGTAGTAGATCAGTTGGAACAGTCTTATGTGAATCTTGAAGCAACTTTACTTAGAGCGAAAGTACTCAGAGACTTTTCTAAAACTCAAACGGTTTATTTAATTCAGTCGCATATTGAGCCACAGCAAAGCAGTTTGGCTTATCTATTCTCACCATTTATTTTTGCGAACCTAAACAAAGCTGCTATTTATACAACACCTGCAACACCACCTGTGCTTACTATTTTTAATAAATACTATCAAGCTGACAAGAAGGTCGTATTTAAGATAGATGAAGTTTTAGAAAGCCTAAAAATATATCTAGATTTAGAATTAATAGAGATGGGAGAAGCTGACTTTATTTATTTAAAATTAATCAAAGCATTGTGTCGAAGTGATATCTCTACAGTTTTTTTGATCACCCATTTAGAGCTTGATTTAGAAGCTTTAAAACAACTTGAACAGTTCTTAAAAATAAAAATTCATTGGGTCAAAGTCGTAAAAGATGAAAGTCTAAAAGGCTTAGATCAGCTAGATATGCGTAAATTATTATTTAAAAATAAAGATGAAGCATATGTACAGTTATGTGCTCATTTTGCGCAAATGAATGCAGCACTGGTCGGGTTATGCGATACCTTTACTGCTAGTCAAATGACGCACTTAATTGATGACATGTTTTATTCAGAACATATTTTTGAAAAGTTATCTGTCTATTCAGAATATATGCAAACCTTATTGCAAAGTCAGCATAGTCTTACCAAGAAAGAGATCGCTTAGAGCGGTCAGGCTTTTGATTGGTGTTATATCAAGATTGAATACTGTTATAAAAAAATAATCGTTTTCATGTGAAATAAATATTTTATGGTAAAAGCAAAGCAATATTGGTTTTACTTACATGACAAATTTAAATTTTGAGCATCATCTCGGTTCCTTAACACATGCTGCACTAAGTCAGGCCTCAATTATTTCTCGCGTGTGGGGTGAAGGACCAACTGAGCGTTATGATGAATTGGCAAAAAATTTCAGACCAACTTTTGCCTGTATTAAAGAAGGGGCTTTAATCCGTGAGCAACAGCATATTTTGCCTTATGAACAACTTCAGTGGCTCAAAGATATTGGTTTTACACGGTTAAGACTTCCCAAAGCTCATGGTGGCTTTGATGCAACCATTCCTGAACTATTTGCATTGCTCATTGAACTTGCAGAAGCCGATTCAAACTTACCCCAAGCTTTACGTGTGCATTTTGGTTTTACTGAAGATGTCTTGGTAAGTAAAGATAAGTCGTTTCAACAGCGTTGGCTTAACCGAATTTCCAATGGCGAAACAGTGGGTAGTGCATGGTCTGAAGGCGGGAAAGAGTCAATCGATCAGTTCGAAACATATTTGTATCGAGACAGTGACGGAAAAATTCGCGTTAAGGGTAAAAAATATTACACCACAGGGAGTCTATATGCAGACTGGGTGGATGTTGGTGTAACTGACTTAAAGGGTGAGTCTGGCTCGGTCGTTGTGCGCCGTGAAGATGAGGGTGTTGAAATTGTTGATGACTGGAATGGCTTTGGACAGCAACTCACCGCAAGCGGTACAGCATATTTCCATGATGTATTGGTGGATGAAACTGAAATCTTACCTGATGATGACCGCTTTAAATATTCGGCTGCTTACTATCAACTGGTCCAACTGGCAATCATTACAGGTCTAGGGCGTGCTGCAACCTATGATGTTTCTCAAGCTGTAGCAAAACGTACCCGAAACTACACGCATGCCAATGCTCAATTTGTAAAACAGGATCCGCAAATTTTACAAGTGGTAGGCCAAATCCGTGGCGCAGCTTACAGTGCAGGGGCGATTGTTGAAAAAGTTGCACAAAGCTTACAACGTGCTTACTTGGCTGTATTTCAAAATAATGAGCAACTTGAAGAGGAGCAAAATGCGCTTGCCGAACTTGAAAGTGCGCAGTCTCAAACGGTCATTACCGATTTGATTTTAAATGCTTCTACAATTTTATTTGATACTTTAGGTGCTTCTGCAACAGACAAAGATTTAGGCCTAGATCGATACTGGCGTAGTGTACGAACTTTATCTTCACATAACCCGAGAGTATTTAAAAACCGAATTGTCGGTGATTTTAGTGTAAATGGCACATTACCTCCTTATCAATGGCGAATAGGGAATGTTGCTAAAAAATAAATTATACTTTTAGATATTAAGCTGCTATTTTTAGTGGCTTAATATTATTTATGTTTTTAGAAATAAATTATAAAAATCTATTAGAATAAAATCATATTTTGTTTGGGGTTTATATTATAAAGAAACCCTGAAAATTGCTTTAGTATAAAAATAAATAAAATGCTGGCGAATATTTTATGACTAAGAAAATTAGTTTTAATGCTTTTGAAATGAATTGTATTGCCCACCAATCTCCTGGATTATGGCGACATCCTCAAGACCGATCTGTTGAATATAAAGATTTAGAATATTGGACAGATTTAGCAAAAATTCTTGAGCGTGGTTTTTTTGACGGTATTTTTATTGCAGATGTGCTTGGTATTTATGACGTTTATCATCAAAGTGCTGAACATGCCTTAACAGGTGCAGTACAAGTTCCAGTCAATGATCCACTACAGATTGTGCCAGCGATGGCAGCGGTCACAAAACACTTGGGTTTTGGTGTCACAACTTCGATTTCCTTTGAACATCCTTATCCTTTTGCTAGGCGTATTAGCACGCTAGACCATTTAACCAAAGGGCGAGTTGGCTGGAATATCGTGACGTCTTATTTAGAAAGTGGTTCGAAAAACTTGGGCCTAAAAACTCAGGTTAATCATGATAATCGTTATGATATTGCTGATGAATACTTAGAAGTCCTTTACAAACTTTGGGAAGGTTCTTGGGAAGAAGGTTCGGTACTTCGTGATCGTGAAAGCGGTATTTTTGCTGACCATAAAAAAGTGCATCCAATTCAGCACGAAGGTAAATACTTTACTGTACCGGGCATCCATATTTGTGAACCATCACCACAGCGAACACCCGTACTTTATCAAGCAGGCGCGTCCTCACGCGGGCAGAAGTTTGCTAGTCAAAATGCCGAGTGCGTATTTATTGCAGCGCCGTCTAAAATTGCCACTAAAAAAGTGGTACAAGGCATTCGCCAGAAATTGGCTCAAGAAGGCCGCGACCCGTACTCAGTTAAAATTTATGCACTTTTATCGATTGTCAGTGATGAAACCGATGCAAAAGCACAGGCTAAGTTTAAAGAATATCAAAGCTATGGAAGCTATGATGGCGCTTTAACATTGCTGTCTGGCTGGTCGGGTGTTGATTTTTCACAATATCAACCGACAGACAAAGTTGAATATATTCAAACCAATGCCATTCAATCTTTATTAGATTCTTATGTGAATGCGGACCCAGAACGTGTTTGGACCATTGAAGAAATTGCAAACTGGAACAGCTTAGGTGGTAATGGGCCTGTGTTAGTGGGTTCGGCGGAAACCGTTTCAGATGCTCTACAGCAATGGGTTGAAGATACAGATGTCGATGGCTTTAACCTTGCCTATATTTTGGCTCATCAAACCTTTGCTGATGTAGTTGAGTTTATTGTTCCAGAGTTGCAAAAACGAGGGGTATATCAAACCTCATATACACAAGGAACATTAAGAGAAAAGTTATTTGGTGCTGGGCCATATTTACCTGAAAATCACCGCGGTGCAAAATATCGTAATCTAAAAAAGTTAAAACTTGCTGAGGCGAGTTAATATTTTGCAAAGCTATTAAATAAATGGCTGGTTAAATACCAGCTTTTATTTTGCCTTTTTATATCGATTTTACTGCTGAGTTAATAATGAAAAGATAATTCTATAATTTAGATTAAAACATCAGATTAATTTGTTTTTGTATTATGTGAATAATCATTATTTTGTTTCTGTTATTAAAATTCAGGAATTATTAAGTGAGCACACAAGAACTCGATCATAACCATCGTTATGAAATTAAATCTCCCGATGATGTTTCACAATTAATTTCCAAATTTGCAGGGAAGGGTAAATCGAATAAAGTTATTTGGTTGGCACTCATTGGCGTGTTTATTGATGCCTATGATTTAACAACGCTGTCGTTTGGTATTGAGCAAGTCATCTCAGAGTTTTCTTTAAGCCCTGTGATGACTGGGGTGGTGGCCTCAGCAATTGTCTGCGGAACCATTGTGGGTAACCTGATTGGTGGTTGGCTGACAGATAAAATCGGCCGTTATCGGGTCTTTATGGCGGACATGGTGCTCTTCGTCATTGCGGCAATTGTCGCAGGCTTTGCACCGAATGTATGGGTTTTGATTTTAGCCCGATTTATTATGGGAATTAGTGTCGGTATTGATTTGCCTGTCGCAATGTCATACTTATCTGAGTTTTCTAAATTTAACGGGAGTAGCAACAAGGCAGCGCGTTTAGCAGCATGGTGCCCAATGTGGTATGCCGCTTCTTCTGTCTGTTTTGGTCTAGTTCTGGCGCTTTATTTTCTTTTACCCCCTGAGCATAGCAACTGGTTATGGCGAGCATCTTTAATTTTCGGAGCAGTGCCAGCATTACTCATTATTTTTATTCGTGGTAAATATTTAACTGAATCACCCATTTGGCTTGCCAACCAAGGCGATTTAAAAGGGGCAGCTAAGGTTCTACAAGAATCCTATGCAATTAATGCAGTCGCTACAGTTGAAAAAGTAGAAAGAACTGCTGAAAAGAAAAAGCGCGAGGGTTTTGCAGTTTTATTTAATAAAACCTATTTGCCAAGAACTATTGTGGCAATTGTGATTCACATTTCGGTGGCATTTCAGTACACGACGATTGCCTTCTTTTTACCTTCTATTTTAACGCGTTTCTTCCATACAGATGTCTTGACGACGATTACTACAACACTCGGGCTTAATTTATTGTTTGCATTCACGGGCGGGCTGTTGGGCGTATTTGTTGCTAGCAGATTTAAATCTCGACATGTGTTGCTTACAGGCTTTTTACTCCAGTTTATAGCCCTCATTGCTTTGGCATTAATTGGTGAACCCGGTAATAGCTTTCTAATCTACACCGCAATTGTAATGCTAGGTTTATGGCTTTTTGCCGAAGGCTTTGGGCCTGGGGCACAAATGATGGTTTATCCAACTATGGCTTATCCGGCTTCGATTCGTGGCGTTGGTGTCGGCTTTAACCGTGCGGTAACAGGTGTTGCTCAAGCAATTGCTTTGTTTGTTTTACCGATCTGGATGGCGGGATATAAAACCGATGTTTATCTGATTATTTCTATCTTTGCTTTTATTCCTTTAATTGTGATTGGACTACTGATTAAGTTTGAGCCTACCGCTCAAGATGTCGATGTTATTGACGAATCTGGCCCAGGACTTCCTCTCAATAATTCACCAGTAATCGACTAGAGTAAAAATAGATATCTAAATGAAAATAAAGGCCAACAATTGTTGGCCTTTATTTTGGGAGTTAGAAGTAATAAGCAAAAATTACAAATGCTTTTTTATTCCATTTATCATTGCTTCCACCAGCTGCAAGGCCTTCACTGTCTCCTAGATATGGATCATGTTTACCCATCAACAACTCGGCTTGTACTGTCAATTTTTGATAGTTAAAGGCAATGCCGGGAATAAAACGGGTGGAGTCTTTAAAACCATCTTGCTCTTTTCGATAAGAGCTGTAGTTTAAATACGGGCGAACAGAGGTAATTGGGCCAAATTGCTGAGGAAATAAATAGCTCAGTTCGGCTGAGTAAATCTGACCTTTGGTTGCAGAGTTAAATGAATAATCGAAACCGCCTAAAGTCAGATGGTCTTTATATTGAGTGTCGGCATTATCAATGTCTTGATAACCAGCCAAAAGCTGTAAATTCCATTGGTTATAATTGGTGTTGCTAAAAACCGAATAGACTTGGCGATCGCCATCTTGCCCTGAGCGTTTGTTTTCAATGGTGGAATACCATGCAGAGGCGCCAAGTTGGGTAGAGAAATTTTCTTGGCCTAAGACGTTCTTAAAGGTGTGAGCACCGCGAACAACAATGGAGTTCTTTTCTTTGGTATTGGTACCTTGTGGTACTGAGTCATCCGCATTGACAGGATTGATACTAAATCGACTCGAGTCTTTGCTTTTACCTCTATAGGTGCCACCATCGGTAGGATAAAAGGCGAGTTGTGCTTCATTGATTCCATCATTGAAATCATATTTCACCCCAAGGTTATGTACATCTTCCCAACCCGCACTATTGGCAATGCCTAAATAATAAGTATTTCCCCAAAAGCGACCCAAGCCAAAAGGAACTGGGTTTAAGCCAGCAATAATTTTACTATTGTCATTAATTTTATAACCCAACCATGCATCGGTGAGCCAATTTGCATCACCTAAACGCCCGTAATATTCATAAACCCGATAATCTAGGCGGCCAATCCATTTCGGGGAGTTGTAGTCCAACCATAATACCGCGTCATTAAAGGAAAATTTACTTGTAGAAGGTTCAGAGTCAAAATCATAAACATATTTAGCCCGAACAGTACCACTCACTTTAAGTTGGCCTTCTTCAGCATTACCAAAGGTAAGCGCTGCATGGCTTGAAAGACTAAAGGTAGTCAAAGTCGTAGCGATGAATATTTTTTTTAAATTTTGGGGATGTTTAAACAAAATATATTTTCTCCTCTTAAAAATAAAAAATTAAACTTGCGTCATGTATAAACCAGAAAAAGATTTGTCTAAATCTCAATATTTGCAGAGGTTTTAAGTTAAAAAGATAATAAAATCTGATCTTTATAAAAAATGGCGAAAATTGATTAGACGTAAAACGTCTAATGCGATAGGCCAAAAGAAAAAATGATTAAAGGCGAGTAGGATAAAATACTAGAGAGCATATGTCAGGCTTTCCCAATCATATGTTTTGGGAATAACGTTTTTAATTATTGATATATAAGTATTTTAATTTTGTATCTATTCTATAAGATTACTTAAAATTTGCTTTTTACTAAAAGATAAAAACTTATGAAGAAAAGTTATTTATAAAAACTAGATAAGCAACTCACATTTTTTTATTTTTCATTATAAAGCCGGCTGCATACCATAAGCTTATATTATTGAAAGATCATGAAATTATGAGCACGAAGACCAAACCGCTGATTGTCACGGCAATTGTGATCGTCGCAATTGTTGCATTTATCGTATGGCAAAATAAAAAAGACAATAATACAAGTGCTTCAGTTCGTGACAACAAACCTGTCGTGATTGCCTATCAAACTGGGGTGGACCCAAGTAAAGTTGCACAGGCCAATGGTGATTACGAAAAACAAAGTCAACGTAACATTCAATGGAAAAAATTTGATGCAGGCTCAGACGTTGTTAATGCTCTGGCTTCAGGCGATGTCGTACTTGGCAATATTGGTTCAAGCCCACTTGCTGCTGCGGCAAGCCGTGATTTACCGATTGAAGTATTCTTAATTACATCAAAACTTGGTGCGTCTGAAGCGCTAGTAGTAAGTAATAAATCAGGTATTAAAACTCCTCAAGATTTAATTGGCAAAACCATTGCTGTACCCTTTGTTTCAACTACGCATTACAGCCTTTTGTCTGCACTTAAACACTGGAACATTCCAGAAGACAAAGTAAAAATTATTAACTTGCGTCCACCTGAAATTTCAGCTGCTTGGGAACGTGGTGATATTGATGCTGCCTATGTGTGGGAACCTGCTTTAAGTAAAGCTAAAGCATCTGGTACGGTTTTAACTGACTCAAAACAAGTCGGTGAATGGGGTGCTCCAACTTATGATTTATGGGTGGTACGTAAAGATTTTGCAGAGAAAAATCCTGACTTCTTAAAAGCTTTTGTCAAAACCACGCTTGAGCAACTCGAAAAATATAACCAAGACCCAGCTGCTTACGTTAAAGATGCCGATAACGTACAAAAAATTGCGCAGCTCACAGGTTCTGATCCAAAAGATATCCCGCTTTTATTAAGTGGAAACATTTACCTTGACCACGCTCAGCAAAAACAAACGTTAGATGGTGAATTCGCGCAAAATATTTTTGATACAGCGAAGTTCTTAAAAGGTCAGGGCAAGGTCGATCAACTTAAAGCCGATTATAAAGGCAATGTGAATTCTTCATTTTTGCAGCCTTAAGGAGTTGTCATGAGTGTACTAGAAGCCAAACATATTCATCTGACTTTTCCTAAACAGCAAAAGCCAGTTTTACAAGACATTAACCTAACCATTGAAGAAGGTTCTTTAACCGTGATTTTAGGCGAGTCAGGTTGCGGCAAAACAACTTTGCTTAATATCTTGGCAGGGTTTCAAAAGCCGAGTTCAGGTGATGTGCTTGTAAATCATGAAGTAGTAAATGGACCAGATGTAACCCGCGCTGTCGTGTTTCAGGATCATGCATTACTTCCTTGGTTGAATGTTGCAGATAATGTTGGCTTCGCTTTGCAGTTAAAAGGTTTAAAGCGCGCGGATATCGAAGCACAAGTGAACGCAATTTTAAAAATTGTAGGTTTAAGTCACGTTGAAAAAGCCAATATTTGGGAACTTTCCGGTGGTATGAAACAACGTGTTGGTATTGCTAGAGCTTTGATTAGTCACGCGCCGTTTATTTTATTAGATGAACCTTTTGCGGCATTAGATGCTTTTACGCGTGAAAACATGCAGGAGTTAGTGCTCGATTTATGGATTCAACAAAATAAAAGCTTCTTTTTAATTACTCATGACATTGAAGAAGCATTATTGCTCAGCAATCAGTTAGTTCTGATGACAGCGCATCCAGGCAAAATTGTAGAAACTCTACATCTGGATTTTGCTCAACGATATCGTCAGGGCGAGTCTATTCGCTCAATTAAATCGGACCCTCAATTTATTCAGCTCAGAGAGCAGCTATTTGAAAGTTTAAGGGCACAAAAACAAAGCGGTAAGGAGGCGTTACCTACATGAACACTAAAGATAACGTCTATGAGTATGACAAAGCAGAGCTAAAACTTAAGCCAGATGTGCAAACAGAAAATGCTTCATTTCTATCGTCATTTTTTGAGAAGCATCGCACTTTGGCAGTCAGCATAATTAGTGTGGGAAGTGTGGTTGCACTCTGGTTCCTCATTACTGCTTTGCATGTTGTGCCTGAACTGTTTTTACCAAGCCCACAGGCAGTCTGGCAAAAATTTATATCGGTTAGCCAAGAAGGCTTTATGAAAGCAACTTTGTGGCAACACTTGGCAGCCAGTATTTCTCGTGTGTTTTTAGCTTTAATTGCTGCTGTAGTCATTGGTGTACCACTGGGTTTATGGATGGGCCTGAACAAATGGGTTCGTGCTGTTCTAGATCCTTTGGTTGAATTATTACGTCCAATTCCACCATTAGCTTATTTACCGTTACTTGTTATTTGGTTCGGTATTGGTGAAACCACAAAAGTACTTTTGATTTTCTTCTCGATATTGGCGCCTGTCATTATTAGTAGTGCACACGGTGTATTAAGTCATCAGCTTAATCGTGAACGTGCGGCATTGTCGTTGGGTGCGAGTCAGTCACAAGTCTTTTGGCATGTCATTTTACCAACGGCTTTACCTCATATTATTACCGGGATTCGTATTGGTCTTGGGGTGGGCTGGTCAACCTTAGTTGCAGCAGAGTTGGTTGCAGCGGACCGTGGTATTGGTTTTATGGTGCAATCGGCAGCGCAGTTCTTAATTACCGATACGGTGATTCTAGGCATTATTGTGATTGCGATTGTCGCAGTTAGTTTTGAGCTGTTTTTACGTTGGTTACAAAAACAGTTTTCTCCTTGGTATGGTCAGCAGTTGTAGTAAAGAAGATGAATACAGTAGTAGCAAACTTAAATATTGAAGTGATCAAGCCTACCATTGGCGCAATTATTCACGATATCGATTTGAATGCGTTAAATGAACAGACAACGCAACAAATCCAGCAGGCTTTGCTTGATCATCAGGTCATTTTTTTTCGAAAGCAACAATTAGCACCGCAAGCACAAGCAGACTTGGCACGCAGTTTTGGCAGCTTACATGTGCACCCGATTTATCCTTCAATTGAAGATGTACCTGAGGTGATGGTGCTCGATAGCTGGAAACAAGATTTGCGTGACAATGAACTTTGGCACACAGATGTGACTTTTAGTAAAACTCCACCTTTGGGTTGTGTGTTGCAAGCCATTAAAATTCCACCTGTAGGCGGTGACACGTTGTGGTCGAGCAACATAGCAGCTTTTAAAGGGCTTCCGCTTGAGTTACAGCAAAAATTACGTGGCTTAACTGCAACACACGACATTCGTAAGTCTTTTCCACTTGAACGTTTTGCCCATAACGAAGAAGAACGTGAAAAGCTTTTACAAACCTTTAAGCGTAACCCGCCAGTGGTTCACCCAGTGGTGCGTACTCATCCAGTTACAGGTGAGCCTTTGCTGTTTGTAAGTGAGGGCTTTACCACTCGCATTAATGAGTTACCTGAACAAGAAAGTGAGCAATTACTTGATTTCTTGTTTGAACATGCGACCCAAGAGCAATTTCATTTGCGCTGGAAGTGGCAAGATGGTGATATCGCGATTTGGGATAACCGTTGTACGCAACATAAAGCATTATTTGATTATGGCGATGCTCATCGCATCATGCACCGTGCAACTATTAATGGCGATGTGCCATTTTATAAAAATGAACAACAGTCAGAGTTAGCAGAGGCTTAATTCCTTTAATTATTCTTTGTTTCAATTCCAACGTAGCGTTTTGAGTTGGAATTGAAACAGTAATTTATTTCTAATATGCTCCAAATCCTGACAATATGCCTGTGTAACTCTTTACAGGAGGTGAGGCCCAATCACCAACTTTGCTGGTTTTTAAATTTAACTGAACTAACATTTCAGCTTGTTTGACTGCTGCTGTAACGCCGTCAATAACAATCACTCCCAACTCTTTTTGTAACTTTAGACATAAATCGCTCATACCTGCACAGCCCAAAACAATTGCATCGCTTTTATCTTCTACTAGTGCTTTCTTGCATTCATCTCGTACAGTCCGATAGGCATTTGAGTCAGGAAGCTCCAACTCTTCAACTGCAATATCACAAGCTCGAATATTTTTGCAAAATGGCGTAGAGCCATAGCGATGAGCCAGATGCCAACTCATATTCACTGTGCGTTGTAAGGTTGTGACTACACTAAACCCAGTACTGACATAACTTGCAGTTCGCATAGCTGCTTCGGCAATCCCAATCACAGGTGCCGAAGTGATTTCACGGGCGGCATAAAGCGTAGGGTCCCCAAAACATGCAATAACATAAGCATCTACATTTAGCTGTTCACCTTGGCGAATTTCCTCTAGCACACCTATTGCACTTAGGGCTTCATCATAATAACTTTCAATTGTTGCAGGTCCCATTTGAGGACTCACTGCAATAATTTGAGTATCAGAATTTGCGACTATCTTTGCTGATGCAGCAATTTTGTCTGTCATGCTTTGGGTGGTATTGGGATTAATAATTTTTATTTTCATTATACTTTTACCTTAGTCATTGCCGATTTAGCATGGGCAAGCGGTTGGTTAAGAAATCGGTAAATGATAAAACCGAATCCCATCCCAATAAACCATGTGAAATTAGCAAGTGCAGAGAGTTGTGGTAAAAGTACGCAGAGAATAGGAATTAATGAAGCTGGAATTAAGGCATAAAAGGCAGAGTGGTTATAACCATTTTTGTACCAATACGAACCTTTGGGATCTAAGGTATATAAATCATCTACTTCGATTTTTTGTTTTTTAACGAGGTAAAAATCGGCGAGCAATACACCAAAAAGTGGACCGATAAATGCGCCTAAAATATCAATGGTGTAATGGATCACTTGAGGGTTATTAAACAAATTCCATGGGGTAATGAAAATCGAACCAACTGCTGCAATCATTCCACCCATGCGCCAGCTAATTTTGCTCGGTGAAACGTTGGAAAAATCAAAGGCAGGTGAAACAAAGTTAGCGACAATATTAATCCCGATGGTGGCAATCATTAAGGTTAAACTGCCTAAAATCACCACAAAGGTATTATCAAGTTTTCCAACCATCTCGACAGGGTCTGTAATCAGCTTGCCGTAGACTGGAAGCGTTGCCGCAATACAAACTACAGTAAGTAAGGAAAAGCCTAAGAAGTTAATCGGTAGCCCAAGAAAGTTCCCCATTTTAATAGCATTAAAGCTTTTGCCATAACGAGAAAAGTCACCAAAGTTCAGCATAGGCCCTGAAAAATATGAAACAACAAGCGCAATAGCACCAATCATGACAGGTACAACCGTAAAACCGCCGTATTGAACACCGCTCAAGTTTAAATCAATATTTTGCCAGCCAGCTTTCCAGATGAGCCATACTGCCATCGCAAACATCACAACGTAGACAGCCGGACCCGCCCAGTCAATAAACTTCCGAATGCTGTCCATGCCAGACCAAAAAACAATCGCTTGAAGTAGCCAAAGCAGCATGAAGCCAACCCATCCTAAATAGGAAAGTCCAAGAAAGCCATAAGTTGAAACATCGGCATACACCGACCATTCTGGAAAGAACTTTAAAATGACCAATAAGAAAGCACTTGATGCCAAATAGGTTTGAATGCCATACCATGCGACAGCAATAAGCCCACGAATAACAGCAGGAATATTGGCACCAAGTACACCAAAAGTTGCGCGGCAAATCACAGGATAGGGCGTACCCGTTTGTTGGCTAGACTTGGCAATGAGGTTTGTAAAAAACTGAACTATGGCAATGCCGATCAGTAACGATAAAAGTACCTGCCAGCTATTGAGCCCTAGTGCAAAAAGGCTCCCAGCCATAACATAACCGCCGACACTATGAACATCAGACATCCAGAAAGCAAAAATATTATAAGCGCCCCATGTTTGCTTTTTTAAAGGAGCTAAATCTTGATTTGTCAGTTTTGCATCATAAGAAGGTTTAATTATTGCTTCGGTATTATTCATCTTGAACACTCACTTCCCTAAGATGGAGGCACTTTCAGCAGCATTGTTTTTCTGTCTAAAAGAATGAAATTAAAATTGTGTACAATGTGATATTTAGATTGTGCACAATTTTAATTGAGCAAAAGTTATGCCAAATTTAGGAAGTAGTGTTTATGAGTCATTAAAACTGGTATGGATTTTGGATATGAAGAGACAAATTTATAAAATGAGAAGTGCTTAATTTTTTATAAAAAGTAAGTAAATTTAGGTGTATAAGTGGATATTTAGATGTCTAATATTGGATTGTTTAGCTCATCATAAGTGGTTTGGGAATGAGAGCGATATTCCAAAACGCTTAAGTTAAACTTACACTACTGTCATGAGATAAAGTTTTAAAAAGAGGGAGCATCAATAAAAAATGGAAAAATCAATGCCATCGAATGCACCAAAAAAAGCCGTAGAAATGAGCAATGATGAAATTGATGACCATATATATAACGCTATTGTAGATGCTATTTTAAATCGACAACTTGCCCCTGGCGCACGTTTAGTTGAAGCACCTTTGTGTGAAGCATTCGGTGTAACGCGAGGAATGTTAAGACGTGTTTTTGTCAAACTTGCACATGATAAGGTCATCGAAATTCAGCCCAATCGTGGAGCACTCATCGCAAAACATAGTGCTTATGAAACAAAAGAGGTCTTTGAAGCACGCAGCATGCTTGAAATCGCTACTGTAAAAAAGCTAGCTCAAAAGTCACATAGCCTAGATTTTAGTGAGCTTCGAGGTTTAGTAGATCAAGAGTCTCATGAGCGTTTAGCTGGCAATTGGGCCGAGTGGATTAAGCTATCAGGACAATTTCATTTAAAGCTGATTGAAGCAAATCAAAATACGATTATAACCAGTTATTTGCAGACGCTTATTGCAAGGACTTCGTTATTAATTGGGTTATATGAAATTCCAAAACATAATAATTGTTCGGCAGATGAACATCGTGCAATTTTAAATGCCATTGAGCAAGGCGATGAAAAGCGAGCCACTCAATTGATGGAAGAGCATTTAGAACACTACGCGACGACATTTATTGAAGAAGACCGCACAGCAACAGCAGATCAAAATTTATTAAATTTATTTAAAAATAAAAAAATTGAAACTATTTCAAATAACTAAAAAATAACGGGCCAATTCCTATGGAAAAGGCCCAGATTGGTTATTTTATAGGAACGATTTGACGCGTTAGAAAATCAATAAATAGTTTGACCTTCTTCGATAAAATCTTACGGTTTGGCCATGTGACATATAAGTGAAGCGGCTGACTGGTGTAGTCCTCCAAACATTTCTGTAATTTGCCTTCTTTGTAATAAGGCTCTGCAATAAACTCTGGAAGAAAAACGATACCGTGATCTTTCAAGCACATATCTAATAATAATTCCCCATTATTACACGTCATCACAGGGAAGCAATTAAAGGACACTTCTTTTTGATCTTTTTGGAAAATCAATTTTTTATGTCGGCTATCTTGATAGTAAATCAGAAATTTATGTTCTTTAAGTTCTTCTAAAGAGGTTGGCAGGCCATGCTGATTAAAATATTCAGGTGTTGCATATAAATATCGTTGATAGGTATTTAATATTTTACTATTTGCTAAATTTGGAGGTGAACCATCTACACGAATGGTTAAATCAAATTTATTATTATTCGTGTCTAATAGCTGATCAGTCATGAATAAATCAATTTTGATACTGGGATATTTCTCTATAAAGTCTGAAATGATATGTTGAAGAAAAATATTGCTAAAAGACATGGGGGTATTGAGCTTAAGTTCGCCTTCAGGGTACTGCTGATTGTAGCTAATTTCATAAGCAGCCCATTCAAACTCACTTAAAATGACTTTACTATGTTGATAAAATTTTTCCCCACAAGAGGTGAGGTTCATCTGTCTTGTTGTTCGAGTTAAAAGTGTGGTTCTGAGATCGTTTTCGAGGTAGCAAACACGTTTGGCAACTAAGTCACGAGAGATGTCGAGTGCTCTGGCTGCGCTACTAAAATTCCCATGCTCTACGACACTTACAAAAGTGGAAATACAGTCTAATCGATCCATGGATAAGCAAAAGTTAAAAAAATATATACCAATGATTAAACTATAAAAATTAAAAAGCAATCATTGATTTTATTGTATTCGTACAGCATACAGATTCGAGCTGATTTACTGTCTATTTTTTTACACTTTTATCTGTTTTGATAATAAACATTAGATTATTTACTTAAACACAAAACTTATCAGTAATAACGGAGTTATTCATGAATAAATCACTTTTAGAACAATTATCACCAACGAATTGTCAGGTTATTTTTATTGATCATCAGCCACAAATGGCTTTTGGGGTACAGTCAATAGATCGCCAAGTATTAAAGAATAATACTGTAGGGTTAGCCAAAGCAGCTAAAACATTCAATATTCCTGTCACCATTACTACGGTTGAAACTGAAAGCTTCTCTGGTCATACCTATCCAGAACTTTTAGATGTATTTCCAGATGCTCCATTACTAGAACGTACTTCTATGAACTCATGGGATGACCAAAAAGTACGTGATTCTCTTGCAAAAAATAATCGTAAAAAAGTGATTGTTTCAGGCTTATGGACTGAAGTGTGCAATAACACTTTTGCTTTTGGCGCTATGCTTGAAGGTGATTATGAAATTTATATGGTTGCCGATGCGTCAGGTGGTACATCGAAAGAAGCTCACGATTATTCTATGCAGCGCATGATTCAAGCAGGTGTTATTCCAGTAACTTGGCAACAAGTATTACTTGAATGGCAACGTGATTGGGCACACCGTGATACGTATGATGCAGTTATGGCAATTGTACGCGAGCATTCTGGTGCTTATGGTATGGGTGTGGATTATGCTTATACGATGGTACATAAGGCACCTGAACGTACAACTTCAAAACACGAAGTACTTGCACCAGTTCCTGCAAAATAAAACAGTACTGATTTAGGTAAAGGCATGTCTAGTATTCAATATTTAAGTGATATTAATACAGATATGCCTTTATTTTTTAGAACGATAATTCACAAGAATGGAGTTCAGAATGACCGAAATAAACCTCATACTCATAAACGGTAAAATCACAACACTAGATCCTCACAATCCAGAAGTACAAGCAATTGCCATTGCAGATGGTAAAGTCGTACGTACGGGTACAAATGATGAGGTTATGAAGCTCGCAACACCTACAAGCAAAGTCGTAGACTTAAATGGTCGTCGCGTTATACCGGGTCTAAATGACAGTCATCTGCATATTATTCGTGGTGGCCTAAATTACAATATGGAACTGCGCTGGGAAGGTGTGCCATCTGTTGCAGATGCACTACGCTTACTTAAAGAGCAAGCAGATAATACGCCAGCTCCACAATGGGTCCGTGTAGTAGGCGGTTGGACTGAGTTCCAGTTTGCTGAAAAGCGGTTACCAACTTTAGAAGAAATTAATAAAGCTGCGCCAGATACTCCTGTCTTTGTTTTACATTTATATGCCAGTGCTTTGTTGAACCGGGCAGCGCTTGATGTATTAGGCTTTAATAAAGACACTCCAGATCCACCCGGAGGCAAAATTGTACGAGATGCAAAGGGTGAACCAACAGGTCTGTTGCTCGCAACTCCATCCGCTATGATTTTATATTCGACCTTAGGTAAAGCGCCGAAATTGCCAGTTGAAGATCAAGTCAATTCAACTCGTCATTTCATGCGCGAACTAAATCGATTAGGCATTACTTCGGCAATTGATGCAGGTGGTGGTGGTCAAAACTACCCTGAAGATTATGATGTGATTAAGCAATTACACGATCAAAATCAAATGACAGTTCGAATTGCTTATAACCTATTTGCTCAGAAGGCAGGCCAAGAGCTTGATGATTATCGCCGCTGGACAGAAATGACATTTCCGGGCGATGGTGATGAATTATTTAGAATGAATGGAGCTGGTGAGAACCTGACGTGGTCGGCCGGTGACTTTGAAGATTTCTATGAACCACGTCCAGATTTACCAGAAAAAATGGAAGGTGAACTCGAAGCCATCGTAGAACACTTGGCTGAAAAGAAATGGCCATTCCGTATTCATGCAACTTACGATGAAAGCATTAATCGTTTGCTCAATGTATTTGAGCGCGTCAACTCAAAACAGCCATTCGCAACTCGATTTATTATTGACCACGCCGAAACCGTATCTGAGCGTAATATTGAACGTATTGGTGCGTTGGGCGGTGGTATTGCCATTCAACACCGTATGGCATATCAAGGTGAGATTTTCGTAAAACGCTATGGTGCCGAGGCTGCTCAGGCAACGCCACCAGTTAAGAAAATGTTAGAGCTTGGTGTTCCTGTGGGTGCGGGGACAGATGCGACTCGTGTTGCCTCTTATAATCCTTGGGTGTGTTTGTATTGGCTGACTACAGGTAAAACAGTGGGTGGTTTGCCACTCTATGATGAAAAAAATCTATTAGACCGTCAGATTGCACTCAAACTCTGGACTAAAGGTTCGGCTTGGTTCTCAGGTGAAAAAGATGTCAAAGGTTCACTCACAACCGGGGAACTTGCTGACTTGGTCGTGTTGTCTGATGACTACTTCAAAGTTGAAGCAGAAGATATCCAGTGGATTGAGTCTGTACTCACTGTTTTAGGTGGAAAAGTGGTATATGCAGGGGCTGAGTTTAAGCAAGACGATCCGCCGTTGCCGCCAGCATCTCCAACATGGTCGCCGGTAAAACGCTTTGGTGGTCAGTGGCGTTTATCTGAAAATCGTAATGCGCCCTCGAATCAATCATTACAGTCACAAAGTGCATTGTGTGAATGTGCTAGCAGCTGTGGCATGCATGGACACAGCCACGCTTGGATGCTTGATGTTCCTGTAAATGATAAGGACAAAAAATCTTTCTGGGGCGCACTAGGGTGCTCGTGTTTCGCATTTTAAATAAAACA
Organism: Acinetobacter sp. GG2; assembly: GCF_000292385.1. NCBI lineage: Bacteria > Pseudomonadati > Pseudomonadota > Gammaproteobacteria > Moraxellales > Moraxellaceae > Acinetobacter > Acinetobacter sp. GG2. Next base: position 66,954 of record NZ_ALOW01000040.1, read on the forward strand.
GTATGGGAACCTGCTGATTAAATGGCTGGATTCTCTAAGGTATGTACGATGAAAATGTACTTGTTATCTTTGGCTGTAGGGTTGCTTGTTGGTGTCTTATATTACGTTTTAAATGTTAAGTCACCAGCTCCACCTCTTGTTGCATTAGTCGGATTATTGGGCATGGTGATAGGAGAGCAACTTCTTCCTTTTATTAAGTCCTATTTTTAATCCGTTTCATTCAAAAAAGCTAAATGGTGTCGTGCCATTTAGCTTTTTATATTAATAAGTATCTTCAATTATTTTATACGACGACCTTGTTCATCAATAATCACTTCACCATCTTCTTTTGCAAAATAGCCTAAGTTTTTTGAATCTAAAATGTCGAGCACGATTTCAGAAGGACGGCAAAGTCGTGTGCCTTTTGGTGTAACCACAAATGGGCGATTAATTAAAATTGGATACTCCACCATAAAATCAATTAATTGCTCGTCTGTCCAATGGTTTTGTTCTAACTCTAAATCTTTGTAGGGATCAACATTTTTACGAATTGATTCACGTACAGTTAAGCCTGAATCCTTAATGAGTTGAATCAATTCATCTTTACTTGGTGGTGTTTGCAAATATTCAATAACAATAGGCTCAAGTCCTGCATGACGAATAAGCGCCAATGTATTGCGCGAGGTTCCGCAAGCAGGGTTATGGTAAATCTTCACTAGCTCAGTCATGGTAAATTTATTGTCAAATTAAGATATTGCATTTATATATGGATATCCGTATATTTGCAATAACGAATATATTCTGTTGAAGATATGATCAACCAAGTCGATTTCTTTAAATGTCTATCTGACCAAACTCGGTTAAATATTCTTAAATTAGTTCTAAATAAACAAAATATTTGTGTTTGTGAGCTAACAGAGCAGCTTGAATTGAGCCAACCGAAAATTTCTCGTCACTTGGCCTTATTAAGAACTCATGGCGTATTACTTGATGAAAGAAAAGGTCAGTGGGTCTATTACAGCTTAAATCCTGATTTACCTGTATGGGCTTTAGATATTTTAAAGGTGATAGAAAATGATGAGAGTGAGACAAGAGTAAAACAACAATATCAGCCTTTCATCACTACAACGTGCTGCGATTAATCTTCCTAGATTTCTATCTTAAAAATTCGGATTTCTAGCATAGGTGTATCAATCATTTGTGTATTGAACAAAATTAATCAATTCTTTCTTCGAGTAGAACATGACCAGACAAGGGCTTTCATTTTTAGATCGAAACCTGACGCTATGGATTTTCATTGCAATGGCTTTAGGTTTAGCCATTGGAGTTTTCTTTCCTCAGGCCTCTATGTCTTTAAATGAACTAAGTGTAGATAACGTTAATATCCCGATTGCAATCGGCTTAATTTTGATGATGTATCCACCGTTGGCAAAGGTTGATTACGCTGCGTTACCAGAAGTATTTAAAGATAAGAAAACCTTAACTCTATCGTTGGTACAAAACTGGATTATTGCTCCAGTTTTAATGTTTATCCTTGCGATTATTTTCTTACATCACTATCCAGAGTATATGACCGGCCTTATTTTAATTGGCTTGGCACGTTGTATTGCCATGGTATTGGTTTGGAATGGTTTAGCCTGCGGTGATAACCAATACGTTGCAGCGTTGGTTGCTTTTAACAGTATTTTCCAAATCTTATTTTTCAGTACGTATGCTTGGCTATTTTTGACCTTTTTGCCGCCGTATTTTGGTGTGGCAGGGCAAGTCATTGATGTGAATTTCTGGACGATTACACACGCGGTTTTGGTGTACTTAGGTATTCCATTTTTAATGGGATTCTTGACGCGTTTGATTTTAGTCAAGTCGAAAGGGTTGGAATGGTATCAAAGTAAATTTTTACCAAAGATCAGCCCGATTAGTTTAATTGCTTTACTTTTTACTATTGTGGCGATGTTTAGTCTAAAAGGTGGGGATGTAGTGAGCTTACCTTTAGATGTATTACGTATTGCGATTCCACTTACAATTTACTTTGTCGTAATGTTCTTCATTAGCTTCTTTATGAGTAAACGGATGGGGAATAACTACCCACGTACTACTGCTATTTCATTTACCGCGGCAGGTAATAACTTTGAGTTGGCATTGGCTGTAGCTATTGCAACCTTTGGTTTGGCATCACCTGTGGCATTTACCACAGTGATTGGGCCGTTGGTTGAAGTGCCAGTTTTAATTTCACTCGTTACAGTTTCTCTTTGGCTCAAGAAAAAGTATTTCTTACATGAACAGTCCTAATAATGATTTATCAAATGTAGCATTAGATCTTCTAGATAAACCTACATTTGAGCAAGTGCAAGCGCAGCAGCTTGAGCATCCACCTCGGATTTTATTGTTATATGGTTCTAATCGTGAACGCTCTTATAGTCGTTTTGCTGTGCTGACTGCTGGCCGAATCCTTGAATATTTAGGTGCTGAAGTCAAAATCTTTCATCCGAAAGGTTTACCTTTGCCTGAGGATGCAGGAACAGATCATCCTAAAGTCCAAGAATTACATACACTATTAGCTTGGGCAGAAGGCATGGTATGGTGTTCGCCTGAACGTCATGGTGCGATGAGTTCTATTTTAAAAGCTCAAATTGACTGGATTCCTTTAGCAGCTGGAGCAATCCGTGCAACTCAGGGTAAAACCCTAGCAGTCATGCAAGTTAGTGGTGGTTCGCAATCTTTTAATGCAGTCAATCAAATGCGTATTTTAGGTCGTTGGATGCGTATGATTACCATCCCAAATCAGTCTTCAGTTGCTAAAGCTTTTTTAGAGTTTGAAGAAGATGGCAGTATGAAACCTTCTTCTTACTATGATCGAATAGTTGATGTGATGGAGGAACTGTATAAGTTCACATTATTAACGCGTGGGCAAAAAGAATATTTGACAGATCGCTATTCTGAGCGCAAAGAATCGGCAGAAGAGCTGTCAAAACGAGTAAATCAAAAATAAATAGTTTCATAAAAAAGTGCTCCACTTGGGGCACTTTTTATTGCTTGGTTTTTACACTCAGGTGATTGTGGGCAAAAGTTTTTGCATAAGTTCAATAAAGTTTGAAACTTTAGCCGAGTTTTCATTTTCTCGTGTAATCAAGTAAATAGGCGCATTCAGTTTTATTGAATCATCAAATTCTCGATAGACAATTCCATGTTCCCAAAAGTTATGCATTGATGCTGGTACAATCGTTATACCAATTCCGGCAGCGACTAAATTTAATGTTGCGGTAGGTCGAGGTGCTTCCTGAACAATGCGCGGACTAAAACCTGCTTGATAGCAACTATATAAGATATTGTCATATAAGCCCTGTCCTGAAGAACGACGGTATAAAACAAAATTCTCATCAGATAAGTCAACTAAACGAATTTTCTCTCTTTTTGTAAGTGGATGGTCTATAGGCAATGCTACTACCATTGACTCATCTAATATATGCAGATGTTTCAAACCAATATCACGACTAATCGGCGCTCTTAAAAACGCAATATCAAGCTTTTCTGAAATTAACCAATCTAATTGCTTTTGGCTGCCTGCTTCTTCAAGTTTAGTCTGTACAGCTGGGTACATTTCACGATATGAGCGCAATACCAGCGAAATAAGCGGATGTAAACCTGCGGAACTTGTAAAACCAATATTGAGTTGTCCAGTTTTGCCTTGGCTAACATCTTGGACAAGTTGGGGTATATGTTTAGCATGCTCTAATAAAAGCTGTGCTTCTTTAAATAAAGCTAGACCTGCCTCAGTTGGTTCAATCCCGCGCGGTTGACGAATAAGTAATTGTGTACCGAGTTCTTCTTCAAGTTTTTTGAGTAAACGCGTTAGAGGCGGCTGTTGTATAAACAATCGATTTGCTGCATGCGTAATATTTCTTTCTTCAACCACTACTACAAAGGCGTGAAGCTTATGTAAATCGAGCATAGAAATACCTTTAGGGTATGCTTAGTGAAAATAAAAGCATTTGTAGATATATCACAAAAGTATCATTCTATCTTGGTCAGATAAAGTGAAAAGTAACGAAAATGAACCATGTTGAGATTGCCGTGCGGAAGGAGAGTGTACCCACATGCACAGAGTTATTTTTAGGTTTTTTAACATTAGGTTTAATTGGATTTGGTGGTGTTTTACCTTTAGCAAGAAAAGTCATTGTAGAGCAGAGACAATGGTTAAGTCCTGAAAAATTCACTGAGTTACTTGGTCTGTGTCAATTCTTACCAGGAGGCAACATCATTAATCTCTCAGTTGCGATTGGCATGGAGTTTCGGGGTGTTCGTGGTGCAGTGAGCTCTCTCATTGGTCTGATCCTTGCACCTACTGTTATTGTTGTACTTTTACATTATGTTTATGAGCAGTTCCAAAATAATTTAATGGTTAAGCATCTTTTTGAAGGGTTAGGAGCAGCAGCAGCAGGGCTTCTGGTAGCAACTGGCTTAAAAATGTTGAAACCATTATTACGTAACCCGATAGCGATGTGTGTTGTCGTGGCTGCAATTATCAGTATTGCTTTTCTAAAAATTTCTTTGCTTTTGACCATGTTGATTCTATTGGCACTTTATTCATCTATTATTTGGAGACGTGTGTAATGGGAGCAGTTCTACTTGCTTTAGCGATCATTTTTACTCAGTTGTCTCTTATAGCTTTTGGTGGCGGAAACACGATTTTGCCCGAAATGCAGCGTCAAGTGGTTGATATTCATCATTGGATGACTGCACAAGAATTTAGTGCTTTGTTTGCTATGGCTCAAGCAGCTCCCGGTCCGAACATGATGATTGTACCATTGGTGGGATGGCATGTAGCAGGGCTGTCAGGTTTACTTGTGGCCTCTACCGCTAAATTTCTACCTTCATCTCTTATTACGGTATTTGTAATGAGAGGCTGGTCTAAGTTCAAAGATAAAAAATGGCGCCGTGTTTTACAGCTTGCTTTACAACCCGTCACAGTGGGGACGGTGCTTGCCAGTGCTTGGATTATTTCTGAGGCAGCTGCCATAAATACTTTACTTATTATTATGGTAGTCATTGCAACTTTATTATCTTTAATTAAAAAAGTTCATCCTTTACATGTCTTAATTGCTGGGGCTGTATTTGGTGTGGTGTTACTTTAGTTTAACCAGTTTGCCGACCTGCGCTGGGATAAGTTCAGGTTGTTTTTTTTTTGAATGAAAAGAATAAAATCTAAAAAACCGATTAAATCTATAAAAACATACTGTTTCACCTATTTTGTGTTTTAACGTACTATGCATCTATTGAAAGAATTTGGATGAATTGGAGTAAAACAGATGTTAGATCAAAACATTAAAACTCAATTAAAAGCTTACTTAGAACGTTTAGAAAGTCCAATCGAATTAGTGGCTGCTTTAGATGAGTCAGATAAAGCTGCTCAAATTAAAGAACTGGTGACAGAAATCGCTGAGCTTTCTGACAAGGTGACTGCCCGTTTTGATGGTAACAATACACGTCGTCCAAGCTTTGGTGTGGCTAAAGTAGGTGAACAGCCTCGTGTATTCTTTGCCGGCTTACCAATGGGTCATGAGTTTACGTCTTTGATCTTGGCTCTGTTACAAGTCTCTGGTTATGCACCGAAGGTTTCTGATGAAGTGCTCAACCAAATTAAAGGCCTAAACCTCAAAGCCAACTTTGATGTGTTTGTATCATTAAGCTGTCATAACTGTCCGGACGTGGTACAGGCGCTTAACCTGATCGCGATTTATAACCCGAACACCACAGCAACCATGATTGACGGTTCATTCTTCCAAGATGAAGTGGAACAACGCAAAATCATGGCTGTACCAATGGTGTTCCAAGACAACGAGCACATTGGTCAAGGTCGTATGACCCTTGAAGAGATTGTGGCAAAACTCGACACCAACTCAGCTGAAAAAGATGCAGCAACACTCAATGCTAAAGATGCTTTTGATGTATTGGTGATTGGTGGTGGGCCTGCGGGTGCAACAGCAGCCATCTATGCAGCACGTAAAGGTATTAACACTGGTATCGTAGCTGAACGCTTTGGTGGTCAGGTGATGGATACCATGGACATTGAAAACTTCACGTCTGTGCAAAAGACTCAAGGTCCTAAGTTTGCTGCCGAGATGGAAGCACACGTTCGTGAATACGATGTCGATATCATGAACCTGCAACGTGTTAGCAAAATCACGGGTGCCAACCAAACAGCAAATGGTCTGGTTGCAGTTGAACTTGAAAACGGTGCGAAACTTGAATCGAAAACTGTGATCCTTTCAACAGGTGCACGTTGGAGAGAAATGAATGTACCAGGTGAGGCTGAATACCGCACCCGTGGTGTGGCGTATTGCCCACACTGTGATGGTCCATTGTTCAAAGGCAAACGTGTCGCGGTGATTGGTGGTGGTAACTCAGGTGTTGAAGCTGCGATTGACCTTGCAGGGATCGTGGAGCATGTAACTTTGGTTGAGTTCGACACAAAACTTCGTGCTGACCAAGTCTTACAAAACAAACTGCATAGCTTGCCGAACACCACTGTAATTATGAATGCCTTAAGTACAGAAGTGTTAGGCGACGGCTCACAAGTAACCGGTCTTAAATATAAAGACCGTGCGACTGATGAAGAGCATGTGGTAGAGCTTGCAGGGATCTTTGTACAGATTGGTTTATTACCAAACACTGACTTCTTGAAAGGCAGTGAGGTTGAGTTAACCAACCGTGGTGAGATCATTGTGAATGACCGCAACGAAACCAATGTACAAGGTGTATTTGCTGCGGGTGACTGTACCACAGTGCCTTACAAGCAAATCATTATTGCTACAGGTGAAGGTGCTAAAGCATCACTCTCTGCGTTTGATTACATCATTCGTTCTGGGCAGTAAAATCTAGTCTAAAACAAAAGAGCCAAAGGATCACCTTTGGCTCTTTTTTATTTTTATGGTTTATATAAATCGTGTTCGACTAAATGCTCTCGTAAAATACGTCGTAGTTCTAATACTGCTTGTGGTGTGAGCTGGATTGAATGACCGCCCGGAAGGACTTTCTCAGACTTTGCACCGTCTAAGTGAGCACTTTTGTACGGAACGATGCCATCGGTAATCACATTAGGATCATCGCTCTTGGTAATGTTACCCATAATTGAGTGGAAGACTAATCCTTGATGTGGATTAATATTTTCCGTGAGTTCCATAAATTTAGATTGATGGCTTAAGTCACTTGGTCCATTTTGAATCAGACCATTATCAATGTTATTCAAGAAGTCTTTAACATCTAAATTTTCAGTGGTTAACGATGTTGTTACAGCAGATAAAAAAGCTCCCGGCAAACGAATAATTTTACGAGCAGCTAACGTAAACCATCTATCTGCATAATCTGTACCTCTGTGAGGTGATGCCAAGAAAATTGCGCGATCAAAGTTTCCAATTGAATGCATTTGCAATCGCTCAGTTACCATAGGGTGTTTCTTGAAACGGTTCTGTTGGCGTACAGTCATGAGTTTTAAAGCTGGTTGAGTAATATCTCCATCACTGACCAGCAAACGGCTAATAATACCACCCATACTATGGCCTACAAGCACAGCATCGTGTGCAGCAGGGTCACTTGGGTTTAGCGAACCAAACGCTTGTTTAAGCAGAGCGTAAATCTGGAAGCGACTTTCTAAAATTGGCATGTTAGTCGAGTAAAAAACTTGCCAAACTTGATAGTTATCTCTTAAAACAGTATCACCCATCACATCGTTGGTGAGCGCAATCCATGCCTCGGGGCTACTTGCTAAACCATGCACCAACACAATAATTTTTTTGTTTGGATTATAAGGTTCGAGCATATATAAATGTGGCATAGTTAAATGCTGATCACGATCAATTAGGCTTAAATAAGCCGCTACGCCTAAGTTATTTTCAGCTAGCCATAAACCGTAAGGTGCAGAGAAGTTCGCAGCTAGAGGGTATTGCTTACCTGCGACATTAATATTATCGGTGCGATAAGGATCATAAACTCGAATTACAAATTCTGGGTTATTTATAATGTCTTGAACAGTTTTGGCATTTTTAGGCTCAGCCACAATCGTTGCAGCTAAATAACGTGCATGGTGAATATTCGGATTCACACCATTTTTATAGCTGTAATTAAGTGGATCTAAAATATATTCATTAATATCTTCTTTTCCTGAGCTCGGAAAAACGGCGACAAACTCAGAACCGAAACCATCACGACGGTTAATTGTTCTTAAACCCGAGAAATTTAAGTTATAGCTTGAAATTAATTTCTCTAATTTTTGGCCAGTTAATTGTCTATGAAATTCAAAGTCTATTGAATAAACACTCTTACCAATATGGATTTGTGGCTCTACCACATTTTTTTGCGGGTATCTCAAATCATACACACTGACCATTTTGGCAATGGCTTGATTATAAAAGTCGCGTATTTGAACTTGTCTGTTATCAAAAATACGGTCGGTCGGCTGACGTTTTGTTGAAAACAGATAGGCATAGCTATAACGAATGCTCTTATCGAGAAAGGTTAATTGTTGGTCTAAGCAATCGTCATATTTATTCTGAATCGCTTTTTGTTCATCAGTCGCTTTGTGTTTAGTGAATCGACTAATTTTACACTCGGAAGAATCTGATAAAGCCATCGTTTTTGCGAGATACATTTCGCTCGCAGTAGATAAAAGCTGTTCGTCTAAAATTTGAGGAAGGTTTTTGAGTTGATTTACGCAGGTGTCAGGGGAATCTGTACAGGTTTTGGCTTCTTGCCCTGACATAGACAAAACGTTAAGACTTGCTTCACTCAGTTTATCTTGCGTAAGAATACTATTACGTTCATTTGCAATAGTAACGTTGAGAGCTTGTTGCTTAACATTGACGACCTGACATCCACCGAGAATTGAACCGAGGATTATGACCGTGAAGAGCGCTGAATTTCTTTTTCTAACAAACATTATGGTCAAATATGTGGATCAGTAATATGCCGATCATACAAATTTTAAAGTTTTTTTCAATTGATCAAATTTAAAAAAGGGCTGTCAAATCAGCCCTTTTTTAAATTTTAAACTTATTTTTTTGCAGGTTTTGCAGGCGTAGCTGGTGCCATGGCTGGGTTTGTTAAAACTTGCCATACATTCCAACGACCTTGTTTTTCAATTTCTTGAATTAAACGGTCAGCCACTTCAGCTTCATCAGGGTATTTAACTTTATAATTTTTTAAAGTCTGAATCGCATTTTTCTTTTGTTCCATTGCAATATAGTTATTTGCAGCGGCTAAATATGCTTCTTGAACATTGCCTTTAATGGCTTTGTCTAAATATGGAATGGCTTCACGCTGACCACCACCTTCAGATAAACCAAAACCAAACCAGAAATTCGTTTCTGGATCGTCTGGGCTAATTTTTAAAAGTCTTTGAGCATATTCTAAAGATTTAGTTGTGTGAACAGTACCTAAATCTAAATTACGTGCAAGTACGCTTGCTTTGAATGCTCGAATTAAAATATCAAATGAAGCATTTGGATTAGCAGCTAAAGTATCTAAGCGCTGAGTCACTTCTTTAAGTTTGCTTTCAAAACCTTTACGTTCCTGACGGTCTGTAAAGCGAGGCGGGTAGTGACGAGCTTTACCTTCTACAAGCTGTAAGAAGTCGTCAATTTCTGTCACATCAATTTCATTATCGCCAGCTAAAACTGCGTACTTCACTGAACGTTGTGAACTATTAATTGTGGGTACAATCAGTTTGTTTGTATCTAAAGTAAGCGATTTAGTTGGATCATCCTGACGAGTTACCACCATTTTTGTTACAGGCTGAGCAGCAGCATCTTTTAAAGCAACTTCAAATGCTGGCGGAGCATCATAATTAAATGGGTTTAAAGCATAAAATGGAGGAGTAAGGTCAGGTTCCTTGAAAACAAAAGGTTCATTTTTTTGTTCTTTTACAGGCGCCATTGTACACGCTGTTAAACTAGAAGTTGCAAGGAGTAAATACGCCAATGGCTTTAAATTCATAGGATCTTCCGTTCATTTTAGTAAAGTCAGATTTGGTACAGCTAAGTCTAGAAAAACCTAAACCGACATGCAAGGGTAAGCGTGTTACATTATGAATCAAGAATATTACGTTTTTGATGTCTTGTTTTGCGCACCGCATTCACGACGAACTTCTTCAAGAATTTTTAGCTCTTCATCGCTAAAAGGTTGTTCATCTTGGCTTTCTTTTTTGAAAGTTGGGTCAAGTTCGGATAAGCGCTGACACAAATTATTCATACGTGTTTCGTTGTGTTGAATACGATCAAGTAAAACTCGCATTCCTTCTAAAATCGGATCAGATTGATCAGCAGTAGTCGCATACGGAGCAAAACCAATACTCTGAGCATAATCACGGCGGCGTGCTTCATCTTGATCTTTGGTTTTATCGGCATCTTTATAAATATAGCGCGCAGGATTACCAACGGCTGTTACACCAGCGGGAACAGCTTTTGTCACCACAGCATTTGAACCCACTTTAGCGCCTTTACCAACTGTAAAAGGCCCTAAAATTTTTGCACCAGCACCAACGACTACACCATCTTCTAGAGTTGGGTGACGTTTACCTTTTTTCCATGTCGTACCGCCTAGGGTAACTCCATGATATAGCGTAACGTCATCACCAATTTCAGCAGTTTCACCAATCACAACACCCATACCATGATCGATAAAAAAACGTTTGCCGATCTTTGCACCAGGGTGAATCTCAATTCCTGTTGCAAAACGACTAAATGTTGATACAAAGCGGGCAGTTCCTTTGCAATCTTTTTTCCAAAGTTCATGTGCAAGTCTATGCAACACTAGGGCATGAATACCGGGATAATTGGTAAGTACTTCGAGCGTATTTCGTGCAGCAGGATCTCGCGCGAAGACAGCCTGTATATCTTCTTTAAGCTGTTTAAGCATTGGATTGATCCTCCTTGTCCGATGATGCTTTTTTCCATTTGCCGCTTGTGAGGGCTTGAACTCGACTAAAAATACCGCGAAGTAAATGATATTCCATACGATCTAATTGTATACGACCAAATAAACGACGCAAGCGTAAAGGTAATAAACGTGGATTTTCTGGATCTAAAAATTCAATTTCAGTCAGCATTTTTTCCAAATGAGGATAAAACTCTTCCATTTGCTGCTGAGTCACTAAAGGTTCATCCCATTGCATGCTTTGACCTTGTGCAAGTGGCATTTGTCCATCATCAGAAACAGATTCTTTTTGCTCTAATACCGACATGCGAAGTTCATAACATACGACTTGAATCGCTTGAGCAACGTTCAGTACACCATAGTCCGAATTTACAGGAATAGTAAGGTGATAGTTTGCTAAAGCTAATTCTTCATTGGTTAAGCCGCGGTCTTCGCGTCCAAAAACAATTGCAATTTGTTGGCCTTGCGAAGCAGCCTTAATTGCTTCTTTTGAAGCAGGGCGTACATCAAGCAATGGCCATGGAATAGTACGACTTCGAGCACTGGTTCCAAAAACTAAATGACAATCTTTAATCGCGTCTTCGAGCGTTTCAACAATTTCGACTTGTTCTAATAAATCTTGTGCACCAGCAGCAAGCGCTTGAATATCTGGATGTGGATAGGTCTTTGGTGAAACAAGAACCAACTTACTCAAGCCCATTGTTTTCATTGCGCGTAAAGCACTGCCAATATTAGCAGGTAAAGTGGTATTGACCATCACAATACGCACTTGTGCTAATTGTTTTGACACAGCGGTGTCGTCAAACAAACTCATAAGATTTCCAGAAATTACGAATATTGAGAAACTTCGCTTTGGTATGAATCCAATGCATCATCAATAGTCATGTCCACAGGAGGTGAGGCAACAGGTTGCGGACGAACAGGGTCTGCTGCTTTAGCTGCCTTAGATTTTACCTGATATTCAACATGAATATTATCTTTACCAAAGTAATCTCTTAGCTTGGCTAGAAGTTCATCTAAAGGAGCGACTTTCCATTGTGGGCCAAGTTGAAGCTCGGCCTGAGCATATGGTTGGTCAATGTGTAAATTTAGTGCAATATGCTGATGCATATCAACATTGCAATAAGGCAATAAGATATTTTGTAGATCTTTTGCCAAACTTGGTTGCATTAAATCATGGGTTAACTTGATTTGAATGCTATTGGCACGTTTTTGTCTAATCTCATTTAAGTTAAAAGCTTTGTTTAAACGGCCCATTGGACGATCAAAGCCTTCACGCTCATAAATCTCGCCTTCAAAGACAACTACATGTTCAACTTGTATGATATCTTTAAAGCGTTGGAAGCGTTCATGATTACAACTGACTTCAATACGTGCTGTACCATCGTCTAGCACAATAACCACGCGATTTGGAAAGTTGGCTACGTCCAAAACCAGACCCGCATAAACAGTTGTTACACCACGACGAGTCGCAGTAATTTCATTAAGTTTTGCTGGAATAAAGGCTTTGAGTTCTTGACGGTAAACATCAATAGGGTGGCCTGTTAAATACAAACCAAGCGTATCTTTTTCGCCTTTAAGACGAACTTCATCACTCCATGGTTTAACTGGCTTAGCGGGTTTACGTTGAACTTCTTCAACTTCACCAAATAAGTCCATAATCCCGCTTTCACGGTTACTACGTGCTTGTTCGGCTGCTTGTACTGCTTCTGGCAGTTGAGCCATTAAACTAGAACGTTCAATACCTAAACAATCTAGTGCACCAGCACGGATAAGCGCTTCTAAGGTTCGTTTATTGATTTTTTTCAAATCAATACGGTGGCAGAAGTCGAATAGGTCTGTATAAGGCCCTTGCTGACGGCGTGAGTCAATAACAGACTGCATTGCCTGTTCACCAACACCTTTAATTGCACCTAAACCATAAACGATGGTTTTATCATCACTGGCATGGAAATGATAAGTCGACATGTTAACTGACGGAGGTAGAACTTCGAGTCCATTATTTCGACAGTCATCAATCAAAAATACGACGCTGTCAGTGTTCTGCATTTCCGATGACATTACCGCTGCCATAAATTCGGCAGGGTAATGAGCTTTTAACCATGCTGTATGATATGCAACAAGAGCATAAGCAGCCGCGTGTGATTTGTTGAAACCATAGCCCGCGAACTTTTCCATATAGTCAAAGATATGGTTGGCGGTGCTTTCATCAATACCTTTTTGTCCAGCACCTTCAAGGAAGATTTGGCGTTGTTTCACCATTTCTTCAGGTTTCTTTTTACCCATTGCACGGCGAAGTAAGTCAGCGCCACCAAGCGTATAACCCGCACAAATCTGTGCAGTTTGCATTACCTGTTCCTGATAAACCATAATCCCGTAGGTTGGCTCTAATACGCCTTCAAGCAAAGGATGAAGATATTCAAAATCCCCACCATGCATACGATGAATAAAGTCAGGAATCAGATCCATTGGGCCCGGACGATACAAAGATACGAACGCAATAATTTCTTCGAATTTGCTTGGACGTGCCTCTTTAAGCATTCGTTTCATGCCGACGGATTCAAACTGGAATACCGCTGTTGTATTTGCATCGGCAAACACTGAATATGCTTTAGCGTCGTCGAGTGGGACGTGAGATATGTTTAGAGGGTCATTGCTATCGCGATTTTTATTAATATTTTGAATAGCATCTTCAATAACGGTTAAGTTACGTAAACCCAAGAAGTCAAATTTTACCAGACCAGCAGCTTCTACATCGTCTTTATCGTATTGTGCAACACGGCTGGTTCCGTCTTCGTCACATAGTACAGCAGAGAAATCGGTAATCTTACCGGGTGCAATAACAACACCACCAGCATGTTTACCGGTATTTCGAGTGATACCTTCAAGTTTTAATGCCATTTCCCAGATTTCACTGGCATCATCATTATCTGGGTTAGATGGGTTAGTGACGATATCTTTAAGCTGAGGTTCCATCTCAATAGCAGTTGCCAAATCTACACCAAGTGGCTTAGTAGGCACCATTTTTGAAATACGATCAGCTAAACCGTAAGATTTACCTAAAACACGTGCAACGTCACGAATCGCACCTTTTGCAGCCATTGTACCGAAAGTTGCAATTTGCGAAACTGCTTCACGACCATAGGTACGTGATACATAATCGATAACACGGTCACGACCAGCAATACAGAAATCGACGTCAAAGTCGGGCATCGATACACGTTCTGGGTTTAAGAAACGTTCGAAAAGCAAGTCATAACGAAGTGGGTCAAGGTCAGTAATTTTTAAGCTATAGGCTACTAATGAACCTGCACCTGAACCACGGCCAGGCCCAACAGGAACGCCATTATTTTTAGCCCACTGGATAAAGTCCATTACGATCAAGAAGTAACCAGGGAATCCCATCTTAAGGATAATTCCAACTTCATAATCAATTCGTTCATCATAAGGTTTACGAATTTCTGGCCAGTCTTCGCCACGTTTTTCAACAGGATATAGATAATCTAAGCGTTCTTCTAAACCTACTTTTGACAAGTGCTCAAAGTAAGTGTCGATGGTAAATCCATCTGGAATTGGGTAATCAGGCAAAAAGTAGGTGCCAAGTTGTAGGCTAACATTACAGCGTTTTGCAATATTGTAGGTGTTTTCGATAGCACTTGGGATATCAGAAAACAATTCGATCATTTCATCGGAAGTTTTAAAATGCTGTTCAGGACTATATAAGCGTGGACGACGATCATCTGCTAATACATAACCATCAGCAATACAAACACGTGCTTCATGTGCCTCAAAATCTTCTTTTTCTACAAAGTGCACATCATTATGCGCCACTACACCAACATTATATTTGGCAGCAAGTTTTGCTGCTTCTTGAATAAAGTCTTCTTCACCAGGGCGATCAGTACGTGTTAAAGCAAGATAAACACGATTACCAAACTTTTCAATCCACTCTTCAAGTAAAGGTTCAGCTTTTTGTGGGTTAGATGAGCAAAGCATTTGACCAACATCACTGTGTTGACCTAGCAGAACAATAATATCTTGATGCTGTTCAAGTACCCATTCTTTTTGTACACAAGGGATACTAAGTTGTTGTCCTTCAATAAAACCACGTGAAACGATTTCGGTCAGGCTTTTCCAGCCAACATTACTCATTGCAAGTAAAGTTACACGATGCTGAGCATCATTAAGACGTATGGTACTACCTAAAATAGGTTTAATACCTTTTTTAAGGCAAGAATTATAAAACTTTACGGCAGCGTGAAGGTTAGATAAGTCTGTAAGAGCCAGTGCAGGCATTTCATCCTTTACAGCAGCCTTGACCAAGTCGGGTATGCGAACAATCGACTCTGTAATCGAAAATTCTGTATAAATACCGAGATGAACAAACTGCATAAACCAATCCTTAATACGACCGCAGCATAGTTTAGCATGCAAAGTTCAAAGGAAATGCTTAATATTTTGGCAAACTGTTTAGGATTTTAGTATTTAAGCAAATGTTTAGAATATTAAAATGAAAGATTGATCAAAGATTTTAGTTATTTTATCGAGTGAAAATACAAGAAAACAAAAGAACCAGCCCAAACGGATTTGGACTGGTTGAAAAACTTAGTACTGCCAGAACATACGTTGAATTTCTTTAGCATCATTCGTCTTAGTAAGAGCTAAAGCTGCAAGAAGACGTGCTTTTTGTGGGTTTAAGTCATGAGCAGCTACCCAACCATATTTATCGTCAGGTTGTTCAGCATTACGTAATACGAAACCTTGTGGTACACGTGATGAACGGATAATTTGAATACCGTCTTTATCATGAAGTTTTTGTAAAGTTGGAACGATATAGTTCGCAACAGAACCGTTACCTGTACCCGCATGGATAATCGCTTTAGCGCCAGCTTTTGCATATGCTTCATAAGCATCAGGAAGCATAGAGTCTGAACCGTAAACGATTTGTACCATTGGAAGTGCATCACCTTTAATATTTTCAATATTAAATTCTGAAGCATTTGTAAAACGTTTAACAGACTGTCTGAACCAGTATGGTTTACCTTCAACTAATGTACCTAAAGCACCCCATTGGCTAACAAAAGCATTTGTATGGATGTTAATGCCTTTAGTTACATCACGTGCAGCAAAAATAGAGTCGTTCATAAGAACCATAACGCCTTTATTTTTTGCTTCGTCAGAAGCTGCTAAAGCAACTGCGCTATAAAGGTTAAGTGGTCCATCTGCTGAAAGTGCAGTTGAAGGACGCATTGAACCAACAACAACGATTGGTTTGTCAGTATGAACAACAAGATTTAAGAAAAATGCTGTTTCTTCTAAAGTATCTGTACCGTGAGTGATTACGACACCATTCACAGATGGCTTTTTAACAAGTTCATTTACTTGACGAGCAATTTGTAATAATTCCTTGTCAGTAATACTTTCAGAAGCTACTTGTAATGCTTGAATACCGCTTACATTTGCCAAATCTTTGATTTGTGGAACTGCATTGATTAGAGCATCAACTGGAACTTTCGCTGCTGTGTAAGTTGCACTGTTTGCTGAGCTTGCACCAGCACCAGCGATTGTACCGCCAGTAGCAACGACAACAACATTATTTTTTGCGTAAAGTGGGAGAGAGCAGGCCAATAAGCCCATAGCTAAACCGAAAGATTTAACAGTTTTAGTCAACATCGAAAATATCCTTATGAAGTGACGAAGTAGAAGTTTGCCGAATATGCCTGCTTGTCCTAAGCAAAATACATACCATATAAAACATATTCGTAACTTGTCTGAATAAAAAGCATCCCTGAATATCATTTTGTTTCGACAACAATCATTTAGTCATTGCTTTTATTCAGTGCTAATAAATATCATGAAAAAAATAAAAAATCTATTAAGTTTTTCTAATTTATCTCTATTTTTTTAATTTTTATATAAAGAATACAAATGAAATTTTTGATGATATAAAAATAAAAAATAATAGAATAATTCAAAGACTTATTTAACAGATGATAATTTTATGTTGTTGTTTTTTATTGATAACTTTAATTGTTTTAATAGTATTGAAAGTTATATAGTCAAACTCAATAATAAATTCAGTTGTTTAATGAAAATAATGAATTTAAAAGTGTATTAAAAAATAAGCATTTGATCTGTGTTTTTTAAAAAATAAAATTTGATTGATTGGTTTGTATTCTATTTTTAAGGTTTGTTCTTAATAAATTTAATAGTGATTGGAATCTAATGTTTCTACCTTTATTTAATATGAAAATACTCGTAAGTTTCTACTGTTAAATTTTAGAGCAAAAAAAAGAGCAATTTTATAAGGTCATATAAAATTGCTCTGAAATTGGGAGAGTGGGAGAAAATATAGACTTAAGCAGTCGTTTGTTCTTGAGTTGATTTAATTAATACTGTCTCTGGTAATTCTTCAGTATCAGCTACTTTTTCACCTTCAAGTTTAGCCACTACAGCTGTTGCAATACTATTACCGACTACATTTGTTGCAGTACGGCCCATATCAAGGAATTGGTCAATTCCGAGCAGTAATAAAATGCCGGCTTCAGGTAAATGGAACATGGTTAGTGTTGCAGAAATTACAACAATAGAAGCTCTTGAAACACCAGCAATACCTTTACTTGTCACCATAAGAGTCAACAAAATCAAGATTTGTTGAGTAAAGCTAAGGTCAATATGGTAGGCCTGTGCAATAAAGAGTACTGCAAAGGTGGTGTACATCATTGAACCATCTAGGTTAAATGAATAACCCAAAGGTAAAACGAAGCTTGTCACTTTCTTTGGTACACCAAATTTATTTAGGGCATCCATAACTTTTGGATAAGCTGATTCGCTCGAAGCTGTAGCAAAAGCAAGGGTTACAGGTTCACGAATTAATTTGCCTAAACGGAAGATATCCTTTTTGAGTACGATCGCACCTACCGAGAATAAAATAACCCACAGTAATAAAAGGCCGAAGTAGAACTCTGCAATTAAAATACCGTAGTCAACAATTAAGCCTAAACCTTGTACAGTAATTGCAGATGCAATTGCTGCAAAAACTGCGACAGGTGCAAACTTCATGACGTAATCAGTGATACGGAACATGATTTTGCTAAGTTCTTCGGTCAAGCGAACAATAACCGAGTCTTGTTCTTTGCCTTGATTAACAAAAGCTAAAGCTGAGCCAAAGAAAATTGCAAAGACTAGGACTTGTAAAATGTCATTATTAGCCATCGCCTCAGCAATACTGCGCGGGAATACGTGGCTTATAAATGACTGCAGTGTAAAGCCAGTAGTCGCTGGGAGAGAAGCGCTACTGAGTTCTTGAGCTGTCGGTAATACTAAATTTAGTGCTGCGCCAGGTTGGAAAAAATTGGCTAAGCCCATACCGATGGCTAGTGAGACAAAGGAAGCAGTAATGAACCAAGTCATTGACTTGAGTGTAATGCTACCAATTGAAGTTGATTTACCCATTGAAACAATGCCAGAAACAATTGTGGCAAATACCAATGGAGCAATAATCATTTTGATAAGACGTAAAAATATATCTGTGATGATATTAAAATAAGAAGCGATTTGCTTCAGTTGATCACCTTCATTAAAGAAGTGGTGACAGATCCAACCCGTCAATACTCCGAATAAAATGGCAACCACAATATACTTGAGCAATTTCTTTTGCTTCATATGAACCTCTATCCTTTGTGTTCAATCATCTTTTAGATGGGCTAGAGATGATTGAAAAGCTTTCCTTGTAAGTTCAGTTCGATCCTTTAACTGATTTCATCTTCCTAAATCTGCATCAGTGTTAACCGAATCGAATATGATGATGTTGTTATGGAAAGGGATTGTTGCTCTATTTTGAAGTAGTGTGAAATGCAAAAAAATATCAACTCATGCATTTTTTGCATAATACCTAAAATAGAAAATGAGGAAAATTATAATAATTTAATCGAATGGTAAAAAATCTAAGTTTATTTTTAATTGGGAACTAATATAAATTAAATTTATTAAAAATCAAAATATTATGTCAGTTTTTAATGGTATTTAAATTGGCTCTTATGTATTTTTAAATATACGTGTGGATCATATAAAAATGAAAAAGGCATCTAATTTAAGATGCCTTTTTGATTATGCATTTTTTTAACGGCGATTGGCTAAGAAACGACCTAAACGACCAATTGCTTCACGTAATTCATTTTCTGCTGGTAAGAAAACAACACGGAAATGGTCTGGAGTTGGCCAGTTAAATCCAGTTCCTTGCACTAAAAGTACTTTTTCGGCACGAAGTAAATCTAACATTAACTTTTCATCGTCTTCGATTGGGTAAATATTAGGATCAAGTCGTGGGAAGCAATACATTGCACCTTCTGGTTTAACACAGCTTACACCTGGGATTTCATTTAACATTTCCCAAGCGATATTGCGCTGTTCGTATAGGCGCCCACCCGGACGGATTAAGTCATTAATAGACTGATAACCACCAAGCGCAGTTTGGATTGCATACTGAGCTTGTACGTTTGCGCATAGACGCATAGACGCCAACATATCTAAGCCTTCAATATAGTCTGCTGCACGGCTTTTATCGCCTGTAATTGCCATCCATCCTGAACGGAAACCCGCAATACGATAAGCTTTTGATAAACCATTGAATGAAATACAAAGCTGATCGCCAGCTAAAGAGGCAACTGAAACGTGCTCAATTCCGTCATAAACAATTTTGTCGTAAATTTCATCAGCAAATAAAATGAGATCGTATTTCTTGGCAAGTGCCACAATTTGTTCAAGCACGTGGCGCGGATATACTGAACCAGTTGGATTATTTGGGTTAATAATCACAATACCACGTGTATTTGAAGTAATTTTACTTTCAATGTCAGCAATATCTGGATACCAGCTATTTTCTTCATCACATTTATAGTGAATGGCAGTACCACCCGAAAGATTAACGGCTGCTGTCCAAAGCGGATAATCTGGCATTGGAATGAGCATTTCATCGCCATCATCAAGTAAGCCTTGCATCGCCATTACAATAAGTTCAGATACGCCGTTACCAATATACACGTCATTTACGTGCATATTTAGGATACCTTTTTGTTGGTAGTACTGACAGATCGCTTTACGTGCTGGAAAAATACCTTTCGAATCAACATAGCCAATTGCATTTGGTAGGTTTAAAGCAACGTCATTAATAATTTCTTGTGGTGCTTCAAAACCAAATGGAGCAGGGTTGCCGATATTTAGCTTAATGATTTTATGTCCTTGCTCTTCCATTTCATTGGCGGCTCGTAATACAGGTCCGCGAATGTCATAGCAAACATGCTCAAGCTTCGATGATTTCTTAATTTCCCGAGAAGTTGGCATGGATTGGAGAGTAGCAGTATTTTTAGACATAGCTGGATTCACTTTTGCATATCGGTATAAATAACTTTTAAATGTTTTAACTGTTACCAAATTTAGATCATGTTGATCTTTTAGTAATTCAACAATTCTTTCGTGGGTAAAACCCGATTGCTGATACTGTTTGATAACTGGTAATAGTTGCTGGAAAAGCACACTTTTTTTCTGAGACATGTTTTGTCCTATACAACCGTGCCAAACAAGAATAGCACCATCTTTGCTTCCTGGGAAGGAAATAAAACATAATTTTGCTTACTTTTGTTTTTGTGATTTGCTTACTTTTTGCTTACTGTTGCTTAGATGATTAAATTCCAACAAATTTTACGTTCAGAGACTAGTGTTTTTTTGACGAATGGCGTAAATATAAAACACGATTATCAATTTATGTTTACATCAGAATAAAAGGTGCATGTCATGGGAAAAGTTAATAAAACAGACCGGGAATGGCAAAGAGAGTTATCACCAGAAGAATATCGGATAACACGACAAAAGGGCACTGAACCAGCTTTTACGGGGCAATACTGGAACACTAAGCAACATGGTACCTATGTTTGTCGTTGCTGTGGCGCTGAATTGTTCTCGTCAGATGCAAAATATGATAGTGGTTGCGGTTGGCCAAGTTTCTTTCGGCCAGTGAATGGAACAGTAATTGAAGAACATGAAGATTTAACGCATGGTATGGTCAGAACAGAAATTGTTTGTCATGATTGCGAAGCTCATCTTGGGCATGTTTTTGAAGATGGACCACAGCCGACAGGTTTGCGCTATTGTGTGAACTCGGCATCATTACAACTTAAAACACAAGAAAA
Source organism: Acinetobacter sp. GG2 (assembly GCF_000292385.1). Taxonomy (NCBI): domain Bacteria; kingdom Pseudomonadati; phylum Pseudomonadota; class Gammaproteobacteria; order Moraxellales; family Moraxellaceae; genus Acinetobacter; species Acinetobacter sp. GG2. Next base: position 88,046 of record NZ_ALOW01000040.1, read on the forward strand.
AAATGACGAGGAAACTTATCCATGAGTAACATTTATCAGTTTGAAGCTGAATTGTTAGAAGGTGATATTAAGCAATTTGCTGATTACAAAGGTAAAGTTTTATTAATTGTAAATACCGCCAGTAAATGTGGTTTTACTCCACAGTTTGCCGGTCTCGAAAAACTTTATGAAAAATATAAAGATCAAGGTTTAGAAGTTTTAGGTTTTCCCTGCAACCAGTTTGGTGGGCAAGATCCAGGAAATAATAAAGAGATTGGGGCTTTCTGCCAGCGAAACTATGGGGTTAAGTTCCCTATGTTTGCGAAAGTCGATGTAAAAGGGCCTGAAGCGCATGTAATTTTTAGATATTTAACACGTGAAGCTAAAGGGATTTTAGGCAGTAGTACGATTAAATGGAACTTTACCAAGTTTCTGGTTGGTAAAGATGGTTCAGTTTTGAATCGTTATGCACCTACGACTAAACCTGAAGCTTTAGAAGCTGATATTGAAAAAGCTTTAGCAGGCTAATTAATTTAATGAATGCTATTCCTCAAACTTTTGAGTTTTGGCAAGATCGGCGAATGCCTTATGTTGAAACTCGAAAGTCTTGTCGTAGCCGGACATGTTATAAGTCTCATAGCCATCCAACATTTTCAATTGGTGCTGTAGACGAGGGGAATAGCATTTTTCAAAGTTCTTTTGGCACTGCTCAAGAGATCTCGGCGGGTACTTTAGTTATTGTACCTGCCCATATTGAACATTCTTGTAACCCTAAGCCAAATGAGGCTTGGAGTTATCAAATGCTGCATCTGGATATAATGTGGTTAAGTCAGTTGTATTCTGAATTTCAACAGCAAGGTTTTGATTTGCATCTACCTCAACATAAGCCTCTCATTATAAGGGATGAAACTTTCTATAAAGCTTTTACTGAAATGAATGATGCGCTTTTTGATGAACAAAAGCTAATTCTTGAAAAGGAACAATCACTTCTTGATTGTCTTATGGGCTTGTTGTTGCCGCATTTTATTTTAGAAGAAATACAAAAACCGCAGTACCTATATAAAGATTTTCTACATTTAGTTGAGGTCGTTACTTCTTCTGAGAATTTTATTTCTCTTGAAGAACTTGCACAGCAGGTTGGCCTGAGTCGTTATGCAATCATTCGGCTATTTAAAGCAAATGTCGGTCTAACTCCACATGCATTTCAAATTAATTTAAAGATTAACCAAGCTCGGGAATTGCTTAAACAGGGGATTTCACTCGTAGAGTTGGCTGTTAATTTAGGCTTTAGTGATCAAAGTCATTTTCATAAAGCATTTAAAGCCTATACAGGAGTTACTCCTCGACAGTTTCAACTTGCAGTCGCGCAATAATTTACAAGAAATAATAAGTTCCTATTTTTAAGATTTTCCATACTGTTTTATAGATGAAGCTGTTATGGACGTTTTTTTAGTTATTGCATTTACTCATTTTTTAGCACTCTTATCACCAGGACCAGATTTCTTTCTTATTCTCACGAGCCTTTTGCAAAAAGGACGCAATTATACTTATGGGGTTATTTTAGGAATCACTTTAGGGAATGCATTAATTTTAGCCGCGTGTTTGTTTGGTTTTATGTTGCTTGGAGATTTGAGTAGTGGCCTCCTTAGACTTTTTAAATGGCTTGGTGCGGCTTATCTGGCATATTTGAGTTTTCTTTGCTTTAACGCTGCTAGAGCAAGTGATTTATCATTCTCGACTGAAGAAAACAATTTAATTGATCAAGCCAATATTAAGCAGAACAAAATTAAAAGTTTAATGTTAGGTGTGCAGTCTAGTCTTCTAAATCCAAAAAATATTATGTTTTATAGTAGTTTGATGCTGCTTATTCAATATAAGTTCAGTTTAATTCAAAAATTGCTCATGAGTACATGGATGGTTGGTGTTGTTCTTGTTTGGAATATTTTGCTGGTTGGATTGCTTGCTCAGGGGCGGGTTTTAGACAAAATCAAGCGTTCTGCGACAGGTTTATACTATTGTTCTAGTATAGCTTTTATTATTTTTGCTGTGCTCTTAATTACATATAAATAGTGTATAGCCCAGTTGTATAGTCTTAATCGTTAAAAGACTATACAACTGGTAAGAAGATACTTAAAGAATCGCTTTTAAGCGTTTAACCACTTCTTCACATTGTGCTAAATCTGCCACTAAAGCCATGCGTACATGGTTGGCTCCTGGGTTGCCTTGCTCAGTATCACGAGATAAATAGCGACCCGGTAAAACTTTAATGTGTGCTTTTTCCATCAGCATTTTGGCAAAAGTTTCATCATTATCTACTTTTAACCAGTAGTAAAAACCAGCATCCGGTTTTTGTAATGGCAATAAATGGCCTAGCTCAGATTGGAATAAGTCAAATTTTGCACGATACTGCTTACGGTTTTCTTCAACATGGTCTTCATCATTCCATGCTGCAATTGAAGCAAGCTGGTGTTGTACTGGCATTGCTGCACCGTGATAGGTACGATATTGCAAATATGGTTTTAATAAATCAGCATCACCAGCTACAAAACCTGAGCGTAGACCCGGTAAGTTAGAACGCTTTGAAAGTGAGTGGAATACGATACAGTTTTTGTAGTCATCTCGTCCAAGTTCAGCACAAACTTCTAATAAACCTGTAGGCGCTTGGTCAAACCAAAGTTCTGAGTAGCATTCATCAGAAGCAATCACAAAATTATATTGATCTGATAAAGCAATCAGCTTTTTAAATTGCTCTTTAGAAAGCACCGTACCTGTTGGATTACCCGGAGTACATACAAAAAGAAGGGCTGTCTTTTCCCACACTTCGGCTGGCACAGCATCAAAATCGCCTAAGTAACCGTTTTCTTCTGTGCAATTAATGAAATATGGCTTTGCACCTGCAAGTAACGCTGCACCTTCATAAATTTGATAAAACGGGTTAGGCATTACCACATATGGTGCATCTTCACGATTAATCAAAGCTTGAACAAAAGAGAAAATCCCTTCACGCGTACCAGACACTGGCAAAATGTGGTTTTCAGCACTAATGCTGTTAAGTTTAAAACGCTGAGTTAACCAGTTTGCAATGCTTTGGCGAAGTTCAGGTAAACCTTTGCTGTTTGGATAAGTTGATAGATGGTTGAAGTTATCAATAATAGCCTGTTTAACAAACTCTGGTGCTGGGTGCTTAGGTTCTCCAATTGATAGAGGAATCAAAGGGAGATTAGCAGGACTAGTATCCTTAAAAAGCTGGTTTAACTTTTCAAATGGATACGGATGTAATAACGACAAGCTAGAGTTCATTAAACAGTTACCAAGTAGTTGAGTTTCAGTGCTGACAAATTTGATTAGATGCTTCATCTAATGCAGCTTTCAGTTTTTCCGAGAAGAGTTTGACCTCTTCATGATTTAGCGGTTTTCCATCTTTTTTGGTGACAAAGAAAATATCTTCTGCACGTTCACCTAAAGTTGCAATTCGAGCTGAATGGATGTCTAAACCTTGCATCATAAATAAACCACCTACACGTGCAAGTAGGCCAGGATGGTCAAGTGTTGAAATTTCGACCATGTTCTGCTGTAAAGCTTCATTTAATGTTACGTCGACTGTATTTTCAATATCAAAGTGACGCAATTGACGCGGGATACGGCGTTGCATGAGTCCCGGATATTGATCTGGTTGGCTAAGTGCCTTCACTAATGCTGTTTTAACGGTTTCTTCACGTTCAGGATCAGTCAGCAATGTACCAAAACGATCAAGTACAACATAGGTATCTAAACTAAATGCGGTAATTGCTGTGATAATTTTTGCATCTTGAACGTCTAAATTCATGCGATCTAACACTGCAACTGTAGTCGCAAACAGGTTTGGCTGATCACGTGTATAAATAAAGATTTGAACGGCATCTTGAGCAGCTTTACGATGAGCTCGTAAAAGTACTAATGGTTCAGGATTATCACCGTGTTTTAAAATTGCTTGTGTATGCCATGCAATTTCATCGGCAGATTCTTTAATGAAGTATTCATCACCAAGTTCTTGCCATACCTTTTCGACATCTGCCAATGCGAAGTTATTTACCAGTAATTCACTTGCTGCAAATTTGGTATCTTCAATCAGCATTTGGTAGTCAACAGGGCGGCCTAAGCCAGTACGAATTACATCACGAGCATGCGTATAAAGTTGACGCATGAGGGACGCTCGCCATGTGTTCCAAAGTTTTGGATTTGTCGCATTAATATCCGCCACCGTTAAAGTGTACAGATAATCGAGATGTTCCATATCGCCAAGTTTTTCTGCAAAATCTTTTACCACATCAGGATCAGAAATATCTTTTTTCTGCGCTGTCAAAGACATGAGTAAATGGTTTTGAATAAGCCATGCGATTAATTTACATTCACGCTCTGTAAATCCGTGTGCACGGCCAAACTCAATCGCATCTTCGGCACCAAGTTCACTATGGTCACCACCACGACCTTTGGCGATGTCATGGAATAATGCCGCTATAAAGACAATATCTTGGCGAGCAAGACGCTGAAAAACTGAACTGACCACAGGGAACTCTTTAGCGAATTCAGGTTCTCTAAATCGGTTTAAGTTACGCAGTAATAATAACGTGTGGGCATCGACTGTATAGATATGGAACAGGTCATATTGCATAAGCCCCATAATTTGCCCAAAAGCAGGAATATAGTTTCCTAAAACACCATAACGCTTCATCGCAACCAATGTATCGTATAGGCGATATGGTGAGCGAATAATTGACATAAACAGCGCTTGGTTTTCTGGGTTATTACGGTAACTTTGGTTAATTCTTTTCGCTGCAAGAATCAGTAAACGCAAAGTACGAGCACGAATACCTTCGATATCTGGTCGATTCGCTAAAATATAGAACAACTCTAAAATAGCGCTTGGATGTTCTGCGAATATTTTATGATGTTGTACGGCAAGTTTGTTATCGACAATTTTAAAATGATCATTAATCACTTCAATTTTGCGTTCGTAGTTGGGGAGTCGAGGTGTAATGACAGACTCACTAAAATACGCGAGTAACATTTCATTGAGTGTCGAAACCTGTTGCGCAGTACGGTAGTAGCGTTTCATGAACTGCTCAACACCATAATTTACAGGTTGGCCTTCTTGACGGACATATCCAAACTTTGCTGCAATTTCCCTTTGGTGGTCAAAGAGTAGACGGTTTTCATCACGTTTGGCTAAACGGTGTAAATGGTGACGAATTTCCCAAAGGAAACTTTCAGCTTCTTCTAGAACGGCTAATTCAAATTCTGAAATGAATCCTAAATGTACTAAATCATAGATACGGTTTACGCGGAAATGACGTTTAGCAATCCAACCGATCTGATTAATATCACGAATACCACCCGGAGCATTTTTTATATCAGGCTCTAAGTTACTTTCTGTGTTGTTATGTTGATGGTAGCGCTTGGCTTGTTCTGCCATTTTCGCGTCATAAAAGGTTTTATCTGTCCAAGTCTGAGAGACGATACGACGAGGCCATTTTGCAAGCTGAGTATTACCCGTAATTAAACGGGCTTCAATGAGTGTGGTTGCAACCGTTAAATCAGTAGCGGCCTGCTCAACACAGCTTTGAATAGTTCGAACACTAATACCAGGTTTAAAGTTTCCGACATCCCATAATGAAGAAATAAAGGTAGAAATTCGCTTTTCGTTTTCTTCAGTAATTTCATGTTCTGACAAAATCATGATATCGACGTCGGAATAGGGCAACATTTCACGGCGTCCATAACCACCTACAGCGAAAAGGCCTAGACCTGTCTGATCCAGTTCAGCATGTTTCCATAAAAAGATCAGCGCTTCATCAACTAAATCTGAACGTGCTTTAATGATGTCACGAATAGATTGCCCATTTTCATATGAATCCTGTAACTGCTTTTCTACATCCGTTCGCCATTGATTAATGACTTTAATATCATGATGACTTGAGACGTAGTTCAACAGTGGCGATGTATTGATCATGAAAATGGGTCTACCAATAAATAAAAATTAAGAGTTTGTTTGAACGATTACTTGATCAGCGGTTTCTTTCGCTAAAGTACGGGCAAGATCAGTATTTTCAGCACGAGCAGTTGCAACACCCATGCGACGTCGTTTGAAGCCTTCTGGTTTACCAAACAAACGTAAGTCTGTGTCTGGATGAGCTAAAGCTACATTCAGATTGCTATAACTTAAATTGTTGGCATCTACTCCAGCATAAATTACGGCACTTGCAGCAACACTGTGGCGTGCTGTGTTTACAGGTAAACCTAAGATTGCACGTGCATGTAATTCAAATTCACTTTGATACTGAGATGCTAAAGTCACAAGACCAGTATCGTGTGGGCGAGGTGAGACTTCACTGAACCAAACTTTGTCACCTTTAATAAATAGTTCTACACCAAAAATACCACAGCCACCAAGTGCTGTTGTCACTTTATTTGCAATACGTTTTGCTTCTTCAAGGGCTGCAGGAGTCATGGGTTGAGGCTGCCAGCTTTCTACATAATCGCCTGCATCTTGACGGTGACCAATCGGGTCACAGTAGTGAGTTTCAATTTCACCAGTTTCAGGGTTTTTAGCACGCACCGTGAGTAACGTAATTTCAAAATCAAAATCAATTTGAGATTCAATAATTACTGTGCCTTGGTTAACACGGCCACCTTGCATCGCATATTCCCAAGCCGCATCAACTTCATCAAAACTTTTTACACGAGACTGGCCTTTGCCAGAAGAAGACATGACTGGTTTTACAAAATTAGGATAACCAATGTCATCACAAGCAGCACGGAAGCTTTCTAAAGAGTCAGCAAAGCGATAAGCAGAAGTAGGCAAACCAAGCTCTTCAGCCGCAAGACGGCGAATACCTTCACGGTTCATGGTCAGGTTTACTGCTTTAGCAGAAGGAATGACAGTAGCGGTTTGATTTGCTTCAATTTCAAGCAAAACCTCGGTTGCAATTGCTTCAATTTCTGGAACAATTAAATTCGGTTTAACTTTTTCAATGAGTTGTTTTAATTGAGTTGGATCAGCCATGTTTAACACATAAGAAAAATGTGCAACTTGCATAGCTGGTGCGTGATCATAACGGTCGGCTGCATGTACTTCAACACCAAGGCGTTGTAAGGAAATTACAACTTCTTTGCCAAGCTCTCCTGAACCTAACAATAAAACTTTAAATGCAGAAGATTGAAGTGGGGTACCGAGTGTCACGCTCATGCGAATCATCCTGACAAAATTATTTTTTTAAGCATAGCAGAACTTATGGTGGAGTTAAGCCTTATCACACATAAAAAAATGAATTTTGTCAGACAATGATGCAGATAATTTTTAAACGTTAACCTGATAGTTTAGACGCATTTCATCTGCATTTTGACCACGGATGCCCCAATTCTCTTTAGGTGTTTCAAAAATAGTGATTTCAATATCTTGTGGGGTAATTTTGCAATACTGTTCAATATTACGAAATAAAGTTTGAATGAGTCTTTTCTTCGCTTCAGTACTTCTGCCAGCAAACATTGAAAGTTCAATAATGATGTAGTGTTGGCTTCGATCTGAAGGATAGATAAAGTTTTCCGGTTTGAGACTCATAAAGCGTTGAAATCTTTTCTCGACAGGATATTTCAACTCTTCAATAAGAGCCTGATGAATAGCATGAGAAAGCAATTCTCGATACTGCATGATGGTTTGTTCATTTGCATAAATTTTAACTTGTGACATTTTTATCTCTAATCGCTAGATGGTGTTATCTTTTAATAAATTTAAAAAAATGAGTTTTTCATGCTAGAAGCTATTACTATTAATCACTTCTAACCTTTATATATTATATAAGGTTGATCAGTTTATCTATTTATAAAGGTAAATAAGTGTAGATCAAACCATAAACGAGTGCAGCAGTTAAAGTCGCTGGAACAATTTTCTTAAATTTAAAATAAAGAGCTGCTAAAACTATAAAACCCATAAACATTGCGAAGCTCTTATTGGGAGTTTCAAGTAAAGGGGGTAGAGTTGCTACGACAAGCATAGCGCTAATGGCAGAGATACCAATACTCCCTAAAGCAATTTTTATCCAGACAGAGCCACGTTTTTGATGAGTACCTTGTAGTTTTTGTATAACGAAGAACGGGCCAAAACGTGAAGCAAAATTGGCAATACCGACAATAATACCGACCAATATAATTTCTAAGTTCATATTAGGCTTCAACCTCTTCATGCTGTTTCAGCACATAGTGTTTAAATAAACCAGCTAAAATGCCTGAAAAAATACCAATAAAAATAGCTGCCGATAAGTTAATCCAATAACATGCCAAGGCTGAAACGACTAAAGATACTGCAACGACTAAAGTATGTTTGCGCTCAAAGGCTGCGAGCAAAAAGCTTAAAAATAAAGCGGGTAGCAAAAAGTCTAAAGCTGCTTGTAAAAATTTTGGAAGATGGGCGACTTGATCTGCAAATAAGCCACCTAACAATGAACCAGTTGCCCAAGACATCCAGCTGAACAGACTTAAGCCTAACATCCAAGATTCAGACCACTGCTGTTTACGTTGTGAAAGTTGAATCATTCCACTGGCAAAAACTTCATCTGTAAGCCCCCAAGCCCAAACAGCCGTCTTTTTTAGATTTAATTTATTGGGAATTAAGTTATACAGTGCTGGACCATAGAGTACATGGCGAATATCTAGTGCAATGACTGTTAGCGCCGTTAACCAAATAGATGAACCACTAGCCAAAAGCGCAACCACAAGAAATTGGCTTGCACCAGCATACATTGAACAAGAAAGAAAAAATGCTTCCCAAGGACTGAAACCAAATTGAGATGCAGAAACGCCAAAGGCAAAAGAAACAGGTAAATAGGTGAGTACGATGGCTTGGCTATCTTTGGCACCTTGCCAAAAAGTTGCTTTTTGAGCAGCCATCTGTTGTTGATTCGACACGATACACCTTGGCTGTAAAACAATTATAAAAACTTGAAAGATTGAGTATTGTAGCCGAATTTAATAGCATAGTGCCGAAATGTTTAATTCGGCAGTTTGATATGTTCAAATCAAAGACTCGTTTAGTTTATATCGCCATCCTGAGTGCAAGCGCATTTATATTGCAGGGTTGTGATGATGGACATAACCCAGATAAAAAAGTTGAAATTAAACCAGCGCCGAAATTAACCAATGATGCAACAGTCTATGCGAAAAAGGCATGGACATTAATTAACTCTGTTGACCCTTTAGTTTATGGAAAACAGCTTAATCAGATAAATGATAAGGTTCGCAAACCACTACGTCAGCTGAGTACGGACTGGCGTATTAACGTAAAAATGACAGATTCGGTAACTGAAGGAAAATATGCACTTTGCCGAAAAGCCTTAACTAGTCTAGATGTATGGGCACGAGAAACACTGGAAAATGAAAAAACAGTTGCTCAAAAACAAACAGACTACGAACGTGATAAACAGCAGTGTAAGGAAGCAATTGATAACCCAAATTTGGGAAATACATCTCCGAAATAATGGTAATAATAAAAAAAGCGAGATTTAAAATCTCGCTTTTTTAACACATAAATTAATATTAATTATGGTTTCTTAGCAGTGTTTGCAGTTTTTACAGCATCTTGTTTCATTTGATGAGTAGCTTGATTTGCTTCTTGTTTAGCGTTAGTCGCGCTAGTCATAGCAGCATGTTTCTTCTCATTCATATCTTTCTTAGCTTCTTTTTTAGCAGTCGTTTTGCCGCTCATAGCAACACATTTACCGCCTTTATGATGTGGTCCAGTTCCTCCTTGGAGTTGAGTTCCTTTTGGACATGCAAATGCCGAAACACTTAACATTGCCAATACGCCAGCTGTAAGAATTGTTGATAATTTTTTCATGTTAATCAGCGCCTTGTTGAGTATTATTGCTCAGTTCGAGTGTAAGATGAAAAATTCTGTTTTGGAATATTTATTTTGTGAAATAGAGTTTGAACAATGTTTTATTTTGCAGTGTTATCTAATTTTTTAATTTAATTTTAAGTTTTTATTATATAGATTTTTTTAATCTATTTAACTAGTAGATTTTGCAATTAAATTTAACTTTTCAATGTCTAAAATTTCAATTTTTCTGAACGCAATTTTAATAATATTCTGCTTTTCTAATAAGTTTAACTCATGATTAACAGTCTGTCTTGAGGTAGTGAGCATATTTGCTAATTGTTCTTGAGAAATATGAATTTGTCTTTCTTGTATAAGAATGTGATTACCATAACCTTCCAAAATAAACAAAAGACGTTGAGCAAGTCTTTGAGAAATACTGCGTGTTTGTATAGCAATCTGTTCTAAAAAAACATATCTGAGTTTTTGGCTGGTTAAACGAGCAAAGTAGTACCAATAATACGGATTGTCTTTGAGTAATTGATTTAATGGTTTGGCAGGAATATGTAGAACGGTACTTTTTTTCAAGGCAATGGCATCATGTGAGCGCGGTTCATGATCAATCAGCGATATTTCACCAAACCACATAATTGGCTCAGCAATTGCAGAAAGAGCTTCATTACCATTTACATCGACATAACCCAAACTAATTGAGCCTTCAAGCACAGTGTAAATGCCATCAAAGATATCTTGAGCGCGGAACACATAACTATTTTTTTCAAAAGTAATTTGCTTACCATGTTCTAAAATAAAATTTTGGAATGCTTCTGGAAGCACACTAAACCATGTATTTTCCTTAAGTCGATTAATATAAATAAGATCCAATATCAGTCCATCCATGAAAAAAATCATTACTTTGTCAAATAGCTGACAACTTTAAATTTTCCTTATTTGTACAGTATGACTATATGTAGATGAATAGGGAATCACTAATGACAAATCTGGAGCAACAGCTTAGCAAATATGCGGCTTATCATTTAAACCATCAAAATATTTTGACGCATTTTGTTGGTATTCCACTTATTGTATTTTCAATTTTATGTTTAACAGTGAGAGCTGGAGTTGATATTGGCAGTTTTAAACTGACTTTAGCTATGGTGTTGATTGCAGTTAGTACGATCTATTATTTTATTTTAGATAAAGTTTTTGGCGTAATTATGCTGATTCTTTTAGCCGCTGTGTATCCACTGGCGAGCCAAATTGCCGAGCTTTCTTTAGGACAATGGTTAGCTGCAAGTATTGGATTCTTTGTGGTGGGTTGGGTCTTTCAGTTTGTTGGGCATTATTTTGAAAAGAAAAAACCTGCCTTTGTTGATGATGTAATAGGACTTGCGATAGGGCCATTATTTGTATTGGCAGAATTTATATTTATGCTAGGTTTTAGAAAGCCTTTGCATGCGCGTATTTTACAAGAGGCGCGTAGTAAACGAGAGGCGATGGATTTAAGTCATTAACAATAAAAAAAGCCCCAACACATTGGGGCTTTTTTTTCTTAAGCTTTAACTTATACGTTAAAACGGAAGTGCATTACATCGCCGTCTTGAACAACGTAAGTTTTGCCTTCTAAACGCCATTTACCAGCTTCTTTAGCGCCGTTTTCACCGTTGTATTGTACGAAGTCATCATATGCAACAACTTCAGCACGGATAAAGCCTTTTTCGAAGTCAGTATGAATCACACCAGCTGCTTGAGGAGCGGTTGCGCCAACTTTTACTGTCCATGCACGAACTTCTTGTACACCAGCAGTGAAATAAGTCTGTAAACCTAAAAGCGCATAACCGGCACGAATAACCACGTTTAAGCCTGGTTCTTCCATGCCCATTGCTTCTAAGAACTCAGCACGATCTTCATCTTCTAATAATGAAATTTCAGCTTCAATCTGGTTGCAAAGAGGAACAACAATTGCGTTTTCTTCAGCCGCAAGTTTTTTAACTGCGTCTAAGTGTGGGTTGTTTTCAAAACCATCTTCTGCAACGTTTGCAATATACATAGTTGGTTTTAAAGTCATTAAACCAAAACCACGAACTAATTTACGTTCGTCATCAGACAAATCAGCCGCGCGAGCTGGTTTACCTTCGTCAAGTAAAGGTTGGATTTTTTCTAAAACTGCTTTAGTTGCTACAGCTTCTTTGTCACCGCCTTTAGCAACTTTAGTTAAACGTAAAATTGCTTTAGCAACAGTTTCAAGGTCTGCAAGCGCAAGTTCAGTATTAATCGTTGCGATGTCGTCTAATGGATCAATTTTACCATTTACGTGAATGACGTTTTCGTCTTCGAAACAACGTACAACATGAGCAATCGCATCAGTTTCACGGATGTTAGCAAGGAATTGGTTACCTAAGCCTTCACCTTTTGATGCACCAGCAACAAGACCTGCAATGTCCACAAATTCCATTGTAGTTGGCAAAATACGCTGTGGTTTAACAATCGCAGCAAGTTTGTCTAAACGTGGATCTGGTACAGGAACAATACCTGTGTTTGGTTCAATGGTACAGAAAGGGAAGTTTTCCGCTGCAATCGCTGCTTTCGTTAATGCATTGAAAAGGGTAGATTTCCCTACGTTTGGCAGACCAACAATACCGCAATTAAAACCCATGAAAACCACTCACAAATGTGTAAATTAAAAATTGTCGCTGATTTTACATGAAAGCCATGACAAAGTCATGGCTAGAGCAGGGTTGTATTGCTTTTAAACTTTACGTTTATCAAGTTGCTGGGCTAATGCATCGCCAGTTGCTTGTACTAACATGACTAAAACAATGAGCACAAAAATTACAGCCAACATAATTTGCATATCAAAACGTTGATAACCATAACGATATGCGATGTCTCCTAGACCACCTGCACCAATAGCACCAGCAATCGCAGAGGAGTTAATCATAGTCACAATAGTCACGGTAAAGCCTGCCACAATACCTGGCAAAGCCTCTGGTAAAAGCACATGCCAAATAATTTGTTTACGGTTACAACCCATGGCTTGTGCAGCTTCAATTAAGCCTTGGTCGACTTCACGTAAGCTGACTTCTGCAATACGCGCAAAAAACGGAATCGCCGCAATCGTTAAGGGAACAACGGCTGCCCAAACACCATAACTTGTACCCACAATCCAGCGAGTAAGCGGAATAAGTGCAACCATTAAAATTAGAAAGGGTACAGAACGAGTAATATTAATTACCCAGCCCAAAGCTTGGTTAATCTTTTGTGACGGGTGAATGCCGTGCTCAGAAGTACTGACTAAAACAACAGCAATCGGTAAGCCAATTAAAAAAGCAATAAATGCAGATGCACCTACCATGAGTAAGGTATCTACAGTTCCAGTAATTAATAAATCAATGAGCTGGTCGTGCATAGCCAAGTACCTCAAATTGTACAATTGCAGTTGATGCATCTTGTCGTATAGATGAAAGATCAATTTCTACGTTAGGAATACCGACTAAAAGTGAACCAATAATGTGCCCTTGAATGGTATCGACCTGACTTTGATATAAATTGACGGGTGCTTTAAATCTAGCAAGTAGCTCTTGAATATCTGGAACCTGATGTGCTTCAGTTTCATATTTCAGTTTTACAATAATATGAGTTGAATCTTCATCGGGTAGAGGACTGATTTTAAAAGGCAGAGTGATCTGCTCAAGGTTTAACAATTCCTGAGTAATTTGTTGCTCTGGTCGTGAAAATACGGACCAAACTTGCCCAGCCTCTACAATTTCACCTTGGTCAATCACAACGACCTGATCACAAATTTCTCGAATAACCTGCATTTCATGAGTAATGAGTACAATGGTTAGGCCAAGTTCCTGATTAATCTTTTTAAGTAAAGCCAAAATAGTGGCAGTACTTTCAGGGTCAAGTGCTGAGGTGGCTTCATCGCAAAGTAAAATTTCTGGATGGTGAACAAGTGCGCGTGCAATACCGACACGTTGCTTTTGTCCGCCTGAAAGTTGCGACGGATAATGACCAGACTTATCTGCAAGACCTACGAGTGCCAGAACTTCATTTACACGTTGATCGATATCTGCTTTGTTGTAATTGGAAACTTTTAAGGGCAATGCCACATTTTCCCAGACCGTTTTTGCAGACATCAAATTGAAATGTTGAAAAATCATTCCAATGCGTTGGCGAGTTTGAATAAGCTCTGAATGACTCAATTCAGCAATGTTTTGTTGATGAATATGAATGCTGCCAGTATTTACTTGTTCTAAGCCATTTAATGTGCGGAGTAGGGAAGATTTTCCCGCACCACTTTTACCAATAATGCCTAAAATCTTACCTTGAGGAATATCAAGGTTAATCTCTTTTAAAGCATGCAGTTTTTGACCCTGCGATTGGTAAAACTTATTTAAACCAAGAATTTTGATATGGGGTAGAGAAAAATCAACTTGTGATCCAAAACTCACCATTGTCATTCTCCTTATTTCCAGCCTTGAAACCACATACCTTGGCCAAAGTCTTTATCCAGAATGTCTTGTGCTTGTTTTGAGTTCTGGAATGCTTTAACAAAGGTTGCAAGTTTTTGGTTTTTATCTTGGTAATCGCGACGGGTCACAAACAAAATTGCATATTTTTTATCGATTGGATCTAAAAATAATGCGCTATGTGGGTCGGTTACCTTTGCCATTTTTAAGTAGTGAGGGAAGCCGAAAATTAAATCGACATCGTTATATGCATGTGCGGTTTGAGGGCCCTCAACTTCAACAAAGCTCAGCTGTTTGGGATTAGCGATAATGTCTTGGGTGGTTGAAAGTTCATTATTAATGTCTTTAAGCTGAATTAAACCTGCACGGTGCAATAAAATTAAAGCACGGGCTAAATTGACCGGATCGTTTGGAATAGCAACACGTGCATTTGAAGGTAAGTCTTTAAGTGATTTATATTTTTTTGAATATAAACCCACATGACTTCCTGAACCCACACCAAATGCATGTAAGTCATAACCCGTTTCTTTAACAGCATTACGTAGAAATACGCTTTGCTGGAAAAAGTTTGCATCAATATCACCGTTTTGTACGGCAACATTTGGTGCTCGCCAATCAGAAAATTCAACAAGCTTGACATGAACGCCTTGCTTTTCTAATTCATTGGCAACGCTTTGTAATAATTCAGCATACGGTGGACTAATGCCAATCGTTAAAACATCATCAGCTTGTTTATTTTTAATATAACGGTAACCGACGAGGCCCAGAACTACGATAACAATCGTAATTCCGAGTAACCAAGGCTTATGCTGTTTGAACTGAATCGCCATAATCTTTCCGCTATTACTTCCAGCCAGGGAACCAAAGTTTTGGCCCAATCTCAGCATCTAACACAGCTTTAACTTTTGGCGAGTTTTGATAGATCTCAACAAATTTCTTTAATTTGTCGCCCTTGTCCTGATAGTCGTCACGTACTACAAACAAAATGGCATAGCGTTTATTGGTATTGTCATCAAGTAAAAGTGCACTATTAGGGTCAGCTGTTTTTGCTAAGCGTAAGTAATGTGGATAGCCAAAAGCCAAGTCAACATCATCAATTGCACGAGCAGTTTGTGGTCCTTCAACCTCGATGAATTGCAAGTTTTTAGGGTTTGAAACAACATCTTTGAGTGCAGATAAATGATTGTTTGAATCTTTAAGCGTAATTAATTTAGCTTGCTGTAAAAGGAGTAGGGCACGACCTTGATTCACTGGATCATTTGGGATGACTACACGTGCGTTTTGTGGCAATTCATCAAGGCTTTTATATTTCTTTGAATAAAGTCCCACATGTGATGCTGCCCCTACTGCAAATGCTTTTAATTTAAAGCCAGTTTCTTTAATTGCATTGTCTAAGAAAGGTTGATGCTGGAAAAAGTTGGCATCAATATCCCCATGATTTAAGGTAATGTTTGGTGTGTTCCAGTCAGAAAACTCAACCAGTTTCACATTTAAACCTTGTTTCTTTGCTTCATCGGCAGCAGCTTGTAAAGGTTTTGCAAATGGTGGACTAATACCAATCACAAGTTCATTTGAGCCACTTTGACGATGTTTATTCCAAAAGAATAAAGCAACAAAAAGGACTACAACGACTAAGCCTACGCCTAGCCATTTTTTAGAGGCTGTTTGAGCCATGTCTATCTCCAAATTTAAGCGGTTATTTCTTCAATTTTTGTTAGGTTTTTGCTGTTGTTATAGGGACTACATCGGAACGCTTGAACAGGGTGCTGTTCTGGTAATTGATCACCCCGATTAAAAATTTTGTTCCGTAGTGAACCCGCTTTATATGCGGTTTTATAGCGACCACGTTGCTGTAGTTCAGGAATAACCAAGCGAATAAAGTCGTGGTGAGACTCAGGTGCAACTGTACGGGTCAAATTAAAGCCATCAATATCGGTCTCATCTAAAAGATGAATTAAGTATTCAGCAACTTCTTCGCCACTACCTACGATGAGGGGATAACGGCCACCTAAAACATGTTGAGCTTTTAAGTCATTTTTTGTGATTTGCTGTTCTTTAAACTTTTCGGTAATCGAAACAATACTGTTACTTTTTTGGTAAGGAATCGCTTCATCTTCAGCAAACTTACTTAAGTCAATGCCTGTTGAACTCGCATAATGCGCTAAGCCTGCCTCAGGGCTTGCGTACTGACGATATTCATTAAGTTTTTGTACAGCCAGATCATGTGTTTCGGCAACAACAACAGTTATACCGACAAAGACTTTAATGTCATCCGCTGAACGGCCTTGCTGTTCTGCAAGAGCACGAATCTTTTTCACTTGTTCGCGTATTTTTTCGGGTTTGTCGCCACCAATAAATACACACTCAGCATGACGCGTCGCAAACTGCATACCTTTTGGTGAAGCACCTGCTTGAAATAGTGTTGGGGTGCGTTGCACAGAAGGAGACACCTGAAACACACCTTCACTTTGGTAATATTTTCCCTGGTGGTGAATGGTATGAACTTTAGATGGATCTGTAAAAACACGCTGTACTTTATCTTTTTTAACGGCGTCGTTTTCCCATGAACCCTCCCAATATTTGTAGCAAAGCTCTAAAAATTCTTCGGCTTGCTCATAGCGGGCATCGTGGTCTTTTAAACCTTTTTGGCCGATTAGACGTTCCGCACTATCTAAATAACCCGTCACGATATTCCAGCCAATACGACCTTGAGTTAAATGGTCGAGACTCGCAAAGCGGCGGGCAAATTGATAAGGATGCTCATAGCTTAAGTTCACAGTGACCCCAAAACTTAGGTTTTGAGTAACTGCCGCCATAGCTGAAATAAGTGTAGATGGGTCATGGCTCGGAAGCTGAATGGACTCTTTTAAAGTCAGATCAATACCATTTTGATAGACGTCATACACACCTGTAATGTCTGCAATAAACAAACCATCAAATAAACCACTTTCTAAGGTCTTAGCTTGTTCTGTCCAGTAGCTCAGTTCATTAAAACGATGTGATTCATCACGTGGATGTGTCCATAAGCCATGATTAATATGCCCAACACAGTTCATATCGAATGCATTGATTAAAATTTCTTTCGCTTTAAAATCTGCCATTACAATGTCCCCCGACGAGGCGGTAGCACACCGTTAAGAACATAGTTCCCAATAAAATAATATTTCCATCGTGCGGCATCATGCAAGGTATGCACACGGGCATTACGCCAAAAACGGTCTAGACCATCCTGTGACTGACTGCCACGACTTCCTGCAAGTTCAATGAGCTTAGAGGATGCTTTGAGTGCAATATCGCTACTATGAGCACGTACTTTAGCCACATCGATGGATGCTTTAGCAATGTTTTCAGGTGTAGTTTCAATTTTTGCGGCATCAATTGATTGAGCTGCCTGTTTTAATAACACTTCACTAGCTCGTACATCGACAGCAATGCGTCCTAGCTCATAAATTGTCAAAGGATCTTGATTTGCAGTTTCTACATTTGAATCAATCCATGGGCGCGCTTGATGTACTCTTTGCAAACTTTCTTCAAAGGCTGCACGTGCAATGCCTACCTCAATTGATGCATGCATAATTTGCGCAAAAGGGCCCACTAAGGTTGGTTGTAAAAATGCAGTATCAAAAGGAATAACATCATCTGCATCGACAAAAACCTGATCAAATTTAACCGTGCCGCTACCTGTAGTTTTCTGACCAAAGCCAGACCAGTCATCAACGAGTTTCAATCCTTGTGAACCACTTTTTACAAACGCCAGATACTCTCGACCGGCATCATCTAAAACTAATGTTGGAATACGGTGAGCAAATAAACTTCCTGTGCAGTAAAACTTTTCACCCTGAATGAGATATCCATTTTCGTGAGGACGGATATTGGTTTGTTTGTGGGTTGAAGTTTTGGTTTTAAACTCAGCAAGTGCATTACCAAAGCGAGTGCCATTTAAAACTTCGCCGTATAAACGTTGTTTTTGAGCTTCTGTGCCTGTATTGCGTAAGACTTCTAAGGCATAGAAATGGTTTTGTGGAATTTGTCCAATTGAACCATCTGCACCACTCAAAAGTGCAATCACTTTAGCAACGGTATGACTTGAAACTTCGGCACCACCATATTGCTTTGGCACTGTAATTGCCCAAAGACCAGATTGGCTCAAAGCATCGATTTCGGTATAGGGTAAAATTCGCTTAGTGTCTCGTTCTACTGCGGTTTTTTTAAATTGCTCTGCAAATTGTTTGGCAATTTCTAAAGCTTCAGCATCATTTTGAATAATGTGTGCTTTGCCAGATGCCGATGTTTGTTTTGTTTGAACCGATTGATATGAAGTCATGACAATTTCTCCTTAAATCCAGGCGTGGCGGGCAGGGAAATGACCATTAAGGTAATAATTGCCAATGGCATGTATTTTCCAGCGAACAGGGTCGTGTAAGGTATGTACACGGGCATTTCGCCAATGTTGATCTAAATTATGTTGGCTTAAGCTTGAACGACTACCGCCTAGCTCTAGTAGTTTTTCAGAGATTTGTAGAGCAGCATCATTGGCATAGACTTTTGCTTCAGCAACCAAAATTGAAGCTTTAGCTACTTGTTCATCAGTCACAGTTTGAAGTTGGTCAAGTTCATCTAAATATTCAGCAGCTTCATCAAGCAGTAAAATTGCAGCATCGAGCAAAATATTTAACTTACCTACTTCTTGTAAGGTGTAATGTTCAAAGCTGGCTTTTTCTACATTTGCATCAATAATTGGACGTGCTTTATGAATAGTCGATAAAGTATCGTCAAATGCAGCTTCCGCAATCCCAACATCAATGGCTACTTGTAATAACTGAGAATAGGCACCGCGATAAGTAGGAGTTTGAGTCAATAAGCGTTCATCAAGAATAAGTTCAGGATTGACTTCAACATGATTTAATTTAACCGTACCACTCGCTGTCGTACGCTGACCAAAGCCATTCCAGTCATTAATGACTTCAATACCTTGAGCATCTCGATTCACAATCACTAAAACCACATGACCTTCGGGATGAACCGCTTTAATTGCGAGCCAATGCGCAAAACTTGTTCCAGTCGAATAAAATTTTTCACCGTTTAAAATGTATTTACCGTTTTCAATGGTAAGCGTGGTTTTTAGTGTTTTTGAGTCATGTGTATTACGTTCTGGTCCACCATTAGCAAGACGTTTGCCTGCCAATATTTCTGAAAAAATAAATTGTTTTTGTTGTTCTGTGCCCAAGATCTCGACGAGGTTTAACAGACTAATTTGATTTTGTGGAATTTGACCAACATTGGCATCGCCTTTACTTAAAATACGAAAGACTTGAGCCAAAGTTTTATTAGACACAAAAGCACCGCCATATTTTTTTGCAATGCGAATTCCACCTAAACCTTTTTGACTAAAGCTTTCGATTTGCTCAAAAGGAAGTTGGCGTTGTTGATCACGTGTATTACGACCCTCTAAAGCAAAATCAGCCACTTGATAAGCAGCATTAATGGCTTGTTGATCATTTTGAATGACTTGGACGTATGCCGTCGTTTTAGATAGAGAATTAGACATAATGACACCTTGTATTGCTGTCATTACCTTACAAAAGAAATATTTTTCCACTAAACGAGGACTTATGCTCAGCTTATGAATAAAAATGCAAAGCACTTTTTTTGATTTTTAATGGATAAATATAGATATAGAAATTTATTATAAATCAATTGATTATAAAATTTATTGGCTGGAAAAATTACTAAACTGGTTTTAATATGAAAAAGAGCTATAAGTACGGTAAAAAAAGATATAAAAAATATAGACCTAACTGTCAGTGAAAAATGAGCACAATATCCATTGTTTTCATTAAAAATAGCTTCTAAAGTATCTACTTAACGACGACGATTTTTGTACGAATAGTCAAATAAAAATAAACGTGGAGATTTTATGCGGGTTTTGTATCAGTTTCCTTTGTCTCATTATTGTGAAAAAGCTCGCTGGTTGTTAGACCATAAAGAACTTGATTACGTTGCACATAATTTGATTCCAGGCTTCCATCGTGCATTTGCACAACTCAAAACCGGGCAAAATTTATTGCCAATTTTGAAAGATGACCAACGTTGGATTGCTGAATCAACTAAAATTGCACTTTATCTGGATGATACTTATCCAGAGCATGCACTTTTGCGCCGTGATGAACAACTTCGACAACAAACGCTCAAGATAGATAGCTTGGCAGATGAACTTGGTGTACATGTACGTCGTTGGGCACTTGCTCATACTTTAGCCCATGGAGACCATGCTCTAGAAATTATGATGGGTGAGCAAGGTTACTTGCGCCAGTTTGAAAAAATATCAAAACCTTTCCTCAAAACTTTAGTAAAGAAGAACTATAAACTTGAAGAGGAGCTAGTAAGTCAGTCAAAAGAGCGTATGGATGAACTTATAAATGAGTTGAATCAGTACCTCATTGAAAACCAAGCACGTTATATGGTTGGAGACCGCTTAAGTCTCGCCGATATTTCAGTATGTTCTATGCTTGCACCTTTACTTGAAATAAAAGGTACACCATGGGAGCCTGAAGAGGATGAAGAGGTGTCACCAGAGTGGAGCACTTATCAGAAAGCTTTACTTGATTTGCCGCTTGGACAATATGTTTTAAGAATATATCAAACAGAAA
This sequence comes from Acinetobacter sp. GG2, assembly GCF_000292385.1. Classification (NCBI taxonomy): domain Bacteria; kingdom Pseudomonadati; phylum Pseudomonadota; class Gammaproteobacteria; order Moraxellales; family Moraxellaceae; genus Acinetobacter; species Acinetobacter sp. GG2. The sequence goes on from NZ_ALOW01000040.1 coordinate 108,997, forward strand.
GAAATGCACGCGTTGATTGGCGAGGCATTTAATCTATAGGTTTTATAAAAAGGCTCGAAATAAATCGGGCTTTTTTTATATTTGTAGAAATATTTTAATTGTAAAAAACATGACTATAAGTTTTATAAATGAATTTTATTAAAACATTTTTATTTATTATTTTGAGGTTTGTTTTGTTTTTTTAATTACAAACTTAGACTTTTAGTCTAAATGCCTAATAAAGTTAATTTTTCTTTTTATTAATAAAATAGTTTTTCTAAAAACAGTTTTTAGAAAAAATTAAGCCACTTTATTGTGCATGTGTTTACAATGTAATCAAAAATTGCCACATTTAAGTGTAATTAGATGAGCTTAATAATAGACAGAAGATTAAAATATAGATTAAAGTAAGAAACATGTGAGCAGTTTTAAAGGTATTAACTCTGCGAAACAGATAAATAATAAGTGAAGCAAATGGATGAAGTCCTACTTGGAAAAGTTGGCTCGATAATTGCAATTTAATAATAAATCACTCTATTTCTCTATAAGAATGATTCTGTAGACAAATAGAGGAATGATCATCAAGGAGTTCTTATGAAACGTTCTGCAACCTCTCTCATTGTTTCAACAATTATGCTTTGTACGGTTGGTGCTACTTCTCAAATACAGGCAGCAGACACATTAGCAAAAATCAAAAGTACTGGAAAAATCGTTATTGGTCATCGAGAATCATCCGACCCAATTTCATACGTTGTTGGAGGTAAACCAGTAGGTTATGCAGTCGACATTTGTAACCAGTTCGCAAATGATATTAAGAAAGAATTGAAAATGCCTGGTTTAAAAGTTGAATACAAGGCAGTCACTTCATCAACACGTATTCCTGAGCTTTTAGCAGGAAATATTGATATGGAATGTGGTACGACTACAAACTCTAAACAGCGTCAGCAACAAGTTGGTTTTTCAACGAACTACTATGCAACAGAAGTGCGCATGGCTGTTAAAGCAAACTCTGGTATTAAGAGTCTAGCTGATTTAAATGGTAAAGCAGTTGTTACGACTCAAGGTACAACATCTGACAAGTACATTAAAATGAATGAAAAAGGTCAGTCACTTAATGTACAAAACATTTATGGTAAAGACCATTCTGACTCATTTGCCATGATGGCATCTGGCCGTGCCGCAGCATTTGTAATGGATGACAATATCTTAGCTGGTCTAATTGCTAAGTCATCTACACCAAAAGCATTCGCAATTGTAGGGCCAGTACTTTCGTCAGAACCTTATGGCATCATGATTGCTAAAGATGATCCAAAATTTAAAGCAGTTGCCGACCGTACCGTAAATAATTTATGGAAAACTGGTCAAATGGACGCTTTATATAAGAAATGGTTCTTATCTCCAATTCCACCAAAAAATACTAATTTAAATATGCAGCCAAGTGCATCTTACAAAAAGCTTAAAGCCCACCCAACAGATGCAGGAATCTAACTCGTTCCTTTTGTCCTAAATTTACTTGTGCAAGTGTAAAACCTCATTTGCACAAGTGGTCTATTTTCTAAGATATTCATTTAAGGGGCAAACATGTCAGTCGGCTCGCTAAACTGGACTATATTCTGTGCGGAGTCTAATGAATATGGTGTCGATAAAGCCGCATGGGCAGAATCAGTTTGTAAAGTCATTGGTAGCTCTAGCTACAATGCTTATTCTGAGGCGCCCACATGGTTACAAATGTTAGGTTCTGGTGTCTTTACTATGGTATGGACTGCTGTTGTAGCCTTTCTTATCGCATTTTTATTAGGTTCTCTCCTCGGGGTAATTCGTACTTTACCCAACAAACCGTTTGCATTTATCGGCAACTGTTATGTCGAAATATTCCGTAATATTCCTTTAATTGTACAGTTATTCTTCTGGGCTTTTGTATTCCCAGAGTTCTTACCAGATAGTTTAAGTGCTGGAAGTGGAGACGTTGTAGCAGGTGGATGGTGGAAAAACCTTCTAAATCATCATCCTGCTGTTATTGGTGTTTTTGCTTTGGGACTATATACCGCAGCACGTGTTTCTGAGCATGTAAGAGCGGGGATTAACACAGTTTCTCGCGGACAAAAGTTCGCAGCTTCTGCAATGGGTTTTACAACGGCGCAAAGTTATCGTTATGTGATTTTACCAGTTGCATACCGTACTGTATGGCCAACCATTACTTCCGAAGCAATGAACGTTTTTAAGAACTCAGCAGTTCTATATGCGTTAAGTGTTTTGAACTTCTTCGCTTATACCAAAACCATGCGAGAAGAGACTTCTCAGGACATTATCATTCTTATTCTGTCTACACCGGTTTATTTAATCATTACCTACACCATTAAATTTGTGATGGCATGGATTGAAAAACGTATGGCTGTACCAGGTTTAGGTTCGGGAGGAAAATAATTATGGATTTTTCTCTATTACATAATCCTGATGTTATTGCTGCACTCAAAGAAGGTTTTATCTTCACGCTTACGGTAACGGTACTTGCGATGATGGGAGGAATCCTGATTGGAACTCCATTGGCAATGATGCGTTTATCTAACAGCGCAATCGCAAGTAACTTTGCGAAGTTCTATGTTGATCTATTTCGTGGTATTCCATTAATTCAGGTCATCTTTATTTTCTATTTTTTGTTGCCGAAAATATTTGAATTTCAATCAGATACTTATTGGGGGCCATTATTTTCGAGTGTTGTGACCTTTGCGATTTTTGAAGCTGCATTTTTCTCGGAAATTGTACGTTCCGGTATTCAGTCTATTTCAAAAGGTCAGGTCAATGCAGGCTACGCTTTAGGTTTCACCTATGGTCAATCTATGCGTTATGTGGTGTTACCACAGGCCTTCCGTAATATGCTCCCAGTATTACTTACTCAAACCATTATTCTCTTTCAGGATGTGTCATTAGTCTATGTGATTAGTGCACCAGACTTCTTAGGTCGTGCAGATACATTGGCTAATACCTATGGTCCTGAAACAAAAGCAACATTCTACTTAATCGTCGCTGTGGTGTATTTCTGTAGCTCGTTTGTGCTATCGCAATTAGTCAAACGCTTACAGAAAAAAATTGCCATCATTCGCTAATTGGAGATTTTAAATGCCAATGATAGACATCCAACATATCTCTAAATGGTATGGTGATTTTCAGGTTTTAACAGATTGCACGACGAGTATTGAAAAAGGTGATGTCGTTGTTGTTTGCGGGCCATCTGGTTCAGGAAAATCAACGCTCATTAAAACCGTAAATGCTTTAGAACCATTTCAGCAAGGTGACATTATTGTTGACGGGGTTTCATTAAAAGATCCGAAAACTGATCTTGCAAAGTTCCGTTCTCGTGTAGGAATGGTGTTCCAGCACTTTGAGCTTTTTCCGCACATGACTGTTTTGGAAAATTTAACGATTGCTCAAGTGAAGGTGTTAAAACGTTCAGTTGCCGAAGCGCGTGAAAAGGGGCTTAAGTATTTAGAACGAGTTGGGTTACTTGCGCATAAAGATAAATTTCCAGGACAACTTTCTGGTGGACAACAACAACGTGTTGCAATTGCTCGCGGATTATCGATGGACCCAGTCTGTATGTTGTTTGATGAACCTACTTCGGCACTCGATCCTGAAATGGTAGGAGAAGTGCTTGAAGTGATGGTACAACTTGCAAATGAAGGTATGACCATGATGTGTGTTACTCATGAAATGGGTTTTGCTAAACGAGTATCGAACCGTTTAATTTTCATGGATGAAGGCAAAATTCTTGAAGATTGTCCAACCAATGAATTTTTTGATAATTTAGAGGCTCGTCACGAGCGCGCTAAACTTTTCTTAGAGAAAATTCAGGCAATGCATTAATTGTGACAATAAAAAAAAGAGCCTTTAAAGGCTCTTTTTTTATATCTAGCTTTTAGAAATTATATTTAGCAAGTAAATTTATACGTGAGTAATCGCCTTTATCACCTGCAAATGTTTCACGCTGGCCGTAAGTGTATTCTGCACCTAAGTCAATGTTCTTAACTGGGTTCCAGATTAAATTAACCAGCGCATTATAAATTTCTTTGTTATAGCTGGTGTTATTTAAATTAGTATTGGCATATGTGCTGTCATCTTTATACTGAACTCCACCAATTGCGAAAGTAGAACGTAATATTGGATTCCATTTGCGTTGATAGCCAATAACAGCGCTATCAAATTCTCCTAAGTTGATATCTTGACTAATTGTGTCATATGCATAAGCAGAGTTGCTATAAGATAAATATCGACCATCGCCTTTAACATGATAGTAATTCGCCATAACGCTATCTTGAGGGGTAATATCATACTTTCCGCCTATGCCGACACCCCAACCAAATTTTTCTTCAGATGAACTATCTTTAGGTGCGACACGGTTTTCGTGAGCAAGCCCATGAAGTTGTAATAAGCCTTTATTATCGGCAGTTTTAAAATCATAACGCGTTGTTAGAGCAGGGAAACGGCTTCCACCCGCAACATTTCCTACTTTTTCAACATCGCCACCTTCTAAAGCAAATAAGATTTTTTGTTGCGCATCAATCGGCTGGGTATAGCGGACTTGTACGGTACGCGTTGTTCCTGTGCCCACTGCACCTGTAAAGTCTAATGTTTCTGGAGATGTATCGGTATTTACGAAAGGTGAAGTCGTTTGACCTGCTAACCATTTACCTAAAGACATATAAGCATGGCGTACACGGAAAGTTCCACTGCCATTGTCGCCATTACCCCCCATAAAGTCGGCTTCAATTTTTCCGGTTAAATCACCATATTGGGTAGGTCGAAGAATATCTAAGCCAATACGTGTAGTTGCAGCAGATACATTTAAAGAATCTTGTCTTGGATCATCTTTATTTAATGGGTAATTGGCTGCATTTGAAATGCTTCCATTTGAACCTTTAAAGTCATAAGTTGCATCTACTCGTACGTTTCCATAGAGCTTAACTTGAGTTTGTCCATCAGGCATTTGCATCCATCCAGGCTTGCCTTGTGGAGCAGGTGGATTTGCTACAGTTGCAATTTGTGGAGCTGCTGGAGTATTAGCTGCAAGTGCTGTTTTTTGCTGACTTGATAGTTGCTGAACCAGTTGTTTTAATTCACCGACCTCTTTGCGTAAAGCATCTACTTCTGCATCAGTAGCAGCATGGGCTGGCACCATTATACCTGTTAGGCTAACAGCACTCATGGCAAGAACTAAACTTTTGATTTTTTTCACAGGTATTCCCCACATCGGATATAAAATTTTTCCAATATCTGCATATCAAAAACAGTGCCAACTTTTTGAAATTCTGAAAAGTTACTGATTTTATTTAGAAAATACTCATTATTCTTAAATAACATATTGTTTTACTAATGTGTTAAATGAAAAACTGAAAGGATATAAGGCTATGAACCATTGCAAATGCGCTATAAACGTCATACTACTGCACAGTTAACAGGCACAGATTTGAGTCAATATATTGAAGTAAAGCTTAATTCTTTTTTTAATCGTGTTTGATTTTTAACGTAGACTTGGCTTTAGGATATACTGTTCACTTATAAAGAGTACTGATTGGAGAAAAGAATGGAGTTAGACCGTTTTGATAAACAAATTCTGGAAATTTTGTCTCATGAAGACCTGAATTTGAATGAGCTCTCAGAACGGATTAATCTTTCAGTTAGCTCTGTTCATCGCCGCATTAAGCACTTAATTGAAGCTAATATCATGGGACAGCTTAAAAGAGAAATTAACTTTAGCAAATTGGGTTTTACCTTGCATATTTTGCTACAAGTCTCTTTAAGTAAACATGATAGCGAGACCTTCGATAAATTCCTTTCTGAAATTGAAGCTATTCCTGAAGTTACAAATGCATTTTTAGTCACTGGTCAAAGTGCCGACTTTATTCTTGAATTGGTCGCACGTAATATGGATGACTACAGCGAAATTTTATTAAGACGGATTGGTAAAATTGACAATGTCGTCGCTCTACATTCGAGCTTTGTGATTAAAGAGTACAATGTGTTTAACTGTTATAACTTATTAAATAAGCTATAAAAAAAACGCACCAATCGGTGCGTTTTTTAATTTCAATGTTTGGTTTAAGCATCTAATTGAGCTAAAACTTCATCTGAGAATTCAACGTTTGTATAAACGTTTTGTACATCATCAAGATCTTCAAACATATCGATCATTTTGAGAATTTGTTTTGCTTGGTCAACATCTGTAATTTCAGCTTTAGTTGAAGGGCTCATTACAACTTCAGCGTTATCAGATTTTAAGCCTGCAGCAGCGAGAGCATCTTGAACATCACCAAAAGTTTCTGGTGAAGTAATGACTAAAATTTCATCTTCTGAAACTTCAATATCTTCTGCACCAGCTTCTAGAGCAACTTCCATGATTTTATCTTCTAAAGAGACATCTTCAAAAGTAATTTCACCACGCTTAGTAAATAGATAAGATACAGAACCCGCAGTTCCTAAATTACCATTTGTTTTACTAAAACAGTGACGTACATCTGGTACTGTACGGTTTAGGTTATCTGTCATTGTTTCAATAAGAACAGCAACACCACCAACGCCATAACCTTCGTAAGTTACTTCTTTTAAATCATCATTATCTTCACCACCCACACCGCGTTGAATTGCACGGTTAATGGTGTCACGTGTCATATTGACAGAAAGTGCTTTTTCGACAACAGCACGAAGGCGAGGGTTACTAGCAGCATCTCCACCACCAAGTCTGGCAGCAGTCACAATTTCACGAATATATTTAGTAAAAACTTTACCGCGACTTGCATCTTGTTTAGCTTTACGATGCTTAATATTGGCCCATTTAGAATGACCCGCCATGGAAGTGAACTCCAAAAATTAAAAAATGCAAAAGTGCCAGAATATTATCATAGGCATGGTTTTCTTGAAAACTGTTGTCCTATGTTTTGTTAACCAATTAAGCACGCTTTGAGAGTCTAAATTTAGGTAAAAAAATAGACTCGAAGTTTGTGACTAAATTGGTTAGCTAATCTTTACATCAATATCATATTGCGCATAGAGTTCTTTAATTGTTTCAAGATCCTTTTGCAAATCTGAAGGGTAAATTTTGCCTAAAATACCGCCTTTTTTTGTTCTTGCATTTGCGTACATCAGTATTATTGGCACATTAGCAGCTTTAGCAATATGCCAGAATCCAGTACGGATAGGTCTGCGTTCAGATCCATCTTTTGCACGTGTTGCTTCAGGTGCAATGACTAGATTAAATGTATCGTGACTTTGAAATTTTTCGACCATTTGGGAGACAATATCTTTACTCGCTTTTCGATCTACAGGTATTCCACCTAGTTTCTCCAGAATAGGCTTCATTGGACCTTTGAAAAGTTCCTTTTTTATTAAAGTATGAATTTTTAGGTCTAACACTTGAAACAGAGCAATAGATAAGATTGCATCCAAATTGGAAGTATGCTCAAAACCAATAATAACTTGTTTTTTCTCAAGAATTGTAGGATCTACATCATAGGTCCAACCAACTGCTTTAAAGATAGAATTGCCTAAAAACTTTTTCATAGAGATATGGGAGACAATAAGGATGCGGAATTCTAATATGAGTTTGTCCAAAAAGGTAGAAAATTATCACTGCAGTAAATTTCATTTATTTTAATATTAATACTCAATAAACTTTATATTTATTAGTGCTATATTTTAACTAGTCAATATAAAAATATATAATATATTTGTTTGAGATTAACTTTTATCAGTTCAACTAAGATTTTCAGTTTTAATTAAATACTCGATATATTGCCATTTTTTGTTAGGATCAATCAAATCTTTATCAATCGTTCCATCAATGATAATCCCATCAATAACTGAGATAAGCATATGAGTAAGCGGAGTAGGATTTTCAATACCAAGCTCTACTAATAAACTATTTAATAAATTGATTAACCAATTTGTATATTCTTGAAATGGTTCTCGAATTGAAGTGTATTGTTTAGATACTTCAATAAATGCCTTCTTAAATAGGCAGCCATTAAAGTTTTCACTGTTAATCCAGTCGATATACCAATTAAAAATCAGATGTATTTTTTCAAGTGGCTCTGCATCTGGATGTGCATTCAACCTTTCATAAATAGAATTTTGTATATTAATGTTTCTATGCTCTAGGCATTCCATGATTAAACTTTCTTTAGAGGGAAAGTATTTATAAAAAGTCATCTTGGCGACATTTGATTCAGCAATAATTCTATCTACACCCGTAGCGTTATAACCTATTTTATTAAAAAGGTTTAAAGCAGTATTTATAATATCTTCTTTTTTTGACATTATTTTTCCATATAGTTAGAACTAATTATGAGTTGGCATAGCTTTTGATTTTTTAATCAATTTGATCATAATCAAAAACATAATTTGATTCAAGTTAATATTATAAAAATAATCTTTATTATTTTTAAATTTTTTTAAATATTCTATTTGATTTAATATAATTTTAATTCTAAGATGGATTTTTAACAAAAGGAGTTTGGATTTTAGCGTAATTCTTTGTTTTTAAAATAAAATATGGAAATCAGATAACTTTAATAAGTTTAACGAGAGTGAATTATGCCAAAAAAATTTGAGAACTTTAATAATCCTAGGAAAAAGGCACTCGCAGGGATGAAACAAAGCATTTCAGCTGAGCTTTGGGATAAAAATCTAAATTTTTTAAACCAATTAAGAGTTAAGATTTCAAAACATCCTGTTTCTCATCATCCTGCAATAGAAATTTTAAACAATGGAGAAATCAGTAAACAAAATTTAAAGCGTATTCATTTAGAGTATCGCCATGCAATTGTACAAACTTTTACAGATGCTTTATTAATGGCTCAATATCAGACAAAGCAATTAGAACCTAAATTGCATGCTGGAGCCAAAATGTTCCCGCGTTTTCTTTTAAGTCTGAATATATTTGATGAGTTCGGATTCAGGCCTGGTGCTGACCGAGATGGTTATTATCAAGGAAACCCTGAATATGCTCATTATCCATTATTTGAAGATGTTTTGAATGATTTTGGAGTAACTGAAGAGGAGCGTCGCAACTATAAGCCAACAGAAATCGCGCATCAGGTGAGAGATTTTTTAGAGAATTCTTATAATGACTATAAAGCTGTTTCTGCTTTATTAGCTGTGGCTGAAGAAGAGGTGATTTTGTATAGTCCACCTTTGCGTAAAGCAACCAGTGCTGTCGGTATAGATGTCGAGGGTGGTGGTTATTACCATGTTCATGGCATTTCTGAAGATGAAACTGCCGAGGCAGCAGATGATGATCATGAAGAAGATTTATGGTTCATTTTGATGCAGGCTTGTACTGAAGAAGACTATATTTATTTAGAAAATCTATGCCTTGAATATTGTAATTTGTGGGAAAAATTTTGGGATGTTCAAATGGAGATATCAAAATCAATGCCTAAACAAAATTTGGCTTAAGAATATCTCAAATATTGAACTCATAATTTATAATAAACATAAATACTAAAAGGAATATTGAAAATATGGAAATAGCAAAACTCTTTTAGTCTTTAAGTGAGCAATCTTTGAATTGTGTATGCTATTCAATTGTATTTTAAGATATTCAGAATTATAAAACCCCCAAAATTAAATTTTTAGGGGGTTAAATTTGGCTAGGCAATAAATTAGAGAACTTAAATATTTTTATTTAAACTTAGATTAATCAGTTGCTTATGATTTTTTCTATGCCATTAGTAATTGGGTTTAGTGCTATTTAGGGGCAGATGTATTCTGGTCATTGTAAAATCGGAATATCCTTACAATGAGATTGTATTTGCATAATATTGTTGGTCAATTCAATCAATAAATATGAGTTTATCCCTAATATATTAATAATTTATAAGAGTTTACGATTGGCGGTGGATCTACATTATTTTTTAAATGTTGATTTATATTAGCTTGCTAAATTGATTTCGATGCAAATTTATAGCAATCCTAGCATTATTGCTCGAATGACTGCTGAAATTTTATTGTTTACATTGAGTTTTTGCATGGCATTCACCACATGAAAAGTTACGGTTCTCTCACTAATAGATAGAATTAGTGCAATTTCTGAAGCGGTTTTTCCTTCTGCGCTCCAACGCAATACCTCTTTTTCTCTGTTAGATAACTTAAGATTTAAATCACGGAACTCTTTGTCATTCACGATTTTGGCAAGACTACTATGCAGCATTTGAGCAAGCCAAAACATTTTTGAGGATTGCGATTTTTGTTCTTGTTCAGAAATTGGATCGGCTGATCTGGCAAGTGTGAGCATGCCTTGCGTACCAATTAAATCTCGACATGATTGTGACCAACCAACGCTCAAGCCAAATGATTGTGCTTCTTCCCAAAAATCTTTTAGTGATTGTTTGTTTGCTTTTCGGCTAGACCAAATAAGTGGTTTTAATGAGCTTAGACAATGGCGCACTGTTGGATCAATAACAATATACCGATGCTTAGCATAACGTTGCTGCCATTCTTCGGGATAGTTATTTAATAAGATTAACTTAGGTTGAGTAATAGAGAGTGGGATATGCATGCCATAAGCACAATAGTTATATCCCAGTTGCAAGCTAATGGACTTGGCTGTATCAAACAGCTGATCCGTATCTTTTGCATTTAAAGATGCAGAAAGCAGATCTTCTTGCCAATTTTCCATGTTTTCCCCTTGTTCTTAATGCATAAAATTTTATTAAAAGTATTTGATTTTTATGGTCAAGTATTCCCTTGATAGGATTTTTATAACTGCAAATTATTGGTATTAATTGGTTAATAAACAAACTGCATGAGTGGTCCTTGCTGCTTTGACTTCGGTCTCACCAATTCACCATTAATAATATAATAGGTTTTAAATTGTATATTAATTATACATTATATTTAATCTTTAATTAAAGCCAAGTTTTTACCTACGAACAAAAGCTAATCATGAATAAGAAGTAAAACTCCTGTCTTTTAATTATAAATGATGCATTTATTTTGATTGCCCTTAAATATGAAAATTCGTGTAGATGACAAAAAGTATGAATCTGCTGCACTATAAAATTATAGTGCAGCAGATTGATGTGATTGGTTAGATTTAACAAGAACCCCAAACAACACCAGACCAAACAGGATTGTTGTTAAGATAGAGTGTAATTTTTAAACCTTTAGGGATACCCCATGTTGTACAAACATCACCACAGACTTTTAGTGTGGCGCCAATTGGAATACTAATAGGAGATGGGAAGCAAATTTGCCCAATGATTGGAAAGTTGAAGCATATTTTGTTTGTTTTTGGATCATAAGAAGCTGAAACACAAGCTTGGAGGTTTAATGCTTGAACTCCAGCTGAATCTAGTTGGCTTTTGAGGCCTTCTACAGTTATATTATTTTCAGCTGTTAAGTTATTATTGTCACTTGCTAAATTAGCGTTTGCAGGTTGATTTTCAAATCCGACTTTTGTGTAGTCAGGGATCACGTCTTTTTCACATTGACATTTGCTCATTTTAATACTTCCTTTTAAATTTTCGTACTCGTCTGGCTTTTCCGAAATTCGCCCCATTTATTTGTTGTGGTTTCTGGAATCCACAGTCACTCCGTTATGGAATGATTTCTTGTAGATAGATGCATTTATAAGATTCCGTGATATCAATACATCTGCTTATTCTTTGATCAAAATTTAATGGTTTTTTTGAAAGAAAATAACTGTAATTTTTTACGGTTTTTAAGCAAAAAATGATGTTTTTTAGCTTTGAAAGGGGCAAGTTCAATTAGTTGAACTTTTTAACGATGATAAGAAGGTGTAATGGTTTAATGATGTAATTTTCACTGTTGTTTTTTCACAATCATTTATATTCGGAACTAAGAAAAATTCTTTAAAAACCAATATTTTTTGTTTTAAGCTACAAAGTATGGCTTTATTAAATAATGAAATAGACTAGCGTACTCATGATGGGTAATTGTCATAAGTGAAAATTTTTAACTACAGTCTGACGTGTTATTAGTAGGAAGTTGAGAACATTCATAGGGAGATGAATATAAATACTTTTATTGTCTATCATGCACAGTTCAAGAAAACATTATGAAACCGCTTGTGCTAATAGGAAAAGGGGTAAGTAGCTGAAATTTTAAATTTTCCGAAGATAGATCGTTTTACTTTCATTTTTAGTTATGAGGTATTGAATGATAGGACAGATATTTAATACTGATAAGAAAGACAAGATATTTAAAAAATTAAATAGTGTGAAGTTTGACCTATAAACCAACGGATTATTAAAATTATGAACCACTGAAAAGATATCAAGATCCAGATGTTCTGAAAAATAGAAGACATTAAAAAACCTCATAACCTAAAAGATTATGAGGTTCGAATTTGGTGGGCCCACCGTGACTTGAACACGGGACCAACGGATTATGAGTCCGCTGCTCTAACCAACTGAGCTATAGGCCCTATAAGAAAGAAAAGCTTTTATTCTCAAGGCTTTTCAGTGCCTGCAATACTAATCAATTTTTTGATTAAACACAAGTATTTTTCAAAACTAGATATGCAGTAGACCCGAAAAATATTTTGATATATTGTTAATTATCACAAGCGATACGGATTTTAGCTTATGAGCACTTCACGAGTAAAGCTAACTAAGTCATTTATTGATCAACTTAAACTCATTCCGGCAATTTATCGCGACAGTGAGATTATCGGCTTTGCTATTCGTGTGAATAATTCTTATAAAACATATATTATAGAGAAGAAAATAAAGGGTAAATCTATACGTTGCAAAATAGCTGACTATGAAAAAATTACTCTTGAAGACGCACGTATACTTGCACGGCAAAAGTTAAAAGATTTATCTGATACCAATCTTGCTAGTATTAAAAATGATGAAATATTAAAAAATAATTTAAATAAGGAATATTATCAGCCCACTCTAGCAGAGTCTTTCCAAGCCTATATCGATCATCATAAATTGAAAGAAAGAACACTTGCTGATTATAAAGAAGTTATAGAAAAATACCTAATAGACTGGAAGGAACTTAAATTAATTTATATTACTGAACAAATGATTATAGATAAGTATACTCAGCTATCTAAAAATAGTTACGCAAAAGCCAATTTGTCTATGCGTGTTCTTCGAGCTATTTATCACTTTTCGGTAAGATATTATAAAAATGCGCAAACAACAATCCCAATCATGAATCCAATTGCTTTGCTGAATTCAAGAGAAGTATGGCGAGAAATTCCAGCTCGAAATGATTATATTGATATAGATAATTTGAAAAAATGGATCTATACAATAGTTGAATATAAAAATAGGGGGAAGGAGAATGAAACAAATAAAGATTTTTTATTCACGCTTGTCCTAACTGGACTTCTTAGAAATGAGTGTGAGTGTTTGCGTTGGGAAGATCTAGATTTATACGAAGGAACACTTTCTTTTATAAATACTTATAATAATGAGAGTTATAAACTTTATATGGGTGATTTTCTATGGCTTTTAATGAAAAAACGTAAAATGCAAATGGAGGGAGAGTGGGTTTTCCCATCTGCTAAATCTAAAACTGGTCATATTGTTAATATTTCTAAATTCCGAAAAAAGATAAATGAACAAAGTAATATTTCTTTTACTTTTCAAGATTTACGTAGAACATTTAATTTTATTGCAAGTAATTTAAGTAATGAACCCATATTTATAAAAAATACAAATAAAAAGAAAATAATATTAGAATCTGACCATGTTGTTCATGATCAAGATATGCGTCACAAAATGAATAAAATTGAACAAATCGTTTTAAGTTCATATAGAGATGAACTTATTGCATTAATGAACATCAATTCCTAAGAACTTTTATTCTCAAAAATAAAAAAACAGAACCGACACCCCTTATCAAATAAGTCTAAGTTTTGTCTGTAAAACGCAGAATGAATATTTCTTCACATTTTTCACAACTATTTGTAATTGATGAATTTTATACTTGACTAAATCACTTGGAATTTATACAGTACCAGAGTATTTTCTCATAATTATTAATATTGCTTAGTCCTGAAATACAGTAAGAAGCCTATTCACTATGAATAGGCTTTTTGCTTTTTTTAATGGGTAAGCTTAGATAGGCTTGATTGAATAGTTTGAACCAGTTCTCTTGCAGCTTTTGATAAGGGTTTATCTTGGAGCCAAATGAGATAAATAGAGAGAGGCAAATGATTTTTTGTATTTTTAAAATCTAGTTGAACTAAATGCCCCTGTTCAATTTTTTCTTTTACTAAAGATAAAGGAAAATTTCCCCAGCCTAAACCTGCCTCAACCATATTAATAGCGGTTTGTAAATTATTGGTTTTCCAATACATTGCTCCAACGATTGAACGTGAGTCCTGCATATTTAATTCAGTACTTGCGACCACAATTTGTCGGACATTAATTAATTCTTCAATAGAAATGAGCTTATTCTTTTGTTTTAAAAATGGATGATCAACAGAAATTGTGGCGACTAAAGTTTCATTCATAACTAATTGTAAGCTTTCACGCATTTTTATATTGAGATCTGAACCTGCAAGGCAAAGACTAATATTTTCTGTATAGAGCAACTTTAGAATATCGTCTTGTGGAGCGGTAATAATCTCTATGTTAAGTAAGGGAAATTTGTCAGCCAATTGTTTTATCGCTTTAAGAAGTAAATCGGTGTTGGCATCTGAAACAACACCAATTTTCAGTTTACTTTCTAGTCCTAGAGAGAGCTCATATGCATGAGTACCTAATAATCTAAGTTGTTCAGCAATAATTCGTGCTTGAGGTTCTAATGCTAAAGCCGCAGAAGTAGGAATCACTTTACGGTGAGTACGTTCAAATAGATGATAACCAAGCTCTGCTTCTATATTAGCAATAGCCATACTCACTGCTGACGGTACTCGACTTAATTTACGGGCCGCAGCAGAAAAAGATCCTGTATCTAACACAGTTAAGAAAAGCTCGATATTTTCGCTATTAAAATTCATTTTGATATCAGTACAACTGAAAGCTGTTAACTTTAATTGTGATTTTAACTGAAACTAAAATAAAAGGAAGTTAGAAAAGTTGATTGGTTATGCAAGGTTTAAAGCGTCGTATTGTTTATGTTTCTTCATATGAAGTTATTGGAATGGTAATTTCATCGGTAGGTTTAGCACTTTTGGCTGGAGACAGTGTAGGGCATACTGGCCCACTTTCAGTGATGATTACGACCATCGCGGTAACATGGAACTTTATTTACAACATTCTTTACGAAAAGTGGGAAGCTCGGCAAGACAGTAAGTCACGTACTGTTAAACGTAGAATCGTACACGCGATCGGATTTCAAATTACTTTAGTGATATTCTTAATTCCGCTTATTGCATGGTGGATGGAGATTTCTCTCGTTGCAGCATTCTGGCTAGATGTTGCCTTTATTATCATCATTCCAATTTATACATTTATATTTAACTGGACGTTCGATAAATTATTCGGATTACCTGCTTCTGCACAGACTAAGCCTATTCAAGAATAGACAAAATTTCAAAGAGATATCAAAGTATTGATCTATTAACTTTGATATCTCATCTGAAATTATTTGATTTGTTCAAGCTCAAGATTTTTTGAAACTTTTATTTGAGCTCTTTTTGCTAGTACATAATATAAAATTGCAGTCGATAACAATCCAACTAACCATGATAAATCAATACCGCCTAACATCTCAGCAATTTGTCCTTTGTAGAATTTACTGTCAATAAAGGGAAGTTGAAGTAATATTCCAAGAAAATAGCAACTAATGCCAATGGTGTTCCAGCGGCCATATTTTCCATTCGGGTCATATAGTACGTCTACATCACATTCTTCTTTAGAAATAAAATAATAATCAACTAAATTAATTGCACTCCAAGGAATGAAGAATGTCAGAAGAAATAAAATAAAAGCTTTGAATGCACTTAAGAAGGTTTGTTCACCTACAACTGCAATGAACGTCGAGATTAAAACCATTACAAGAACAATGATAAGTCGGGTTAGTTTTGAAATTTGTCCAGTTGGTTTAAAGCTATTCCAAATGGTCGCTATACACATAAAACTGCCATAAGCATTGAGTGTCGATAAAGTGACCTTTCCAAAAGCGATACTAAAATATAAGAAAGTAATGATGAGAGCGATGGGATTCATACCTACAACATACTGAACTTCATTACCAACAAAACCACCATTTGAGACTTGAGCAATTAATACGCCAAGTGTCATGGAAATTTGTGAACCGATCAAAGAGCCAAGACCAACTGCCCAAAATACCCGAGTTGAAGATGTTTTTGTTGGTAAATAACGCGAGTAGTCGGCAACATAAGGCCCGAATGAAATTTGCCAAGAAGCCGAAAGAGAAACTGCTAATAGAAATGATGACCAGCTAAAGTGGCGTACAGCAAGCAATTCTGAAAAATTCGAGAGGGCCAAAATTTGAGTAAGAATAATAACAAAAGCAATTAAACCGATAATGCTTGCGACTTTTCCTACCCAATGAATCAACCGATAGCCAATTGTTGCAAATGCAATAATGAAACAAGCATAAATTAAAATACCTGTTGTATTACTGACTTGTGTAAGGTGTGCAAGTGCTTTGCCTGCGAGTACTTCACCAGTTGCGGTAAAGCCAATATACATCAGGCAAACCAGAATAATAGGAATACATGCACCATAGACCCCAAATTGCACCCGACTCGAAATCATTTGGGGAAGGCCAAGTTTTGGTCCCTGAGCTGCATGCAAAGCCATAACAGCCGCACCAAAGCACTGTCCAATAAATAGTCCAATGATTGACCAAAGCACATCACCGCCTAATACGACGGCTAAAGCACCCGTGACAATCGCTGTAATCTGTAAATTAGCACCAAACCAAAGGGTAAATTGGGCGAATATACTGCCGTGCCTTTCATTTTCAGGAATAAAGTCAATACTGCGGTTTTCAACAAACCCATTTTTAGATGTTCCTGTTGCTGAATCCATATAACACTCTCCTTATCCTTTAAGAGCTTTTCTTTTATTTGAGTCTATTTTGTACAAACAAATACAAACATGTATATACAAGTAATTCTAAAAAGAAGCAATGGGTCAGTGAAATCACATTTATAAAATTTTTACGTCTATAAGTTTAAATACGATGGAAAATTCAACGGGGCTATAATCATTTTTATAAGTATGAAAATGTTTAATCAAAAAGTTAATTTCATAAAAAAGCCCTCCAATGAGGGCAGATAGTCAGACTTCAGCATCAAGAATGGTCTGAAAAAATTCAGGTAGTTCTGAAAATTGAACTAATTGAGTTTTATCATCATGCTTATAATAGTATTGATAATGTGGTGTTTCAAAAGCACTATCGAGATATTGAGTTGCATCGGAAAATTGGGCTTTGGCAACAGGTTTGTCTTTTTTAAATTTAACAATGATAGGATTTACAGAGTTTAATTTAACGGGTACACCATTTTCAAACTTGGCAGTTTCAATGAGTAAAGAGATTTTAAAGTCACCAAATACAGCACAAAATTGGCCTCCTTTTTCTGTTTTAATTTCACGATCGTGAAACAGTTCTTTAAATAAATCTTTTAACGATTCTCTGTGCTTGTCTAAGGCTAATTGAAAATCATGATCTTGCTGTTCTAGTTTCTCTTGCTCTTCTTTTAGCAATTTGGCCTGTTTT
Organism: Acinetobacter sp. GG2; assembly: GCF_000292385.1. Taxonomy (NCBI): domain Bacteria; kingdom Pseudomonadati; phylum Pseudomonadota; class Gammaproteobacteria; order Moraxellales; family Moraxellaceae; genus Acinetobacter; species Acinetobacter sp. GG2. Next base: position 126,646 of record NZ_ALOW01000040.1, read on the forward strand.
TCGATTGTTGTAAAATCCAAATTCATCTTAATTTCTCCTTATTGTATTTTTAAAACTATATATGGCAGCCATTTGTTAAGTTTTAAAGAAACATACAATCTTTGTTACAACGCAATAATTAAGATGAATTTGTGTGACTACTATTTCGTACAAGGTTTAGCCATAAGTGTCGGACGTTTAATGTGAATAAACCCACCACTGCTTAGCACACCGAGCATGACTAAAGCAGTCCCTATAATTTGCCAGATATTAAGAGTTTGACCAGCCAATAGTGCCACCAACATGCTAAAAACTGGAACAAAGTTAAAAAAGATTGATGCTCGACCTGCGCCTAGTTTTTGAATGCCATTAAACCAAAATAAATAAGCAATCATGGTAGAGCAAATAATGACGTAACCCATTGCCAAGTGTGCAGTAATAGGTGCCATAACTACTGCTTTGATTGGATGTTCGAAAATTAGGCTTAATGTGATTAAAGTCAAAGCACCGAACAACATAGAAAAAGTTGTAGTTTCTAGAGGTGTAGCATTTTTTACATAGCGACGTGATAACACATTGGCTAAACAAAAACTGATACCACCGAGTAAGATAAATAAGTCACCGATTGCTATTTTTAAATGAAGTAGCGTTGATAGATGACCATGACTAATAACAAAAAGCACTCCACTTAAACCAAATACAACACCAATAGATTTAGCAAGTGTTAATTTTTCTCCATCAAGCAAAATTGCTAACAGTAGAGTAATCAGTGGAGTAGTTGCCATGATTAAAGCACCATTGACTGCCGATGTTGTTTGTAAACCGTAGAAACAGCCTATATTAAAACCAGCAATACCTATAATTCCAATAAGCAGATAGATAAGTAAATTCTGCCGTAAAGCATCCCAACGCAATTTACCGGTAGCCGAAAAAATAATAAATAGCCCAAGGCTTGCAAGTGTAAAGCGCTCAGCTGCTGCTGAAAGTGGAGGCATATGTTGGATGATATAAGACATTGCATTAAATGCTGAGCCCCAAAACAGCATTGTGATTACAACGCCTGTATAGGCATAAACCATTGTTTTATTCATGATGGGACTCCGAAAAAGAATGTCTCTATTCTGAGTAATCACTTAAAGGTGTACAATTCCATATTAATTCATCTTTGATGTGAAAATTTGCACAATGATTGATTGGGAAAATTTACATTACTTTTCAGTTTTTTCAGAAGAGAAATCACTTTCAGCTGCCGCAAGAAAGTTGGGAGTCGACCATGCTACTGTTGCAAGAAGAATCGCACAGTTAGAGCAGAACTTAAAATTAAAGCTAGTTGATCGTAGGCCACGTACATACGTACTTACTTCAGATGGAGAGCGGCTTGCTAAAGTTGTAGCTCGTATGATGGAAGAAACTTTTTCTATTGAGAGACTTGCTCAGGCTGGACAGCAGGAAGTTACAGGTACTGTTTCTATTAGTATGCCTCCGTTAACTGCTGCTCACCTCATCATGCCTCAGCTTGGAAAGTTTTATCTCCATTATCCGCAGTTAAAATTACGTGTACTTGGTGATGTTCACTATGTATCTTTGCTGCATAGCGAAGCGGATATAGCTGTGCGATTTGGACGACCTAAAGATGATTATTTAGTTGCTCGTAAAGTTGGAGAAATCCCTTTTGGAATATATGCTGCTCCAAATTACTTAGCTGTTACGAGTGAAGAAAATTATGAATGGATTAGCGTGGAGGTAGGTGGTGTACATGGACAAAAACAACAAAAATTAAAAGAAAGATTAAATAATAAAGAGCCGATTATGATTACTAATCATCCTGAGTTGCAATGGAGAGCCGCATGTGGGGAAGTGGGTTTAGCTGTTTTGCCTGATTTTTTAGGTGGTCTTGGTAACTTAGAGAAACTTTCAGATGACCAGCCGATGAGTGCAGAAATCTGGTTGGTGACTCATGAGGATTTAAGGCACAGCCCAGCAGTGCGAGTAGCAATTGATTTTCTTGTGAGTTGTTTTGAGTCTTTTAAAGTTTAGATTTCGTTAATTAAAAATGAGTTTATATTAATCAACTTAAAAGCTGCTGTAGCACAGCAGCTCCTTCAATTCGATAGATCTTCCCAGGCGCACTTTTATTCCTCTACGTAAATTAGATTGGTCCCGATCAGAGTTAAAATTAATGTTTTAATGCTTCTGGTTGCCACGTTACTTAAATTATTCAGGGAAGTGACCTGCATCTTCTCGCCCTTGTTTTAAAGCTAGAAAAAAACATAGTAGAAAAAGTAAACCAATAAAAAACAAGAAAAAATCTAGATTGCTAATACCAAAACCAATTGCCGAAGCCCCTAAGCTTAATAATAAAATGCAAAATATTTTCCAAAAAATGAGCATGCTGTTTTGTTGTAAACATTTGAAGTTAGACTGTAATTGAAGAATATTTAAAGATTTTTTTATGTTTTTTTTCTTATAGGTTGTGTAAAACTTTATAATTTTTAGACTTTAAATACAGTGAAATGACATTCAACATTAAAAAAGACGATGTAATAGATTTTTTAGCTATATTGAACATTAATCTTTGTAAATTTCAAATTTTCTTAATTAATAGAATGGTAATTCTTTAGAAAGTCTGTAGAATAGTGATATTGAATTTTATTTTTAATTTAATTGTATTTAAAATTAACCAGTTAGGTATGTTTATCAAACCTTTGTTAAAAAAAAGACTTGATATTTAAGTTAAATTTTGGAATTATAGTGATGCAAATTGTGATCTATTTCCCACAATTTGTATTTCAGGTTAAGTGGTTATCACTAATGCTCATTGGCTTTATTCGCTTATGAGCATTTTTTTAATTTATTAGTTAGTAAAATTTAAAAATTGTCATTATTTAAAATCCTTTTTGTTTAGTGTTAATTAAAAATAATAGTTTATATAGCTTTATTCACACTACAAATAGAGACGTAATAAAACTCAGTTTTGTATAAGTTTACTGCTAATCATATTGAATGGTTACAGTTGCATTAGCTTTGACTTCGCCTGCTGTAACAGTAGTTGCTGTTTGATAGTAACGTGCTGTTAAAGGCACATCATATTCTACAGTTTGATTAGAACTTACAGTGCCAATATCTAGTGGGTTCCCTTTTTGAATAGGGCTGTTCGCACCATTCATATTCCATAAAAGCTCTACACCAACGCCGTTCGCTTTTGTTGAATCAGCAGCACTATTATTAATAACCTGATTATTTGAGCTATCCGAATTATAGTCAAAGCTTAAGCTCAATGAATTGCTGGTAGGTACTCCTGAGTTATTCTCGCCTCCATTACAAAGAATAGATAGGTTAAAGTTTTTTTCACCTTGCGTTGAACCAATAGCTCTAAAACCTGATTTTGTTACTGTGGGAAGTTGCACAACAGTATCTGGACCATTTTGAATTTCACAAGATGATGATGCAATCAGAATAGGGGAGCTACCTAATACTGTGGTTGTTAAGAAAGGGCGGTTTTGTTGTCCTGCCACATAGTAGGTACTATATCGACCTGTCACCAATGCACCGGAACCTGTAGTGGCAGCGGTTTTAATAATTTCAAGAACAATGTAGCCTGGTGAAAGAGTATATGTTGTGTGAGGCGTCAATGTAAGTTTATAAGGGTAATAGCCAGAAGCGTTTGAAGAGTCTGTTACTTCACGATAAATTCGAATGCCTATACCCGGAATGTTTGTAGCATATACATTATTGCCTATTGAGCTAATTGGATAATTTAGTGGTAATGCTGCTGTAATTTGGTCACCTGGACGGTTACACGTTGCCGTAGAATTATTTGGCGAAATCGTAAAAGTATTTTTTTGTAGAACTGTGCCTATTGGATCAGTCGGACGAACGATAATCGTACCAATTGTTATAGGAATATCTACTGTAGTAAAACCTTTGCTTAAAGTGCAGTTTGCATAAGCTTGGTTATAAATAAATAGACTAGTTACTAATAAGCCACTTTTCATTAGTACTTTTTTCATTTGCAGATTGCCTCTGTCATAATAATTGATTGTTTTTCCTGAGAGATTTTTGATTGAATGTCATATTCAAGTTGACATTCCTCATTATTCCTTTCACCCCACCTCACATACAGATGATCGTGGATTAGAGGTGTACGTAAATAAATTCGACTACCTTGGGCGACCATCCCAACTAATTCTTTGTTTTGGTTAAAAACTTGTGCTGCAAAAGGAAGATGAGTACCCGTTGAAGTTTGGGTATTAATGAAAAGTGCATATCCAGTTTTTGTCGAGAAATTTACCTTGGTGATGGATCCAGCATAAGGTGCTATACGATGACTTGTTTCTGAAAGCTCCACATTTGAAGGCATGCCTTGAGGATCTAAACTAATGTCATTTAAGCGATAAGGCGTAACATAGGGAATAACAGCATATCCTTGCTTATTAATACTTAAACCTGTTGTATTACCTATCCGTGCACCGGTAGCCTCAGGAGCATAGACCAATACCATCGTTTGGGCCTGGTCAGGTCCAAATAAAATACCTTGAGAGTGGGCAACAATGTTTCCATTTAAATTGATCATTTCTTGTTGATATGTATCGGATTGACTATAAGAAGCCCCTACGGTGGTGTAGTTAGTACGATAGTTGCCATTAATATTTATGCTTGTCTGAGCTTGATCTTGATATGTAACAGATGAACCATAGTCGAAGCGGTTGCCGATATAACCACTCATTCCTAAAGTTTTACTATCTTCTGAAATAGAGCTATTAAAATTAACCGTATTCTTCTTAAATTTGAGTGGAAAGGATAATGACAATAAATATTGTGTCTCATGTCCTGAATCTTGTTTTTCTAAGTCAAGTTCATGCCTAACTACAGAAATACTGTAAGTTAAATCTTTAAACTGATTACTGTATCCAAATTGAAATTGTTGATTACGATTAGGTTGATTCCAGTAATTAATCCAAGAACCCACTAAGTAAAAATTACCCCATTGGTTCGGAAGACCTTGGTTTAATGTGATCTGAAATTCACTTTTTTGTTTCCCTACTGAAAAACTATCTATATTTCGTTGTTGTAAATCTTGGATTAATATTGAATCTCTTAACTTTAAATAATTTTCTGTTGAATATCTGTATGTTGCTACAGTTAGGTTAGTGCGAGTTGGGGTAAATAATCGATTGTAACTTAGACGATAACTTTGCCCTTTGAGGGTAGGACTTTGGTCAAAATCAGCTTTTGATTGAGTTACATCAAATGCAATTGCACCAATTGGTGTCGCAAAAGCGCTACCTATTAAAAATGACTGATAATGTTCAGCAGATTGAAAACCTGCATAGCTTGTTAAATAGTTGTTTATACCTCTTTGGTATTTACCTTGTATCAACCACGGTTTTAAATCGATATTCGCATCTCTAAACTGCCCTAAGGTAAAAGAATATCGACTCATTTTGGGACGAAGCATTTCTACTACAGATGCATAGGGAATAGAGAACTTTTGAATCTCTCCATTTGTTTCGTATACAGAAACTTGGAGTTCACCACCAAAACCAGTGGGATAAAGATCGTTGATTTCAAAACTTCCCGGGGTAACGGTAGTTTGATAAATTAAATTTCCCTGTTGGCGTACCTCTACTTTTGCATTGGTTTTTGCATAACCTCGAATTTGAGGAGCATATCCAAGCATACTGTTCGGAAGCATGCGGTCATCACTTGATAGGTTAATACCCCGATAAGGAAGAGCCTCAAGAAAATTACTATTTGTAAAATAATCTCCTACAGTTACGACGCTATTTAATTGAGGAAAGGCTTTTTGGGCGTAGGTATTATTTGATGTATAAGAAGAATTCTTGTTCTGTATTTCATTATGATCTTGCCATTTCCATTGTCCAATATGGCGTAATTGCCAGTCGTACAAATTTATCCCAACATTTGTACTCATAAAAGCATGATTTGTTTCATGATCATTATTTACAATCCGATAAGCAGAGGTGTTGTATGAAAAAAAAGCGGCGTTTATGCCACGATCCCATAAGCGTGGATCGACATATCCTTGAGCATTTTTCTGCAAAGCGACCTGTGGGATTGAAATATCGAGCCTAAGACGAGCCGTATCAAATTGATAAAAGGCATCTTTGATCCATTTTTCTAAATCATTACAGGTAGGTAAATTATTTGCTTCTCTATCAAGAATTTCTGATTTAACTCCATATTCCAAAAGCATATCTGCCGTAAAACAGGTTTTTGCATTTTCATTGGAGTTTGTAGTCTTAAAAAGAAACTTTCTTTTACCGAACCATTGTCCATTAATATATACATCAAGACTATATTCGCCAGGTAAAATAGGGTTGCCGTATTTAAATCGACCAATATCAATTTTCTGCGCATTTCCTACTAAAAAATTAGTATCAAAGTCAGCTTTTAACGCATTTTCGTTATTCATATTGTCAGAAGCATATACAGCCAAAGGCACATTAATTGCGATGCTTAACACTAAATAATATGTACTTCGCTTTTTTAAGCAAATATGGGGTATGAACCACTCTGACATCATCTTTATGCCTATTCATGGATAGGTGTTTAAATTTAAAAATGGTAAATAAAATTAGAACTTGATTACTTGTTCAACTCGACCACCGTAATCATTTATGTAAACAAAACGCATATTTGTTATATTGTTGTTTTTAAGTTTTATGTGATCTTCTGAAAAAGGAGAAAGCATTAAACCTTGTTTTAACAAATCTATTTTTTGATGATTTACTTCTTGAAAAATCGAACTTAATGTAACGTGAAAAGGTGTTGGGTTTTTAATAAGCAAATTATCTTCATTTTTTATCCATTGAATTTTTTCACCCACTGTATCAATATTTTCTTTTAAATTTACAGGTCGATAAAAGAATTTAATTCGAGAGCGTATGGCTAATTGAAGGAAATTATTAGTTAATATTTCACTATTTTCTTGTTTTTTCCCTTCTGGTCTTGGGGGAATATCTAATACATTAAGCCAAAATATACTTTCCTTATTTTGATTTAATTGTGATGCATTGGGTAATGCCGTAATTCTTAAAGTTTGCCCTTTAGACGGTTCGACTCTTGAAATAGGAGGTGTAATAATAAAAGGTACATTCGACTCATCTGGCGTAGATTTTGGATTTCCATCATCAATCCAAGCTTGAATCAGTGAAGGTGTTGTTCCGTTATTGCTTAGCTGTAAGCTAACTTCTCGAGCATCCGATGGATATACTACACGCGTACCATGTAGTACTACTTCAGCATGTGCTGTAATAGCAATAGCTGCTTGAAGACAAGCCATTCCCCAAAAAAATTTACGACCACTAAAAAGCATGAGTCATATTCTCAATATAATAAACAATAGATGAGATATAGCTTCTATTTGATAATAGAAGCTGATTTTTAGTTTATTGATAAATAATGGTGTATTTAACTTGTGAAGTTACGGTACCAGCAGTCGATACACCCGTCGCATAATATTCAGCATAGTAATTAAGGTCAGCATTACCACCAGCTGAAACATCTACCCACTGTGAGTTATCTTGTGCGCCTGAAGCACCTTTAGCAAGTACAGGAATTACTGCATTATTGCTTCCTAATAACTGAATATTGACATTAGTAGCCGCACCAGTTGTTGCTTGGTTTAATAAGCGTCCACTATTAAAATCGACTGTTGCACCGGGTTCAAAATAAGTTGCAACTTTACCAGCTGAAGCGCAATTCGTTAAATTGATTTGGAAGGGAGTACGTCCAGCAATATCACCAACATTTTTTAAAGATTGAGATGATACTGTAGGTAAATTTACGGTTAGATTTTTATCACCTGTATCGATCGTACAAGTATTATCGGTTACTAAACCATTAATAGTAATTGTGCCATCCGCAGCCTGTGCAGTGGCAATATTAAAAATAGAAGTTGCTGCTATAAAAATAAGCTTTTTCATAAATTCCCCAGAATATTTTATAAAGTAGATTTATTACTCTTCAGTGCTTTTATTCTGATCAAGTAACGCCGTGGAAATATAGCACCTTTCATGTAAAAAACAAGAATTACATTATATTTCTATGTATTTTGATTGGTTGTTTTTTATGTGAAATTTTGTTTTAAAATTTAATTTATACTATATGGTAAAATAATTAAGTTTTATTTTGTTAAAATAAAATTGATAATAATTTTCATTTAAGTTGTTGAATTTAATTAATTTAAGTTTTTCTTTAGAAAACAATACAAATTATTTATAAAATGCTTTATTAAGTATCTGTTTTTTATTAATAAAAATAATTTGTTTATGTTGTATGAAGATATTTGTTTTTTTAAGAATTTTTTAAGGTTTAATTCCTAGTGTTTTAGTTGTGATTCAATAAAAGATCGTCTGGAGTTTATTTCCATGAACAGCATGAAATACAGTTATAAACCAAATTATTTTTTCTTTGCCCATAAATTAGTCTTATTCTTAAAGGACTATTTACTTAAACATCCCACAGAACAGAATACGACGTTTAATTTACAAACAATTTATGACATCTTTAGTCATGATTTAGCGTCTAGTACAACGAATCTTGAGGGTATTCTAAATATTGCGGATGAATACGTGTTTGAAACTGAAGAAGGCTTACTTCCATTGATTAGTAAGCATTCAATCAATCTTAAGAATCATGTGCTATCTTTGGAGTTTTCTCCTCAGGCTTTAGCAAGTTTGTTATCGGGACATTCGCTTGTGAATCCTAAAGCTGCTTAGATTCTCTTTCAAGGTAGAGTTAACTCATATAGAATTCATAAATATTTATTTTTAAGAGTGATTTATGAGTAAAGACTTTAAAGCCTTAACTTATATTGCGGATGAGAACGTAGCAGATACAGTGACTTGGCTCATGCATCACCAAGATGTTTTTGAAACTTTCCACTTTGATGTGCTGAGCCAAGAGTTATCGGTTACACATGCAGCAGGTAGGGATATTATTCGAGTTGGAACTTTTCTGAATGCGACTTATGGAATACTAGTAACATCTATATAAAAAAAGCCCTGAATGATCAGGGCTTTTGAATTCTTGATGCTATTAAGCACTCATCGCATCTACCGATAGATCAGCAACAGTTGGTTTTGGCTTTTCAGCAGTTAAACCAAGTTTGTTAAATAATGCTTGGTCTTTACCTTCACCAGCATTTGGAGTGGTAAGCAATTTATCACCAGAGAACAGAGAGTTCGCGCCTGCCATAAATGCTAAAGCTTGATCTGAATCACTTAAAGATTCACGGCCTGCAGAGAGACGGATATAACTATGTGGCATAATGATACGTGCAACTGCAATAGTACGGATCCATTCAATTACATCAAGCTTTTCAACATCAGCTAAAGGTGTTCCTTCGATTGGAACAAGCATGTTAATTGGCACAGATTCAGGATGAATCGGTAGAGTAGCTAGTTCATGCAATAGACCAATACGATCTTCACGGCTTTCGCCTAAACCCACAATACCGCCGCTACAAACTTTCATACCAGCTTGACGAACATAATCAAGTGTATTCAAACGATCATCAAAAGTACGAGTACTGATAATGTGAGAATAGTATTCACGAGAGGTATCTAAGTTATGGTTGTAATAATCTAAACCAGCAACTTTCAGGCGCTCAGCTTGAGATTGATTAAGCATACCTAAAGTCATACAGGTTTCCATACCTAATGCTTTAACTTCGCGTACCATTTCTAAAACATAAGGCATATCGCGTTCATGTGGGTTACGCCAAGCAGCACCCATACAAAAACGTGAAGAACCTGAATCTTTTGCAGCTTTCGCTTCACTAATTACTTTTTCTACAGCAATACGCTTTTCTGCTTCTAGTTTTGATTCGTAATGTGCCGATTGTGAGCAGTATTTGCAATCTTCAGGACATTTACCCGTTTTAATAGATAAAAGGGTACTGACCTGAATTGTATTGGCAGTGAAGTGCTCGCGGTGTACTTGTTGAGCCTTGAAAACTAAATCCAAAAAAGGTTGTTCATATAAAGCTTGGATTTCTTCACGATTCCAATCATTACGTAGAGTCATTGTCATATCCATGATGATGGCATTAATTCACTGTACATAATCATACAGAATTCGTATTAAAGCTATAGGGCAAAAAACATCATTTTTTTAATTTGATCGCTGAAGTTGATTAAGTTGCTGCTCAATTGCCCAATCAATATGCACATTAACGATTTCGTCATGTAAATTTTTGCCTTTGTGTAGTTGATCTACAATCTCTTTGGAGTACGGTGCATTACCTAAACCAATGGCGATATTGCGTTTAAATGATTGGTAACCTGTACGGCGTATTGGACTGCCTTCTGTATTGGCTAAAAAAGTGGCTTCGTCCCACTGCCAGATATCCAGCAGACTAATATTATCTAAACCATGTCTAGGGTTGAAATCGGTAATAGAAGCTGTTTTTGCAAAGCTATTCCATGGGCAAATTAACTGACAGTCATCACAACCAAATATTCGGTTACCAATACCTGCACGTAATTCTTCATCAATAATTCCCTTATATTCGATTGTTAGATAAGCAATACAGCGTCTAGCATCTAACATATAAGGTTCGACAATTGCCTGCGTTGGGCAAATGTCGATACACGCGCTACAAGAGCCACAATGTGCTGTTGCAGGTTCGTCAAAAGGCAGGTCGAGTGATGTAAACAATTCACCTAAGACGAAAAATGAACCTGACTTTTTATGAATGAGCAAAGTATGTTTACCTGTCCAGCCCATTCCAGCACTTTCAGCCAGTGATTTTTCAAATATAGGTGCCGAATCTGCAAAAGGGCGTGATTCAAAATCTCCGACTTTTTCACGAATTCGTGTTGCTAAAGTTTTTAATCTACCACGCATCACCTTGTGATAATCACGCCCACGCGCATAACGGGCGATAATGGCTGAGTTCGGTTCAAACGGGACATATCGTGGTTTTGGAGATTCCACAAGATAGTTCATGCGTACGCAAATAATACTTTTTGTGCCCGGAACTAATAAGGTCGGATCAGCTCGCTTTTCTAGATTTTCTTCTAAATAGGTCATATCCGCATGATAACCACGTTCAAGATACTCTAAAAAACGTGGCATTTGCTCTTGAGCATCTGGTTTTGCAATGACACAATCAGCAAAACCCAAGTCTAATGCTTGAGCTTTGATCCATGCTTTTAGTTCATAAGGATCAATTTGTTGCACTGCAATGCGTGATGTGTCGGAAAATGTCATAAACCAAAATGCAAGAGGATAATAATATGCAGGCCGTAGTTTACCATAGCGATGATATTCGAGCATGGGAGCAGCGCTGGTTTGCTGCGCAAAACTCATCATTAGGCTTAATGCAGCAGGCAGCTTGGTCAATCACTCAACAGCTCATCGTACTTTTTGAAAATCATGCTACTAAGAATATTGCGGTCTGGTGCGGACAGGGTAATAACGCAGGTGATGGCTATTTTATAGCAAGTTATTTAAAACAAAATGGATTTCATGTAGAGATATTTGCGGCTGAGTTGGGCGACTCAACTGATTTACAATATGCTGTCGATTTTGCGAAAGAAAATAATGTTCAGGTTCACCAAGATTTTGAGGTGAGTAAAACCTTTGATTGCCATATTGATGCACTATTTGGGATTGGTTTAAACCGAGAGTTAAATGATTATTGGCAACATGCTATTCAACAATTTAATGAGCAGGCTGGCTTAAAAATCTCGATTGATATACCAAGTGGTTTGCAAGCAAATACAGGACGTATTTTACCCTCAGCTGTAAAGGCAGATCATACATTTGCTGTTTTAGGTCTTAAGGCAGGACTGTTTACTGGTCAAGGTAAAGAGTACACGGGACAAATTCATTTAGTTAATTTAATTCCAATAGACCAAGAGCTGAAACCTTTAGCTTATTTGACACCAACACATATCAGACTTCCTAAACGTTTGGCTTTTGGGCATAAAGGAAGTTATGGGCATGTTTTGGTGATTGGTGGGCATGAGCAAATGGGTGGAGCTGTCATTATGGCTGCGGAAGCTGCGTTTCATGCAGGTGCAGGTAAAGTGACAGTGATTTGTCATCGCAACCATCATCAGGCTATTTTGTCACGAGCACCTAATATTATGCTTCGTGATATTAATGGACTTGATGAAAATGGCATTCAAGATATTTTGTCTCAAGTTGATGCCGTATGTTTTGGGATGGGATTAGGCCGTGATGACTGGTCACAGCAAATTTATCAACAATGGTTTAATTTCTTAAATCAGGCTTCACACTTGGAAGTTGTATTAGATGCGGATGCATTATGGTTCCTTGCGAAGCAGCCTGAAAAATTAGGTGTGCATGTTTATGCGACGCCTCATCCGGGAGAAGCAGCTACCTTACTGGGTTCTTCTACAGCGGAAATTGAAAATGACCGAATTGATGCAATTTATACGTTGCAGCAAAAATATAGTGGGCAATGGGTGCTTAAAGGTGCTGGTAGCTTAAGTTTAGAGAATAACTTGTACATTTGTACCCAAGGTAATGCAGGTATGGGTACTGGTGGCATGGGAGATATATTGGCAGGTATGATCGCAAGTTTAAAAGCTCAGTTCCACAAAGATATTGCATTACATGAGATAGTGACTTTGCATGCTCAGGCAGGTGATGAACTTGCAAAACAGGGCATGCGTGGTTTACAGGCTTATGAAATGAATCAGGCAATTACTCAAGTCGTGAATCAATAAAGCTTTAACGTCTACGGCTACTCGAGCGACTTCGTCCGCGTGCCATACCACCTAAAGCATTTAAGACCGAAAGTTTACTCATACTTCCTGATGCATGAGCATGGCAAATCGCTGCTGCAAGGGCATCGGCTGCATCGGATTGCGGTTTAATGGTCAGATTAAGTAATCGCATAACCATCATTTGTACTTGTTCTTTATCGGCAGCGCCATAACCCACCACAGATTGTTTGATTTGACGGGCAGTATATTCTGCAACTTGTAAATCTAAATTAACCAAAGCAGCTATGGCAGCACCACGGGCTTGTCCTAGTTTTAAGGCAGAGTCTGGGTTTTGAGCCATAAAAACTTGTTCAACCGCAGCTTCAGTAGGGCCGTGAAATTTCACAATTCGCTCAACGCCAGCGAAAATGCGCTTTAAGCGCTCTGGCATTTCTTGAGTTTCAGTTCGGATTGTACCAGCATCGACAAAACGCAGTTTACTACCATCTTTTTCAATGATTCCATAACCTGTTAAGCGTGAACCTGGGTCAATTCCAATAATCAATGCCATGTGAAGACTTATATAATTAGTTTAGAGAGTATTGTTACATAGCCAAAACGGTTCTGCATGCGTAATTTAAATAATGCTGCTGTAAATGGTTATTTTTCGGGTTTAACTGGTCTAATTTATAATTGTTTAAAAGTTTATAAATACTTATAAACCATAATGTGAAATGATTTGATGTAATTCTATTTTAATGGAATACTTATCTATAAATATGGAATGAGTTTGCTCGATGGATGATATCAATATCAGAATTGCACATCGAATACGAGAGTTACGTTTGGCGCGTGGATATACATTAGAGATGCTTGCCACTCGATGCCAAGTTAGCCGTTCAGCTATTTCTTTAATTGAAAGAGGGGAAACAAGTCCTACAGCAGTTGTGCTTGAAAAACTAGCAAATGGACTTGAAGTACCTTTAACCCAAATTTTTATCAATGAAACAAGTAGTTCATCTCCTCAACCGCTTATTCACCGAAATGAACAAGCTGAATGGCGAGATCCGGAAACTGGCTATATTCGCCGTACCGTTTCGCCACCCAATTTAAGGCTACCATTTCAGATTGTTGAAATTGAGTTCCCGCCTCATTCTCGAGTTACTTATGAAATTAGTGAAAGCTCTAAAGTGGTACAACAGCAACTTTGGGTAGTTGAAGGGCAAATTGATATTCAATTAGGAAACAATTCTTATGCATTAGGCCAAGGCGATTGCTTGGCTATGCAACTAGATCAACCTGTCATATACAGCAACAATTCATCACAAGTCGCACGTTATATTTTAGTTGTCTCTAATCAACTTGTGTCTGCTCCCAAGGAATCTTTATGAACTATTCCCTCGATTCTAGTTTTCGTTTAATTGACTGTAATGAAGCAGAACATGCTGTGGCTATTTTAGAGATTTTGAATGATGCGATTATTAACTCAACAGCATTATATGACTATGTGCCGCGTTCGCTTGATTCGATGAAAACATGGTTTTCTGTAAAAAGAGAAAACGGTTTCCCTATTATTGGTGTAATAGATGAATCAGGTAAATTATTAGGATTTGCTAGTTGGGGAACTTTCAGAGCTTTTCCAGCTTATAAATATACAGTTGAACATAGTATCTATATACATCATGAACATCGTGGTGCTGGTTTGAGTAAAGTCTTAATGCAAGTGTTAATTCAGCGAGCTCAAGAAGCTCAGCTTCATGTATTGATTGGGTGTATTGATGCGACAAATCAAGCCAGTATAGGCCTACATGAAAAACTTGGCTTCACACATGCTGGTACTTTTAAACAGGTAGGTTTTAAATTTGGACAATGGTTAGACGCTGCTTTTTATCAGTTAATTTTAAATACCCCATTTGAACCTATTGATGGCTAAATTATAAAAGTCTTGGATACACAATGACTCATATCAATTTTTAGATAATTGATATGAGTCATATAGTAGATATATAGAATACTTAATTTTTCTAAACTTTTATAAAGTAATCTCTTTTCGTATAAAACTAAGCATTTAAACTGACAAAAGGGGTTAATTTAAGAAAAAATTGCAATCTTGTAGAAAAAACACTTGATAAAGTTTTTATAGCACTCATTAATAATGAAGTATGGCTATTTTATTAATTTGAAATCAGTCTTATTGATAGTATTGCAGAGTTTGGGCTTAGCGACGATTTTAGTTAAGTTACAAGAAAATATTGTCTAAGCTTTACTACCTATTCAACTTTTTTCAATTGAAAAGGGTTCATAGGTTAGATGGTGAAATCTGCAATGAATTTTCTTTTTGAGATAGATAAAGTTTTACATGAATTTACTTCTTATTGTGGTTCTGGGCGCGATTCTTGAAATTGCCGTATGGATTGGCGTAGCACATTTCATAAGTGGATGGTATGTGTTTTTCTGGTTCATCATTGCCTTCTTTATTGGTCTAACGCTTATTCGTAAGAGTACGGCTGGTATTATGCCGCAATTACAACAAATGCAGATGACTGGACAATTAGGTAGCGATCCGACCGTGACCAAAAAACTAGCATATGCTTTTGCAGGTTTTTTATTGATGGTACCTGGGTTGGTTTCAGATGTTTTAGCGCTCCTAATTCTAATTCCGGGTGTGCAAACTGCGTTCCGTAATATCGCAATGAGAACACTTGCGAAGCGTCAGCAAGCCATGATGGAAAAAATGATGGGTGGCATGGGCGGTGCAGGTGGTGGTCAAAATCCATTTGCTGATTTAATGCGTCAAATGCAGGATATGCAGAACCCACAAGGTGGTAGCCCATACCGTGGAGATTCAAGCATTATTGATGGTGAAGCACGAGAAGTTACTCCAGACCATAAGAAAATTGAACATAAAAATAAGGATTAATTAATTCCTTATATAAAAGATAAAAGGCCTAAATCTTAAATGTTTAGGCCTTTTTTATATTCTATCGATTATGAATTTTAAGAATCAGTATTATCTGTTCCAGCTTGAGCTATTGCAGTTGGATTTTCTTCTAACTTCGTCTGAGGCTGATATTTATTTGAAGGTAGGGCTGTTTGTTTGTTTTCAGATTGTTGATATTTTCGGCTTCTATTGGCTCTTTCACGAAAGCCACCTTTATTAATGAGCTGTGTGTGTGACATAGACTGGCCTAGAAAATAAACTATTTATGCATTTTATCAAATTCAGCAAAATATCAAAATAAGAAAAATAGTACATAAAAAATAATATTTAATTTATCTCATTGTATAAATTAAATATTTTTAAAATGAACGCATTGTTCATTCAGATTGAATTCTCTTTTCATTTCACATAGGATAAATATAAAGGATGTATAAAGTAAAAATTGTAGCAAACCTATTAAAACAACAACGGTTGAAGTGAGGGAAGGAGGGTTACCTATGCTATATCAATATCATTGTGCATGTTGTGACAAAGTCGTGGCATCAACTGACAAATCATGTCCATATTGTGGTTCACACCATATTCGAAGCCCGTATGGGTTATGGATGTTCTGTGTGATGGCATGTCTGGCTGTGGTTGTTGTATTTAAAGTTGTTCATATTTATATTCAAAATCATCAAGATACACCTACGCAGTCGACTTTATTGGACGTGCTAAATGAAGGTGATAAGACCACTAAACAATAGTATGACTTAAGTTGTTGCTAAATACCTTTAAACAAAGTGTATCGAAAAGCTTATTGTTTAATATTAACAGCATATAAAAATAATAAAAAAGCCCGCATTAAGCGGGCTTTTAATATATGGGACTTAGAGGCCCGCAGCATCTTTAAGTACTTCAACTTTGTCAGTTTTTTCCCATGTAAATGCAGAATCTGAACCTTCACGACCAAAATGGCCATAAGCAGCTGTTTGTTTATACATTGGCTGAATTAAGTTAAGCATACGAGTAATACCAAACGGACGTAAATCAAAATGTTCACGTACTAATTGGATAATTAACTCATCAGAAACTTTTGCAGTACCAAAAGTGTTGATTGAAATAGAAGTTGGTTCTGCAACACCAATTGCATAACTCACCTGAATTTCACATTTGTCAGCAAGACCAGCGGCAACAATATTTTTAGCTACATAACGGCCAGCATATGCAGCTGAACGGTCTACTTTAGATGGATCTTTACCAGAGAAGGCACCACCGCCGTGACGAGCCATACCACCGTAAGTATCAACGATGATTTTACGACCTGTTAAACCACAGTCACCTACAGGACCACCAATAACGAACATACCAGTCGGGTTAATGTGGAATTTAGTGGCTGCATGGAACATTTCAGCAGGAATAATTGGCTTGATAATTTCTTCAATTACAGCTTCTTTAAGCTGAGTTTGAGTAATTTCAGGGTCATGTTGAGTAGAAAGTACTACTGCATCTAAACGTACAGGTTTGCCATTTTCATATGCGAAAGTAACCTGACTTTTTGCATCTGGACGTAACCATGGTAATGCGCCTGAACGACGAAGTTCAGCTTGGCGTTCCATTAAGCGATGTGCATAAGAAATAGGAGCTGGCATAAGCACGTCAGTTTCACGACTTGCATAACCAAACATTAAACCTTGGTCACCGGCACCTTGATCTTCAGGTTTTTGGCGGTCAACACCTTGGGCAATCTCTGGTGATTGTTTACCAATCATATTGATCACTGCACAAGTTGAACCATCAAATCCTAAATCTGAGTGGTGATAGCCGATACCGTTAACAGTTTGGCGAACAACAGCTTCTACATCAATATTCGCAGTAGTTGTGATTTCACCTGCAAGTACAACAGCGCCTGTTTTTACCAGTGTTTCACAAGCAACACGTGCGTATGGGTCTTCTTTTAAGATTGCATCCAAAATAGCGTCGCTAATTTGGTCGGCCATTTTATCGGGATGACCTTCGCTTACAGATTCCGAGGTAAAAACAGCGTACTCGCGCATGAAAGTCCTATCTTGGTTATTTCAAAAAGACATAATATGTTACATCGACTTGAGCTTGAGGACTAGTTCATACTGACTAAAAAGCATGAATTTATTTCATTTCTACTATGTTTTAATTGATAAGTGTATCAGCGAAATTGATATAGTAGGTTGAAAATTAATTATTTTTAAACACGAGTTGCTTATAGTCGTTTAAATTTTAAACATTTGATTTTGCGAAATATTAATCAATAAAATTTACACTGTGAAGTGGAAAAGTATAAATAGCATACGCAAATTCATCTTTATATGCTCTTTATAGTCATCAAACGTCTACAATTGTTAATTAAAGAGGAACTATAAAATGCATTGTTTTATGCAACTTAAGAATCTAAATGTTTTTTGAGTAACCAAGAAACGGTTAAAAATAAAGAAATATACAGTGTTGGGGTTTACCCATAGGCGTTTTTTTAAGACAATATAGCGGCACTGAATGGTTATTCATCTTCTTCTTTTCATCAATCTATTAAAATTGGATTCTGATCTATGACGACCCCTTTAAACGAACGTCGTATTGCAAACGCAATTCGTGTATTGGCAATGGATGCTGTGCAACAGGCAAACTCAGGGCATCCAGGTGCTCCAATGGGGATGGCAGATATTGCTGATGTCGTCTGGCGCGAGTTTTTAAATCACAACCCAACTAATCCACAATGGGCAAACCGTGACCGTTTTGTTTTATCAAATGGCCATGGCTCAATGTTGCAATATGCTTTGCTTCATTTAACAGGTTATGATCTTTCAATTGAAGATTTAAAACAATTCCGTCAATTACACTCAAAAACTCCTGGTCACCCTGAATATGGTTATGCACCAGGTATCGAAACAACTACTGGTCCTTTAGGTCAAGGTATTGCAAATGCTGTTGGTTTTGCATTGGCTGAAAAAACTTTAGCTGCTCAGTTCAATAAAGATGATTTAAAAGTAGTTGATCACTTCACTTATTGTTTCTTGGGTGACGGCTGTTTAATGGAAGGTATTTCTCACGAAGTATGTTCATTGGCAGGTACTTTACAGCTGGGTAAATTGATTGCTTATTATGATGACAACGGCATTTCGATTGATGGTGAAGTAGAAGGTTGGTTTAGTGATGACACTGAAGAACGTTTCAAAGCTTATGGCTGGCAAGTTCTTCGTGTAGATGGCCATGATGCTGATGCTATTCGTCAGGCAACAGTTGAAGCTAAAGCAGAAACTCAAAAACCAACGATTATTATTTGTAAAACAATTATTGGTTTAGGTTCTCCAAACAAACAAGGCAAAGAAGACTGTCACGGCGCGCCATTAGGTAAAGATGAAATTAGCTTGACTCGTGAAGCTTTAGGCTGGACAGAAGAAGCATTTGTTATTCCTGCTGATGTATATGCTGCATGGGATGCTAAAGCAAAAGGTAATGAAGCTGAAGCAGCTTGGAATGAAGTATTTGCTCAATACCAAGCAAAATATCCTACAGAAGCAGCTGAGTTACTTCGTCGTATTAACTGTGATTTACCAGCAGAGTTTTCAGCTCAAGCAGATGCGTTTATTCGTGAGACAAATGCTAAAGCTGAAACTGTAGCAACTCGTAAAGCAAGTCAAAACACATTACAAGCATTTGGTCCTTTATTACCTGAATTGTTAGGTGGTTCTGCGGACTTGGCTGGTTCTAACTTAACACTTTGGAAAGGTTGCCAAGGTATTCAAGAAAACCCAGCGGGTAACTACGTGTACTATGGTGTACGTGAGTTCGGTATGACTGCAATTGCGAATGGTGTTGCATTGCACGGTGGCTTTATTCCTTACGTTGCAACATTCTTAATGTTTATGGAATATGCACGTAACGCAGTGCGTATGTCTGCATTGATGAAACAACGTGTAATTCATGTTTATACACATGACTCAATTGGTTTAGGTGAAGATGGTCCAACACACCAACCGATTGAACAAATTGCTTCTTTACGTGGTACACCAAACTTAAACACTTGGCGTCCTGCTGATACTGTTGAAACAGCAATTGCATGGAAATCTGCTTTAGAGCGTAAAGACGGTCCTACAGCACTTATTTTCTCTCGTCAAAACTTACCATTCCAAACGCGTAATGAAGAACAAATTCAGAATGCAGCAAAAGGTGGTTATGTTCTTGCTCAAGAAAAAGGTGAGCTGAAAGCAATTATCATTGCGACTGGTTCTGAAATTTCGTTAGCGATGGAAGCTTATGCTCAACTTGACGGTGTGCGTGTAGTTTCTATGCCATGTGCAGAAGAGTTTATGAAACAAGACGCTGCATATCGTGAAGCTGTATTACCAGCTCATATCCGTGCACGTGTTGCTGTTGAAGCAGCTCATGTTGACTACTGGTGGAAGTTTGTTGGTCTTGATGGCAAAGTAATTGGTATGTCAACTTATGGTGAGTCAGCACCAGCGAAAGACTTGTTCCAATTCTTTGGTATTACAACTGAAGCTGTAGTAGCTGCGGTTAAAGAATTGACTGCTTAATCTATTAAGTAGTATAAAAAAGCGCTCTGATTAGGGCGCTTTTTTTATAAATTTTAAATATTAAGCTCGGTTTGAATCGAAATATTCGAAGTCAATAACTTATGAATGGGGCAGCTTTCAGCAACTTTTAGTAGTCGTTTATGTTGGTCTTCGGTGAAATCACCCTTAAGTGTGATTTTACGCTCAATGTTATTTGTGCCTGCTTCTGGATCACCATTTGGATTTAAGGCTAAATCGACTTGCACATGCTCAAGCTTAATCCCTTTGTGACTTGCATACATTTCTAAAGTAATGGTGGTACAAGCACCTAAAGCCGATAGTAAAAGCTGAACTGGATTTGGAGCTGTGTCTTGTCCACCTTTATCAGTTGGTTCATCTCCAAACCATTGATGACCAGACGGATCGGTAAGTGTTACTCGGTAAGGAGTAGAAGTGCTTTGTGCTTGAACAGTGTTAACCATGTTTTACCTTGTTATTTATCAATAAAATCGAAGTAAAAACCAATAAATCTGAAGGTTTCGGATAGAAAAATATCTATACTTTATAATATGGGTTTTGAATAACAACTGTAACGCTTTTATTGTTGCATGGATGAAACATATCGTTTTATAAAGAATAGTGAATTAAATTACTTGATGTATACACTAACGACTATATCAATAAAGGATACGAAAATGCATCTTAAAACATTAAGCTTCGGTTTAGCAGTAGCATTGGCAAGTACAGTTACTTTGGCTGCTCCAGTGGACTATAAAATTGATCCAACGCACACAGCTACTGTTTTTTCATGGAATCACTTTGGTTTTTCAACACCAAGCGCTAACTTCTCAGACATCCAAGGTGTAATCAAAGTTGATAATGCTAAACCAGCAAATTCTTCTGTAGATGTTACAATCCCTTTAAGCAGCGTAAATACAAACGTACCTGCTTTAGATAAAGAATTCCAACAAGAAGCTTGGTTTAACGCAGCTAAATATCCAAATATTACTTTCAAAAGTACGAAAGTAGAAACTAAAGACAAAAAGCATTTCAAAATTACTGGTGACTTAACTGTTAAAGGTGTAACTAAGCCAGTTGTGCTTGATGCTGTTTTAAATAAACAGGGCGAACATCCAATGGCAAAAGTTCCAGCGATTGGTTTCAACGCGACAACTTCATTCAATCGTTCTGAGTTTGGTCTAGGCAGCTATGTGCCAAACGTAGGTGATAAGATCACTGTAAACATTACGACTGAAGCAACTGCAGCTAAAAAATAAGTTGTGAGTTTTCTAAAAAGTCCTCAATTGTGAGGACTTTTTTTAATTAGATGGGTTCTTTTTTATCTGATTCTATAAAAACTAAAGGTTGAGCAGGATCAATCTTTCTTTTCTCTGCTTTTTCTCTTAAAAATTGATATGTCGGGACTTTCATTTTTGCCTGATCACGTAATTTCTTTTTAATATAGAGAACAAGAGCAAAGGAGGTCGTTGCTACCGTCAGCATCATGCCATTCATATAACTCATAATTGAACTTACATAGCCTATTGTAGTTAGACGATGCATCATGCGTTCAACTTGAGTACTGCTTTCTATACCTGTAATTGCCCAGCTACATAAATGTTCGCAATTATTAATAATCAAATGATAATGATTTTCGTGCATGCGTGAGCGCATACGTCGTACAACAACCTTGCCTTTGTAGCGTGGAGCATCATAAGAACGTACATGAATTTTTTTGCCGTGAGAAAAGGCATCTATTGAAGTGATTTCAATAGGACGCTTTTTTATAAAATGTGCTAGGCCTGAATAATGAATAACTCGACCTCTCCCAGCGTAAATACCATGATGGCTATAACCGAGATGTTTTACAATAAGATGGGCCCCTAAAGGGTAGCGTTTATTTGTTTGTTGCATATTCACGCTGATCCGATAAAGTTTTAATCACTTTTATTAAAAGCTTTGACCATTATAGCGAATATGATTGTGTCCTAGTGTATTGATTAGGTGGAATAAGCGACTTTCGGGTATACATCTTATGAAACCTTTTTTAATTTAATAAAGTGTATTTTATAAACATAAAATGACTTATGAGATTCATCGTTAATGAAAATAGTAATACTGTGTATTATGAACTTTTTTGTCTTTGTGCAGTCTGCTTTAGCATTAGAGCATCGACAAATTGAAAATGATACGGATGATCAATTTGAAGTTATTGAAATTTCTAATTTAAATCAATTACGTCTATTTCTGAAGAAGCCACAAACGAATGAATATTATAAAAGTTTCGATAATATTCAGTACCAGCTCAAGTCATGTGAACAACTTACTTTTGCAATGAACGGAGGGATGTTCCATTCAGGCTTTTCACCTGTAGGCCTATATATTGAACAAGGGCAAGAGATCCAACCTTTAAATCAGGATAAAGGGTGGGGGAACTTCTTCTTGCAGCCTAACGGAGTTTTTGCATGGAATAAAAGACAAGCTATTATATGGACAACTGAACAATACGCAGCGAAAGCATTTCAGGCAGATTATGCAACACAATCTGGTCCAATGTTGGTGATTAATGGAAAACTAAATCCCTTATTTCTAGCAAATAGCGATTCAAAGAAAATACGAAATGGGGTGGGTATAAAAAATAATAAGCTTTATTTTGTAATTTCTAAAAATAGAGTGAATTTTTATAATTTCGCTGAATTTTTCAAAAAGAATTTAAAAGTAGAACAAGCTCTTTATCTTGATGGTTCTATATCTAGTCTTTATTTGAAAAAAAATAACCGTAATGATAGAAAATTTTATATGGGGCCAATTATTGGTGTGGTTAGTCGTAAAAATTGTACAGTCAAATAAAATGCAAAAAAGCCAGTACAAGACTGGCTTTATTATTAATGAATAGATGGTTTTTGAATGAGTTCATTTAACTCTTTTCGGCTATACCCACGGGAAATAAGAACTTTTTTTATTCCCATAATGACATCTTCATCTGTTGCTTGTGCAAGCGCACTTAGAAGTTGTTCATTAGTTTTACATGAGCAGTCATTTTCAACACAAGCAGTTTGATTCTTATGCTCGTTATGCTGTTGATCTGCTAAGAACAGCTTTTGCCAAAAACTCATAGAGCCTTCATATACAACCTAACATAGCTCGAAATATAGCCAATTTAAATTAAAATACAAGACTCTATATGTGATAAATCCACCAGTTGAACTCAAGAATTTTCGATAGTAATGGTTGAGTTAAACGAAATTATGACGAGTAGATGACTTGATATTTTTAAAAATTTAAGTGCTTATATGAAATGCATTGAAAAATAAGGAGATATTTAATCTCCTTATAAAATTTGGTTACATTGAAAGATTTTGTTTAAATCTGCTCAAGTAATACACCTGACTCGACATGATGTGTATAAGGAAACTGATCGAACAAAGCAAACTTAGTCACTTGATGAGTTTTTGTGAGTGTTTTTAAGTTTTCATATAAAGTGTCGGGATTACATGAAATGTAGATGATACGCTCAAAACCTTGTAAAAGTTTTAAAGTTTCATCATCAATTCCTGCACGTGGAGGGTCTACAAATACGGTATCAAAGTCGTAGCTCTGAATATCAATATTTGCTTCTTGTAGACGGCGGAACTCACGCTCACCTTGATATGCTTGAGTAAACTCTTCAGCCGATAGACGAGCTACCTGAATATTATCGATCTGGTTTTGTTCAATATTCCATTGAGCGGCATAGACTGATGATTTAGCAAGTTCTGTAGCAAGTACGCGTTCGAATTTTAGTGATAACGGAAGGGTAAAGTTACCATTACCACAATAAAGTTCTAATAAATGTTTTTTCGAACCTTCCGCTGCATCACATGCCCATTGCAGCATTTTTTTGCAAACTTGAGCATTAGGTTGGGTAAAGCTGCTTTCAATTTGCTTATATTTGAATGTACGATTTAAAAGCTCAAATTCTTCTACAACAAAGTCGTCGCCAATCACAATTTTCTGGCCGCGGCTACGGCCCATAATTTTAATATTTAGCTTTTCAGCAAGTGTTTTGGCTGCTTGTTCCCATTCCTGATCTAATTTACGGTGATAAATTAGAGTAACTAGCATTTGCCCGCTTAGTGTTGTGAGGAAATCCACTTCAAATATACGGTTAGAAAGCTTATCTTCTGCTTTAAGTTCTTCCAAAAGTTTCGGCATTAAATCATTAATGCTTTTATCAGCAATAGGAAACTCGTCTATGCGAACAACTGTTTTTTGCTTGTCTTCATCGTTACGTTCAAACATGGCATAAAACATATCATTTTCTGTATGCCAGATCCGAAACTCAGCACGCATACGGAAATGTTGTTCAGGTGATTCAAACACTTCTAATGTAGGCGGTGTAAATTCAGAAAATTGAGTAGTAATGCGATCAATTTTAGCTTGAAGTTGTTGACGATAAGAAGAGGTCATAGACAAAGAAAATTTAAACAGAATCAAATAGTGAATGGTACCAAAAAAAACGCGCTTGCAGGAGCCAATTTTACTCAGATATTCATAAACAAATAGGGTACTTAAATTAGAGATGATTTAAGACATTTTGAATAAAATCTGATTTTACTTTTCTATATTGATTATGGTCTAAATGACTACACTCTAATTTTAGTTGATTATATTCGTTCACGAGCTTTGGTGAGTCTATAAGCTTATTTCTAAATGTTAAGAAAAACGTAAATACTGAATCGGCTACTACAACTTGAAATGCAACATCATCGTTGTTCAGTGATTCGAGCATGCAAAGCTCGTGTGTTCTAAGCGTATTTTGTTTCTCTATAAAATTAAGTGTTTTCAACTGATTTATTGCGAATTCAAATTGCTCAGGCATAACTTCGATATAAATATCTAGATCACCTTTGGAAATTGCATGAGGTATTGCAGAAGAACCTATATGCTCAACTTTGGCAAATGGGAGAAGTGTGGAAATATCTTTTTTATACGAATTAAAAAGTTGAATACATTTTTGTTGATATTGCTCTGATTCTAAAAAGATCACTTCGAAACTCTCTAATCTATAAAACTTATATATTTAAAAATAGATTACTTCATTAAATAAAAAAGCCCAAATACTGAGATTTGGGCTTTTTAAATAAATTATGCGTTAGTCAGACATAGTCATTAAGCTTGCATTACCACCAGCAGCGGCTGTATTCACACTAATTGCACGTTCAATTACTAAACGTTCAAGTGGAATCGATTCATTGGATTCAACATGTGTAATGCCAACAATTGCGCCTGAGCGGCTAGCAATTTCTTGCTGTAATGAAAGAACCTCTTCACGATTGCCATGATGTAAAACAGCATCAAAATTATCTGATGTGATGTTTTTAACTGTAGTAATTGCATCAAGTACATCTTTTGGCAACGTTTGTTTATGTTTTACCAGCAATGGACTATTTGGCATTACAGTAGCTTGGCTACCCACTGCAAAAATTGCGAGCAATTGATGTAATTGATTTTCTTCAGTGTCAGCAATTGAAAGCACACGGTGACGCGGCAAAATAATATATTGGTTACTTTCCCCAGTAGGGCCTTGTAACTCATAAAACTTGCCTACACCAAATGGTTCAATATCACGATTTGCTTGAGGTAAATGCTGTTTCGCCCAGTTTTGTAAGCTCTGATAAACCTCTCGGTTAAAACCTTCATATACAGTTTGTTCATTTTTCATAGCAAATGGTGTTGCTAATACTTTATTTGAACAATTTTGCATTAAGCGATACATATAAAGCGGGCCACCAGCTTTCGGACCTGTACCAGATAAACCTTCACCACCAAATGGTTGAACACCAACAACAGCACCAACAATATTGCGGTTGATATAAAGGTTACCAACTTCAGCATGTTGAATAACGGTTTGGATGGTTTCATCAATACGAGTATGCAGACCCATTGTTAAACCATAACCTTTGGCATTAATACGTGAGATAAGTTGTTCAAGCTCGCCGTACTTATAGGTAATGATGTGTAAAACAGGACCAAAAACTTCGCGTTGTAAGTCATCGAGGTTAGGTAATTCAATTGCTGTTGGTACAACAAAAGTTCCTTTGCTCAATTCATTTTGACTAGTTCCACCAAACATCAATTGATGTACTGGATAGCCTTTAGACTTCATTTTTTGGATATGCTGATCAATTGTCTGTTTTGCTTCTTCATCAATAACAGGACCAATATCCGTTTTTAAAATAGCTGGATTACCTACGATTAACTGCTGCATTGCACCTTTAAGCATTTTAATAACGCTTGCAGCACTATCTTCTTGTACACATAAAATACGTAAAGCAGAGCAGCGTTGACCTGCGCTATCAAATGCAGAACTTACAACATCTAGTACAACTTGTTCAGTTAATGCAGATGAGTCCACAATCATTGCATTCTGACCACCAGTTTCTGCAATGAGAGGAATAGATTGGCCATTAGCAGCCAAACGTTTTGCAACTGTTTTCTGCAAAATCTTTGCAACTTCAGTTGAGCCAGTAAACATGATGCCATCAATGCGTCGATCTTGGCTAAGCTGAGCACCTACTGTTTCACCACGGCCAGGTAATAATTGTACAGCACCATGTGGAATACCAGCTTCCCATAAAATTTGCACTGCTTGAGCCGCGATTAAAGGTGTTTGTTCAGCAGGTTTTGCAATAACACAGTTACCACTGACTAATGCTGCAGCAATTTGACCAGAGAAAATTGCAAGAGGGAAGTTCCACGGACTAATACAAAGTACAGTACCAAGCGGCTGAATAGTTGTATTTGCAGGAAGATTTTCAACTTGAGTTGCGTAGTAACGTAAGAAATCTACAGCTTCACGAACTTCTGCAATGGCATTGGCATAAGTTTTACCACTTTCACGGCAAAGTAATACCATTAATTCTTGGATACGGCTTTCCATAAGGTTAGCTGCACGTTTTAAATATTGTGCGCGTTGATCTTTAGGCGTGTTTGCCCATTCAATTTGTATTTGTTCAGCTGCATTCAATGCAATTTCTACATCATTAAGATCAGCTTCTTGTACATACCCAACAATTTCATCATTTTGTGCTGGGTTTGTAATTGCAACAGAATGGCGTTGTTCTGTTGAAGCGTTATTTCCTAGTAATGGATGGCTTTGCCAAACACGGTTACGAAGTTGTTGAGCTGTGCTATCTAAAGCTTCAAGCGGAGTGTCGTTTGCTAAGTCATATCCTTTAGAATTTTTACGGAGTGTGCCGTACATATCTAAAGGAAGAGGAATTGATGGGTGTTTTAAACCAATTGAACCTTCAAGTTTAGCTGCATTGCGTATATCGTAAATTGGAGACTGAATAAGGTCTTCAACTTTAAGTGTTTTATCGGCAATACGGTTAACAAATGAAGTATTTGCACCATTTTCAAGTAAACGACGAACCAGATAAGCTAGCAAAGTTTCATGGTTACCAACTGGAGCATAAATACGGCATGGCACGCCTAATTTATTTTGCTCGCGTGGACCAACAACTTGTTCATAAAGCGGTTCGCCCATGCCATGTAAGCATTGGAACTCATATTGACCAGCATAATATTTGCTTGGATCAGCTAAATGATAAATTGTTGCCAATGTCTGAGCGTTATGAGTCGCAAATTGCGGATAGATATATTCTGGCGCTGCAAGTAATTTTTTAGCACAAGCAATATAAGATAAATCTGTATGTACTTTACGTGTGAAGACAGGGTAGTCATCCATACCTTCGATTTGTGCTTTCTTGATTTCGCTATCCCAATATGCGCCTTTTACAAGACGAATCATGAGGCGTTTTTGGCTGCGTTTAGCAAGGTCTATAATATAATCAACTACAAAGAAGCAGCGTTTTTGGTAAGCTTGAATAACGAATCCAATACCTTTCCAGTCCGCTAGTTCTGGCTCGAAACAAAGACGTTCGAGTAACTCAAGCGAAATTTCTAAACGCTCTGATTCTTCAGCATCGATATTTAAACCAATATTGTAGTGTTTGGCTAAACGAGCGAGTTCAAATACTTTGCCGTAAAGTTCTTGATGAACACGTTCAATTTGCGCACGTTGATAACGAGGGTGTAAGGCAGAAAGCTTAATTGAAATACCCGGGCCATCATAAACGCCTTTACCATTAGACGCTTTACCAATTGCATGAATAGCTTGCGTATAATCATTAAAGTAGCGTTCAGCATCATGGTCAGTTAAAGCTGCTTCACCTAACATGTCATAAGAATAACGAAATCCCTTATCTTCAAGCACTTTTGCATGGTCTACAGCTTCTTCAATGGTTTCCCCAGTTACAAACTGTTCACCCATCATACGCATTGCAACATCAACTGCTTTACGAATAATGCCACGTCCACTACGTGCTAAAAGGCCAGTAAGTACACTTGAAAGACTGGTTTGCTTTGGTGTTTCCATAAGCTTACCAGTTAACATGAGGCCCCATGCAGCAGCATTGACAAACATTAAGCTGCTTTGGCCAACGTGTTCTTTCCAGTTACCTTGGTTGATTTTATCTCGAATCAGTAAGTCACGTGTTGCTGTGTCTGGAATACGAAGCAAAGCTTCGGCAAGGCACATTAAAGCCACACCTTCTTGTGAAGACAGAGAGAACTCTTGTAATAACCCTTGAACAATACCAGCTTTACCCGAAGAGGTCTTACGTTCACGTAAATTATGGGCAAGGTTAAATGCAAGGTCATAAATTTTATGATCTAAATCATCAGATACCGCAGCAGCTTGTAATAACTCTTCTACAGCTTCAGGTTCGGCACGTCGCCAAGCTGTATTAATGCGCTGTTCAAACTCACTTTTATCGTTGAATTCGGTGATATAGCCTTGGTGAGATTTATCCATTTGATGAAAAGTATCCATTGTGTTCATATCTATTTCCGACAACCGACTCTCATAAACTCATCTTGAGTAGAGAGGTTTAGATAATTTATGATTACAGAAGAAACACCGAATAACTCACTATATTTAGCCTATTTTTTAGAGGAAAATTCAGATGAATGGCCCATTATTAAGCCTTGATCGCACTGATTTAAAAATTTTGGATATTCTTCAAACAGATGGGCGAATTTCTAATAGCAAATTAGCCGAAATGGTGAACTTATCTCCAACCGCTGTTATGGCTCGAGTGCAGAAGCTAACAAAAGATGAATTTATCTTGGGCTATGAAGCAAAATTGAATCCAATCAAACTGAATGCAAATTTTTTAGTGTTTGTAGAGGTCTTGCTCGATAAAACAACGCCTAACGTTTTAGACGAGTTTATTGATGCAGTCGTGCATTATCCAGAAATCGTTGAATGCCATATGGTCAGTGGAGGATTTGATTTTTTAATTAAATTACGAAGTGGCAGTATGGAGGAGTTTAGACGTATTGCTGGGCAAGTACTATGGCAACTGCCGGGAGTGAAAGAAACCCGTAGTTACCCTGTAATGCAAGTAGTCAAAGATACTTCAAAAATTAAAATCAAAACGAAAAATAAATAAAAAGGGGCTGAAGCCCCTTTTTATTTTATTCATTTTTATACACTTTCTTTGTAGAGTTTGTCGCCTTGTTCAAAACGATCAGTCACATCAGAGTTTGGAGCTTTTGAAATTAAGCTCACTACAATGATGCTGATAAACGCACAGATAAAGCCAGGAATAATCTCGTAAACCCCAGTGCCTGCGAAAAGATTTTTCCAACCGATCACAACAACGGCACCTACGATCATGCCCGCTAAAGCACCTTCTAAAGTCATACGTTTCCAGAACAATGACAAGATGATGAGTGGACCAAATGCAGCGCCAAAGCCAGCCCATGCGTAAGCAACAAGACCAAGAACTTTACTGTCAGGATTACCTGCAAGCACAATTGCAAGAACTGCAATTGCAAGAACCATGATACGGCCAACCCATACAAGTTCTTTTTGAGATGCGTTTTTACGGATGAAACCTTTGTATAAATCTTCAGTTAGCGCACTTGAACATACTAAAAGCTGACAGCTTAATGTACTCATAACAGCAGCCAAGATAGCAGCTAGAATGATACCCACAATCCATGGATTGAATAAAATTTTAGTCAATTCCATAAATACAGTTTCAGGGTTTTTGCTTACAACTGCTGCAAGTTCAGGGTGTTGCTGGAAATATGCAATACCGAAGAAACCAGCACCAACAGCACCAACTAAACATAAAATCATCCAAGTCATACCAATACGGCGAGCAGCAGGAATTGATTTTACAGAGTCAGCAGCCATGAAACGTACAAGAATGTGCGGTTGGCCAAAATAGCCTAAACCCCATGCCATTGAAGATAAAACGGCTACCACACTTAAATCTGAAACGATGTTAAATGCATGTGGGCGAGCAGTTTCAATAAGCGTTACAAACTGAGTTGTGTCGCCAATTGCAAGGTAAGTTACGATTGGGGTGAGCAAAAGGGCAAAAATCATTAAGCCAGCTTGGAAAGTATCAGTCCAGCTAATTGCTAAGAATCCACCAATACAAACATAACTGATTGTTGCAATAGCACTTAACCAGATTGCGGTGGTATATGACATACCAAATAAATTTTCAAATAAACGAGCGCCAGCTACCATACCTGAGGCACAGTAAATTGCGAAGAAAACCAAGATAATAACGGCAGAGAAAATACGAAGAATCTTTTTCTTGTCATCAAATCGACTTGTAAAATAGTCGGGCAGAGTGAGTGCATTATTTTGGATTTCAGTATGAACGCGTAATCGACCAGCAACCAGTAACCAGTTAAGCCAAGCACCGATAATTAGACCAATTGCAATCCACGCTTCAGATAAACCAGAAAGATAAATTGCTCCTGGTAAGCCCATGAGTAACCAACCACTCATGTCTGATGCGCCTGCGGATAATGCAGTAACAAAACTGCCTAAACTACGACCACCAAGAATATAATCAGAGAAGTCGCTTGTAGCACGGTAGGCGAATAAGCCAATAAGTACCATTGCTACGATGTACACCATAAACATGATGAGGGTGGGATCAAAATAACTCATAATGGATGTGTGTCCTTATATCCATAATCCGTGATTGTAACCTAATCCAGGTCGCTGTTTTCTTGTACGGCATTTCAAGAGGTTGAGATTCAACCACAAAAGAATTTTTTGCTCTGTTATCTTTGTGATGTATTTTGTGTATTTTTATGTAAAGCAATGTAAAATTGGTTACACTTTAAATTAAATTTATTTTAATCAATGGCTTATATGAGTTAAATAATTCATTTATTCTTTAGAAAATTATAAAAATAGTAAATTTAGAAAATAGATCAGCATGTTTGGTTACAAAATTAGCAATGACAATATATGACTCAAGAAAAAAATTGACATGAGTTGAGTGTTTTTGCATCAATTTCATGTGAAAAGACAATTTTAGAGGTGAAATCTGCAATAAAAATGAAAGAAATATTAGCTCGTCAACTGATGAAATAGCTCTTTCATACCTTCTGTGGCTGTCATATTTAATAGTTTATATTTAGATGGAACACGAGAATGATCTGCTTGGGGATCTATATAGTAGGCTTCAGTGTAATTTGGAATTTCATGAACTAAAGCAGCAACAGGATAAACACTTAAGGTTGAACCAATAACAATGAAAATATCTGCTTTCTGTACTTGCTTTATGGCTTCTTCAAATGCGGGAACTGCTTCACCAAACCAAACTACATGAGGACGAAGTGGATAGCCATTGGGGCAAAAGTCATGTTCTAAGTCTAACTTCCAACCATTAATTTCATAAAATTCAGTTGTATATTGTGCATCTGGTCCCGAGCTTTTTGCTAGTCGAATATTGCCATGTAGATGCAAGACATTGTGGCTACCAGCGCGCTCATGTAAATCATCAATATTTTGAGTAATAACTTGTACATCGAAATGATCTTGTAGTTTGGCAATGTACTGATGAGCTTCATTTGGCTGAGCTTCTAAAATATTTTTACGGCGTTCGTTATAAAACCGCTGGACTAAGGCAGCGTCTTTATTCCAAGCTTCTGGAGTGGCAACTTGTTGTATATCATAATTTTCCCATAGGCCATTACTGTCACGAAAAGTACTAATTCCACTTTCTGCACTCATGCCTGCACCAGAAAATACAACAAGTCTTGTCATGTCAGTGATCCTATTCATCCAGTTTTTAGAGCTGATTTATACATATATAAAAAAACCAGTTTAAAAGTAAACTGGTTTTTATTAAATAGTGAAAGCGAGACTATCTTTTATAAGCCTGCTTCATATTCAGCATTTGTTAAAAGTTTTTCAACATCTGCCATGTTGTCTGGCTTGATTTTATAAATCCAGCCTTTCCCGTATGGATCTTCATTTACAAAATCTGGATCATCTTCAAGGTCTGTATTTACTTCCACTACAGTACCAGAAACAGGAGCGTGGATATCAGAAGCAGTCTTAACTGATTCAACTACTCCAGCTTGTTCTCCAGCTGTTACTTTGCTGCCAATTTCAGGAGTCTCAACATAGACCAAGTCTCCAAGTTCATCTTGTGCATGGTCAGTAATCCCTGTAATAACAAGATCACCTTCAATTTTTACCCACTCATGTGTACGTGCATACTTCAATTCTGAAGGGTGGTTCATGACAACTCCTTAAGCTTGTGTCCAATATTTTAATAACATTATAAATAGGGGTCTTTGCGCCAGTTGCTTGGACTACGGCCACTCCAGCGTTTAAAAGCACGGCTGAAATTTGCGACATCGGAGTAACCAAGTTCATCCGCAATTTGTTCAAGACTATAATCTGTACGTGAAAGTAAAGAAGTCGCATGACGATAGCGGACTTCATCTACTAATGTTGAAAATGATGTTCCTTCAGCAGCCAACTGTCGTTTTAAAGTACGATCTGACATGTGTAAGTATTCTGCTACATTTTCTATGCTTAAGTAATGTTGTTCAGAATTACTTAGAATATCACGGACACGCATTGCCAAACGGCGACGTTCGCCTAAAGCTGATAGTTCCGCTTCACATTGATTAATAGCGATTTGACTGGCGATTGGATCTGAATTAATTAATTTAAGACCTAAATATTTTTTATCAAAGCTAGAAATTAAATGAGGTTGATTAAAACGAATAGTGCTGCTTAATTTACTTTTATATTTATCAAAGCCTGCTGGTTCAGGAAAGTCTAAATCAACATCACCTGCTAAATCTTCGATACCTGTCATTGCTTTTGCCATCGTCATGATGCCAATCGTTAAGCCTAAAACAATTTCGGTGCGAAGTGGCTCTAATTCAATATCACATTGCAACTGTAATGTGGCTTTGGGGCCAAATGTAGAAAAATAGAGTTGTAGAAAGGGTAAGCGTAACTGGATAAAACGAGCAGCAAGAGCAATCGCTTCTGTAATATCCTTTGCTGTCATTATTGCGTAACCAATAAATCCATGAATCGAAATGCGCATTTGGGTGCCAATGTGGAAACCTAATGTACTTTCACCAGTAAGATTTAAGGCGTGTTTAACTAGTTCATTTGCTACAGGTGTTGAAATACGATACTCAGGGTCGGCCAATTGCTCACTAGTAAGATGAAAAGGAGCAAATAAAGTCTCATCGTTGTATCCCCAACGTGAAACAACATCTAAAAGCAATAAGCCATAGACTCCTGGAATACCTTGATCTTGACGAGCTGAGGTAATTTTCATATGCGTTCCGTTGCTCTCATCAATTCTCTACGTGCATTTCTTACACATCTTGTCATGAAATATAATTTGAGTTTATAAAAACTGTTAGACAATCATATCAACGATTCATTAAACATTCTTTTTAAAGACAACGATTTTTGTCGTCGAAATAAGTAAAACATCCCCATGTTGATTTAAGGCTTGTGTAACGTAACTTACAATACCACGATCCAATTTTGTTTTGGATGGTGTAATGGCGGAAATTTCAGCTTCAACATGAATACGATCACCTGGTCGTGTTGGACGTGGCCACCGCAGACTAGACTCTGAACCCACTAGTCCGCCATGAATTGGCATACACTCTGTCCATAAACGCATCGTAATTGCAGAAGTATGCCACCCACTAGCGGCAATACCTTTAAAGATAGGGTCTTCTTTAGCTAGCTCTTCATTTGTATGAAAAGGTTGGGGGTCATACTGGCTTGCAAACTGTTTAATTTCATCTAGTGTAATTTCATATTCACGACTAATAAAACGATCACCAACTTTTAAATCTTCTAAATAAAGCATTAATCTTGACCCTGTACTACTTTTTGCTCAATAAGAAAGCCACCAGTTTGACGTTTCCATAATTGTGCGTATATACCATTTTTGGCAATTAATTCTTCATGTGTACCTTGCTCTGCAATTTTACCTTCATCAAGAACAATTAAACGATCCATTTGAGCAATGGTAGACAAGCGGTGAGCAATTGCAATAACCGTTTTATCAACCATCAGGTCATTTAAACTAGACTGAATGGCTGCTTCAACTTCAGAGTCTAGTGCACTTGTTGCTTCATCTAATATTAAAATTGGTGCATCTTTTAGGAAAACACGTGCAATAGCGATACGTTGTCTTTGACCGCCTGAAAGTTTGACACCACGTTCACCAACTTGTGCTTCATAACCAGAACGACCCTTTAGGTCTACAAGCTGGGGAATAAACTCGGCTGCTTTAGCTTTATGAACAGCACTTTGCATATCGTGATCAGTTGCATCTGGACGACCATATTTAATGTTCTCGGCAACTGAGCGATGTAATAGGGACGTGTCTTGAGTAACTAAAGCAATATTCGCTCTCAAACTATCTTGTGTAACATCTTCAATATTTTGTCCATCAATTAAAATTGCACCTTCTTTAAGATGATAGAAGTGTAAAAGTAATTGGATGAGTGTAGACTTACCTGCACCTGAGCGCCCAACAATACCGATCTTTTCACCTGCTTTAATATGTAGATTAAAGTGATCGATAACATTTTTATTGTTATAGGCAAAAGTGACATCTTTAAATACGATTTCACCTTGTTTTACTGCAAGTGGTTTTGCTTCTGGTTTGTCTTGAATATTGATTTTTTTGCCGAGTGTTTGCATACCATCTTGAATGGTTCCAACATTTTCAAATAATGCTGACATATGCCACATCATAAACTCAGCCATACTATTAAGTTTTAAAATCATGGCTGTGGTTGCAGCAATGACACCTAAAGCTGCTAAGCCTTGAGTCCATAACCAAACTGCGGTACCAATCACGCCTACAAATAAAACAGCAGAAAGCATATTAATACTAACTTCAAAAAGAGTACCTAAACGCATTTGAGCATAGACCGTTGTCATAAACTCTTTCATTGAGGCTTTTGCGTATTGGCTTTCACGGCCCGCATGGGCAAATAGTTTAACTGTTTGAATATTTGTATAGGCGTCAGTTACGCGGCCAGTCATTACGGCACGTGCATCGGCTTGTTGTTGTGATACTTTACTTAAACGCGGAATAAAGAACCAAGCACTTAATAAAAATAAGCCTAACCAAACCATAAGTGGAATAAGTAAAGTCGGTGAAATTGCACCAAGAACAATACTAACAGTAATAAAGTAAATGCTGACGTAAGCCAACATATCGCCCAGAATAATCCAGAATTCGCGAATGGCTAGAGCTGTTTGCATAACCTTTGCTGAAAGGCGACCTGCAAAATCATTATGGAAAAAATCTAGGCTTTGTTTTAATAAAAGATTGTGAAAGCGCCAACGTAAGCGCATTGGAAAAGTGCTATATAAAATCTGATGTTTTATAATGGATTGAATATTAACAAATAAAATATTAGCAAATAAGACACTTATTAAAATGAGGATATTTGAAGCATGCTGGCTTAAAAAACTTTCAGGTTGACTTTTACTTAACCAGTCTACAAGTTGTCCAATTTTTGAAAAGAGCAATGCTTCAAATGTCGCTGCACCAGCTGTACAGATAACAAGAAGCAGTAAGTATGGGCGTACACCTTCAGTAGCTTGCCAAACAAATGGGGAAAAGCGTGTTGGTAAGGGCTCATCCAGACCTTTGGTTGGATAAGGATCGACAAGTTTTTCAAACCACTTCAGCATGAATGACTACCTTTATACATCAGCTAGTTTATTAAAATTCCGCAATTTAATTTTGCAATAAAGTCAGTTAGATCAAGTTCGACAAAGATGTTGATCTTTCGGATATGTGTGAAAACACATCAAAGTTTATGTTTTATATCTTTGGCTAAAACTGACATGATTTAGACAAGACATAAAGTTGGAATCGGGAAAAGCCTAAAAGGCATGGTAAAGACAAAATGTTTTATTCATTATATCGATAATAATAGATGAAGTGGTGAATGAATTCGACCTGAATGTAATTTTTATAGTTTTTTTTAATAATTGATAAAATATTAATAATTAATTTAAAAAGTATAAGCCTTTATCGCATAATTGATAAAGGCTTGAGAAAATTACCACATCAAGTCATCTGGAATCACATATGCTGCATATGGATCTTCTTCGTCGGTAGTTTGTTCGTTTTTCTCTGCATTATTAATCAAAATAAAGCCTTGCATCTTTTGATCAATCTTTTCAGCTAAAGCCTTTGGAAGGTAAGCATACTGATCTTGATCTTTAGCAATCACTAAGCTTCCTGTTACAAGGGCATTATAGACTTGCTGAGATAGGTAGACTTTTTTAACTTTATTTTCATCAATAAATTGATAAGCGACATCGCCAGCAAAATCAGTAATTTTGTGTTGCTTAATCATTTGAATGATTGAAGCTTTCAATGCTTTTTCTTCAAGTTGTTGCTGTTTTTCTAAATTTAGAGCTTGATCTTTTGCTAGTTTCTCTTTTTGAGCTTTTTCAATATTTGCCTTAATTTCTGCCTCATTACTTTGGCCTGTACGTTGCTCGTGTTGAGCTTGTTTGGTTAGCTTTTTCGCTTTTTTATTATCAACTAAACCAGCTTTGAGTAACTGAGCTTGTAAGGCATTTTTAACCATGACTTAATCCGAATTTGAAGAAGAACTGTGAAAATAAACAACCCAATACGAGATACTGAGAGTTAAACTCAAAATTGCTGGAAGCAAAAATGCTTGCAATTTTAAGTAGGGGTGAACTAAAGCAGCAATTATACCACCAAGCAGAAAACCTGAAAAAATAAGTAGATGCAAAATTATACGACGGTTTTCAACTTTTAAACCACGTGCCATATAACCAAGTGCAAGACCAAGGTCTGTCAAAACACCTGATAAATGAGTGGTTCTGATAATGGTCCCTTTATAATGGCTGACCATGGCATTTTGTAATCCCATGGCGACACAAGCCCATAATAATCCATATTTGGGAAAATAAGGGAGTAATAGCCAACAGAGAAAAATAAAGAGAGCAACTAAACTTAAAGGAAGGCCATAGCGACGGCCTAATTTAAAATGACTGTTACCTAAAATAAAGCCACTATAAAATGATCCACATACATAACACAGTATAACAAGTACTAAATATATGATGTGTTCAAATTGCCAGTTTACCAAACTCATCGCTAGCATACTGACATTACCTGTCATATGCGAAACTGATTGATGTAAAAGGGTGATTAGCCCTAATACATTAATCATTCCGGCATTTATTGCCAGTAAGAAGGCACCAATTTGGAACCAGTTTGGTAAACGTTGAAATGGCATGTTCTCTAAGAGTTTTGTTTGGAGCGAATATCAACTGCGGCTGTAAATAAAACATCAGTAGATGAGTTAAGAGCCGTTTCCGTTGAATCTTGTAATACACTAATAATCATACCTACCGCAACAACTTGCATTGCAATTTCTGATGAAATACCAAATAAACTACAAGCTACTGGAATTAAAAGTAGTGAACCTCCTGCAACACCAGATGCTCCACATGCTGAAACTGTAGCGACTACTGATAAAATAATCATGGTTGCTAAATCAACATGAATTCCTAATGTGTGTACAGTTGCTAACGTGAGTACTGTGATGGTCACAGCTGCACCAGCCATGTTAACAGTAGCACCTAAAGGAATAGAAACGCTTGCAGTAGATGGGTTAACACCTAAACGCTCAGCTAAATCGAGGTTAACTGGAATGTTAGCTGCTGAACTACGTGTAAAGAATGCCGTAATACCACTTTCTTTTAAGCATTTAAAAACGAGTGGGTATGGGTTACCACGAATTGTTAAACCTACTAAAATTGGATTAACTACAAGAGCAACAAAAAGCATTGTTCCTAGTAGAACAGCTAATAATTGTGCATAGCTCTCAAGCGTTGCTAAACCGGCATCAGCAAAAGTTACTGCCACTAAACCAAAAATACCCACCGGAGCAAATGCAATCACTTTATGGATAATCGCGCTCACTGCATGTGAAACATCATGCATCACTTGCTTAGTGGTATCTGAGCTGTGGCGCATTGCCAAACCGAGACCAATTGCCCATGCAAGAATACCAATAAAGTTTGCTTCGCTAATCGCTTGTACTGGGTTTGCAATAAAACTTAAAAGCAAGTTTTTTAATATATCAGCGAGGCTACCTGGCGCTTGTAGGTTGTTATGTGAAACAGTGTTGAGAAATAAGGTACTTGGAAAAGACAAGCTAGCAATTACCGCACTAAAAGCAGCTAATAGCATGCCCACAACATAAAGTAATAA
This sequence comes from Acinetobacter sp. GG2, assembly GCF_000292385.1. NCBI lineage: Bacteria > Pseudomonadati > Pseudomonadota > Gammaproteobacteria > Moraxellales > Moraxellaceae > Acinetobacter > Acinetobacter sp. GG2. The sequence goes on from NZ_ALOW01000040.1 coordinate 165,449, forward strand.
GACTGGACGTAAATTTGCACTATGACCTACTTGGAAGTTGGCAATAGAAGAAAGAACCAATACAAAAACTAAAATAGGAGCAACTGATTTCAATGCTTTAATGAACAGTTCACCAAACAAGCTTAGATAGGGTGTAACGTTTGGAAATAATAGTGCAACGCCTATCCCTAAAACAATCGCAATAATAATTTTGGTGACTAAGCTTAATCGAGAAAAGAATTCAAGCATATAAAGGCCTTATTAACCTATTCGTGGCTAAAGGTTGAACAAGCGGAGTATTTTATACTTAAGTGATCGGAATCTTAAGCTTTTTTATAGCAACTAATCGGGTTTATAAGCTGTGGTAATATTAAGTATATGTTTTTAAAATATTAAAATAATATTATTAAAGTGCCAAGAAAGATGTTTTGCTTACATTACAATCAATAAACCAATTATGTAGACTTGGTTATTTAGTAAATGAATGGTTGAAGATAAAAGATGTAAAAAGAAATAGAAGAGATTATTTTTGTTTTCAATAGATTTGAATACTAGAAAAACTACGCGAATTTTCAATCCTCTTTGCTGGAACAACTACACCCGCTACCAAGTTGAAAAATCGCATATTTCAGGAAATACATTAATATTATTATAATTTTATAAGCGCAGATCAGTTACTTTATGCAATATAACTGATAAAGCATATTTAAAATTGAATGCATCTTATCATCCTTTATAGAGTAGAAAATTTGTTTGCCATCACGACGGGTTGAAACAACATCACTTTTACGTAACATCATCAATTGTTGTGAAAGGGTGGGCTGGGTAATTTGTGTTTTGTCTTCGATCTGAGAGACATTCAACTCCTCATGAGCTAAGTGACATAAAATTAATAAACGGTCAGTGTTAGCTAAAGACTTTAATGTTCCTACGACAGAATCGGCCGCATTTTTCATTTCTTCAATTTGGAGTCCATCTTTCATACTTTATACCTATATCAATATGGCCGGCATAGTATAGATTGATCTTGCAGAAATGAATGTAGCAAAACTAATCAATCCAATTGTTTTTGTTGAAAAGGTTTATAAGTGTAATTGATAAATATATAGCATTATTAAGGTAAAACAAGAATTTGTAGTTGTTTTGTGTCAAAAGTGTTGCGTTGTGTGAGAAGCGTAATTGTTAAGTATAAATGAAACAAAGTCAAAGTAAACAATCCATGTTTTAACTCGGATCAATAGTTAATTCTGATTTATGTCAAAAAAGTCGATAAAAAAAGATTGAGTTTTTACTTTTTAAAGATATAATGGATCATGTACAGACAGGTCTGTATATTCTGGTTTGGAATCTTATTCCAAAAAGAAGTCTAACTCTAAACTAGAATGACTTTCAGACGCAGCGTGATGAATAAGAAGAAGATTCAACAACATAAGAAGAATAATATCACGCTTTATTTTTTAATGTGCAGTTTTTTCAAACTCAATTAATCTCTCCACACGTTTCCAGTAGTCATAAATTTTTACTGAACCATGTTCAACTTGAGCTTGAATGGTCATACCTTCTAAAATATTGACTAGAAGTAAAGCTAAAGGGCGGGACTCTTCAATTTTAAGTTCAATAAGAAGGTCTTGCATTAGCTGGGTTAACCATATTTTATATAAGGTTGCAGGCTGGTGAGTAGAAGGGTACTGTTTTAATACTTCTTCTAGGGCTTTTTGAAACATACAGCCATTAAAATCATCACTATTAAACCAATTTGAATACCATAAAAATATTGCTTTAATGCGAGCTAATGGATTGTTTTCATCTTCTTGGGAAATAGCAGCAGTAAGAGAATTTTGCAAAAGTGAGTTTCTCAACAATAAACACTCTTCAATAAGTTTCTCTTTTGAAGGAAAGTATTTATAAAATGTCATTTTTGCTACACCAGACTCACTGATGATACGATCTACTCCTATAGAATTATAACTATATGAGTTAAAAAGTCTTAAAGCAGTGGTAATGATGTCATCTTTTTTTGACATGTTTTGATAGCCTCACACAAATATTTTGCTCTTAGCCTAAATGGTGGAATGCATAAATAAAAAGCACGAACGCGCAATTTTACATTGTATTGATTGTTATTGATAGAAAAAAATACGTTTTTTGAAAACAATAAAAGATATAAAGCTAAATGCTCTAAATATAAATTTTATATTTATTAAAAAAAATTTCTATATTTTACAAAGCCTGTAATAGATCATTTTTTCACTTAGCAAGATTGATTTATACCATAAACGAATAACCATAAACATGGGTTTAAAGAATGGTATATTTAAACATGTATTTATAAAAGAAAAAAGGAGAAATTTATAAATTTCTCCTTTCGTGATGATTAGCTAATATTATTCCGCAGGAGGTAGAAGCATGATAATTGAATCATTTAATAATTGAACAATATTCTCTAAAATATCTAAACTGTTTAGTTCGTTATTGAAAGGAATACTTTTTCCGTCAGCTATAGCTTTAAGTTGAGTGGCAAAAGATTCCACAATTGGTAAATCTTCTCCATTACCCCAAAAATTTAAAATACCATTTTGTTCTTTATAAAGTAGGCGAGAAGCAGGTTCTAGCAATAATTCATAGCCTTCTGACAAAATAGCATTTAAATCTTCAATTTCAATTTCATCAGGTTCTGGAATATTGTCTGGATATTTAGGCTCAGTCATGTAGGCCATAATAGCAGCATCAAGTACTGATGAGTTTTGCAACTGAGCTAAAACCAAATTTCTTAAATAAGCTAATTCTTCTGGATTGATTTCACCAACTTGAGAAATATTCTTCCGAGCAATATCTACAACTGGGTTTTGTAGTAATTCATCGGTAGCAAATTGATCGCTAATTCTATCGATCATGCCTGAAATATTAGGCATGCGAAAACCAAGTGAGTAGGTTAAACACTCATCTTCTGCAACACCATAGTGAGATAATCCAGGTGGAACATATAAAAGGTCTCCAGGAGCCAAAACTTCATCAAAATGAACATCGATTTCAGGTAAAAGCTTTAAAGGTTGATTGGGTACAAATTGAGTAGTTTCATCACACATTTGTCCTAGTTGCCAACGACGGTGACCATGGCCCTGAACTAAGAACACGTCATAAAAGTCAAAATGTTTTCCGACTGAACCACCTTTAGGGGCATAAGAAACCATAATATCATCACGACGCCATTGTGGAATGAAAGGAAACTTCTTCCATAACTCGGCTAAATCAAATGAGTAATGATCAACTGCTTGTACTAAAAGCGTCCATAGTTTTGGGAGTTTTTGAAAGTCACCTTTGGTTAACGGCGATGATTTTAAATGCCATTCATTTGGGTTCTTATCTTTTTGACGAATAAGACGAGCACTGACATGATCTTCTACAGCAAGTTCTTTTACATCATTTGGCTCTAACATGCCAATAATTTCAGGCATAGCATTGCGTACAAGTAATGGTTTTTTCTGCCAATATTCTGTTAGGAATTGTTCAGCAGTAATGCCGCCTAAAACGGTTAAAGGTTGTGTCATGGAGATAACCTATAAATAAGCTAATAAATATTAAGGAATTTGAAGTTCAAGCTGTCTTAAAATCTGACAAAGCTGAATCATGGGTAAACCCATTAAAGTGGTTTGATCTTGGCCTATCATTTTTTCAAATAGACTAATACCTAGACTTTCACACTTAAAACTTCCCGCACAATGGAGGGGTTTGTCTAACTCGATATATCTTTCGATTTCAAACTGGGTTAGATTGCGGAATTTAACTTGATAGTGATCAATGAGAGTGTGTTCAAAACCCTTTTCAATGCACTGGACACTTAAAGCTGTACTAAAAAAGACTGTTTTACCAGAGTTGGCCGTTAATTGAGCTTTTGCATTTTCAAAGTTTAATGGCTTACCAATAAAATCATGAGGGGCATGTTCTCGCCATGCAACCTGATCTGATCCAATCACAATTGCTTGAGGATTCTGTTGAGCTATAAGCTGTGCTTTAGCAAATGCTAATCTTTTTGCTAAATCGTCAGCATGAGTCTCACCACAAGGACTTTCATCAATATCTGGGCTAATACAGGTATATTCGAGTTTTAAACGGTTCATCAAATCCTTACGCGTTTGACTACTCGATGCCAAGATAATTTTGGGTTGCTTCATCAAACTGCAAATTCCATTAACACATCTAAAGGAACGTAGCTTAATACTGCTTGATGACAAGCGTGGAGTTTGATGGGAGGTGCTTGCCCAGCTTGATAAGCTTCAACCCAGCGAGTTACACAGATGCACCAGAAGTCGCCAGGCTGTAAACCCGGGAAGCCTGCCTCAGGTAGAGGGGTAATAAGATCATTTCCAATTTTTTGTGAAAAATTTAAAAACTCTGAAGTCATTTGAGCACATACAGTGTGTTGCCCAAGATCTGTTACCGCTGTATGGCAAAAACCATTTCGAAAATAACCAGTAATAGGGTCAAAACAACAGCTCGCTAAAGGTTCACCTAAAACATTTAAACGATTGATTTGTGGATCTGGATGAATAGACATAATGGATGAAATATTAGTTTACTACCTCTATCATAATCAAAACTTTGGCTTTCTACAGCTTTTATGCAAAAAAACTAACCTTTTTTGATGTAATCATTTAAAATTGGCGCGTTTTTAAAATCATAAAGAGAGCTTTACATGAATTTTCAGCGTATGACTGACCTTAACTTAGCAGGTAAACGTGTACTTATTCGTGAAGATTTAAACGTTCCTGTTAAAAATGGCGTGATTACCAGCGATGCTCGTTTACGTGCAGCACTTCCAACAATAAAAGCTGCTTTAGAAAAAGGCGCTGCTGTAATGGTATTTTCGCATTTAGGTCGTCCTGTTGAAGGTGAGCCAAAGCCAGAACAATCACTTGCACCAGTTGCAGCATATTTAACTGAAGCATTAGGTCAAGAAGTTAAATTATTTACTGACTATCTTGATGGTGTAGAGGTTCAGGCTGGGCAAGTGGTTTTGCTCGAAAATGTTCGTTTTAATGTGGGTGAAAAGAAGAACAATCCTGAGCTTGCACAAAAGTATGCTGCTCTATGTGATGTATTTGTTATGGATGCATTTGGTACTGCTCACCGTGCGGAAGCGTCTACAGAAGGTGTTGCTCGTTTTGCTCCTGTTGCAGCCGCTGGCCCATTACTAGCTGCTGAATTAGATGCACTTGGTCGTGCAATGCAAACACCTGAAAAACCAATGGTTGCTATTGTTGCTGGTTCTAAAGTTTCAACAAAACTTGATGTTTTAAACTCATTGTCTACTATTTGTGATCAACTTATTGTTGGTGGGGGTATCGCAAACACCTTCTTAGCGGCAGCAGGTTACAACGTTGGTAAATCTTTATACGAAGCTGATTTAGTTGAAACTGCAAAACAAATAGCTGCTAAAGTAAGTGTTCCGCTTCCTACAGATGTTGTTGTTGCTGATGCATCTCAAATTAATTTTGAAGATTTCTTAGGTTCTTTAGCGGCAGCGGAAGCTGTTGTTAAGAAAGTTGAAGATGTAACATCAAACGATATGATTTTAGATGTTGGTCCTGAAACTGCTAAAGCTTTTGCAGAAATTTTGACTACTTCTAAAACGATTCTTTGGAATGGCCCTGTTGGTGTGTTTGAAGTTGATCAATTCGGCGAAGGTACTAAAGCACTTTCTCTTGCTGTTGCTGAATCTGATGCATTCTCGATTGCTGGCGGTGGTGATACTCTTGCTGCGATCGATAAATATAATGTTGCTGACCAAATTGGCTATATTTCAACTGGTGGTGGCGCATTCCTTGAGTTCGTTGAAGGTAAAACTTTGCCAGCAGTTGCAGTTTTATTAGAACGTGCATAATACATATATGTAAAAATAAGAAGGGGTTGGGTTCAACTCCTTTTTTCATGGATAAGTCATTAAATTGTCATATTTCTGAAATAAAATAATGAGCACTAAATCACCAATTGTGGAAAATAGTGATGAATTTAAAACTTACCTTAGCTGCTTTGTTAATTGTTCCAGTGATGTTGACTGCTTGTGGCAAAAAAGAAGAGTCTTCTAAAGCAGGGCAAGATGCTGCTTCTACAGCAGTTGCTGATAAAGTAACTCCTGAACAGCAAGCTACAATTGATTCGCTTGATAAGCCAGTTTTAGATGAAAAGAATACCGATGTGGTTGAAGGTGGCGCATCTAGTGAGCCGGCTGCTTCAGAAACTCATTAATTTGTTGTGTTTTGTTAAAAAGTCCCTGCAAATGCAGGGATTTTTTTTGAAATACTGTGATTTGTTGCTGAATTGAAATAAATGACAAGGTAGAATAAGCCGCACTACCTGGGAGGATATTATGGCACTCATTTCAATGCGCCAGCTCTTGGATCACGCTGCAGAACATAACTACGGCGTACCAGCATTTAACGTAAATAACTTAGAACAAATGCGTGCAATTATGCTTGCCGCGGATGCAACCAATTCACCTGTGATTGTTCAGGCATCAGCTGGAGCTCGCAAATATGCAGGCGCTCCATTCTTGCGCCATCTTATTTTGGCTGCAATTGAAGAATGGCCGCACATTCCGGTGGTAATGCACCAAGACCATGGTACAAGTCCTGAGATTTGTCAGCGTTCAATTCAGCTTGGCTTTAGCTCTGTGATGATGGACGGTTCATTAGGTACAGATGGTAAAACACCTACATCTTACGAATACAACGTTGATGTAACTCGTAATGTTGTTGCTTTAGCACATGCATGTGGTGTTTCTGTTGAAGGTGAGATTGGCTGTTTAGGTAGCCTTGAAACTGGTATGGCTGGCGAAGAAGATGGTGTTGGTGCAGAAGGTGTACTTGATCACTCACAACTTCTTACTTCTGTTGAGGAAGCGACTCAGTTTGTTGCTGATACCAATGTAGATGCTTTGGCGATTGCTGTAGGTACTTCACATGGTGCTTACAAGTTTACTCGTCCACCTACAGGCGATATCTTGGCAATTGACCGTATTAAAGAAATTCATGCGGCATTACCAAATACCCACCTTGTTATGCATGGTTCAAGCTCTGTACCACAAGAATGGTTGAAAGTGATCAATGAATTCGGTGGTGATATTAAAGAGACTTATGGTGTGCCTGTTGAACAGCTTGTAGAAGCAATTAAACATGGTGTGCGTAAGATCAATATTGATACAGACTTACGTTTAGCATCTACTGGTGCAATTCGTCAGTTTATGGCTGAAAACCCAGCCGAATTTGATCCACGTAAATACTTTGCTAAAACTGTAGATTCAATGAAGCAAATTTGTATTGATCGTTATGAAGCGTTTGGTACAGCTGGTAATGCTGATAAGATCCGCCCAATTTCTTTAGAGAAAATGGTTGATCGTTATAAATAATTCTCGTTAGGGTTTGATTTGTAGAAACCGGTTATGTAAATAACCGGTTTTTTATTAGCTGGATTTTTATTCATAAAAAAACCTGTGATAAACACAGGTTTTAATAGCGGCGAGAAGAACTTACTTTGGTAAGTTTTTCTTGTCGAGGCTAGGATCTTTAATTTCTACATAGGCATTAGCACGTACTTCACGTAACCAGCTATCAACTTCTGTGTTGAATTGACGCTCACCTAGAATTTGACGTGCCATACGCTCTTGATATTCATGAGTCATATCTTTTTCGCGTTTGTCTGTCACTTGTAGGATATGCCAACCAAATTGAGTTTGGAAAGGTTCACTAATTTGACCTACAGGAATTTCCTGCATTTTTTTATCAAACTCAGGAACCATCATACCTGGTGTAACCCAGCCTAAACTACCGCCATCACGTGCTGAACCTGTATCGTTTGAATAGGTTGCTGCAAGTGTAGCAAAATCTTGTCCTGCTTTTAATCGCTTGTAAATGCTATCAATAATTTGTTTCGCATTTTCAGGACTAACGACTTCAGACGGTTGAATAAGAATATGGCGAGTTTGATACTGTGTTACTAAAGCTTTTTGTTCATTTTGCTTACGTTCTAAAAGTTTTAGAACATGTACGCCATCACGTACAGAGATTAGATCAGTTGTTTGACCTTCTTGTAGCGGAGTAATGCGCGCAGCAAGTTCAGCTGGAATGTCAGAAAGAGGGCGGAACCCCATATCTGCACCTTCAACTTTCGCACTTGTAGTTGAAAGCTTTTTGAGTGCATTTAAGTCATTACTTTGAGCAAGCTTCGAACGAACTTCTTTGGCTACACTCTGAACTTCTTGAGGGTTGTCCCCAGAAATTCGCATGTGAATCACATGTACTTGATTGCCAAGAGCTGCTTGTCCCTGAGGTGACTTTAAGAAATTGTCTACATCTTGATCGCTAATTTTAATGCGAGACATTACTTGTTGTTGACGTAAGCGATTGATTGCTAAATCTTCACCAATACGGCTACGTAAATTTTCATAAGTACCTGGTGCTATAGCATCTAACTTTTGTTGAAAGGCTTCTAAGCTTTTGCTACCAGATTGATTTGCTACTTTAAGTACTGCTTCATTTAGACTTTTCTCATCAGGCTTAATGCCATAACGTTTTACTTGTTCAAGTTGAGCTTGACGTAAGATAAGTTGATCTAAAACCTGAAACTGTAGGTATTGTTGAGGTGGTACTTCTTTTTTTTGTGCTTGCAATTCGTGGGTGGCTTCAGCCATTCCTTGTTCAAGGTCGCTTTTTAAAATTACGCTATTGTCCACAATTGCCACAACTTCATCAGCGGGTTGGGCAAAACTATGCATTGATGAAGATATTAATACAGCAAGGGTTGTTGCTTTAAAAAACTGTTTAAGATGCTTTGTCTTCATTAACGTTGTGTCCAAGATTGATTAATTTTGTTAAAACCTAACACGCGATTTTCGAGTAAAGATGCAAGTTTATTGTTTAAACCGCCTAAACCTTTGAGGGTAATTTCAGCCATGATCGCACGTTTTTCACTAACATTCGAAGCTTTCGGATCATCTAGGTCGTTATAGTAAGAGCGACCATAGACTGAGATACCCCAACAGCATGATTCGTAGTTAACACCGAGTAAAATTTCACGGGCAACATCATTATCGATGTCATATTGTACGTGGCCCATAATACGCCAATTGTCTTTAATTGGTTGTATAAACGATGCAACAACTTGATCATAAGTCTCTTGACGACCAGCTATGTCTTTGCGATAGAAGTAACCTAGGTTGTAAAGGTTACCTTTGTCGCCTGTATAGTAAACTTGGAAGTCTCTCTGGGCATTATCACCATTTGACATCCATGCAGAATTGGCAGCAATTGTAAAGTTTTGGTTGAGTTGGCTCGTTAAACTTACAACAGGACCAGTATTACGTTCGGTATCAATATCATCTTGTTCGTTTAAAGTAACACGGCGATCTTCAAAGTAATAACTTTGTCCTACACTTGCACGCAAACGTTCTAAACCTACCGTGTCAAAAAGACTATAACTTACACCTAGTGATAAGAAGTTGTTGTCTTCAAGGCGGTCATGACCATAGAAGCGGTATGGGTTAAAGAGTTGATCGTAATTAACCGATGCTGAAGTTGAGTCGAAGTTTGGATAACTGTCTTGGTTCTTGTAAGGCGCATACGCATAAAATGCACGAGGGGTGATCGTTTGTAGGTATTTACCTTCGCGTTCAAAAGTTAAACCACTGTCCAAAGTAAACTGAGGTACAACAACTGATTTAGATTCTGAGCTTGCATCTAGACCCTGTGAGGCAATACTGTCCTTATCATAGAATGTCTGGATAGACCGTACAGAAACTTCAGGAATAACAAAGGCTGATGGTGTTCGATAGTTATAACGTGTTGCGAACTGGTTATAAATACGCGTACCACTACTTTCCTGAGCAGAACCGTCATTAATTGATTTTTTAAAGTATGCCGTATCGTTATTAAATTCGTATTGTAATCCCTGTGGGTTACCAGTGACATAATTTAATAAAAACTGTGGTAAACGTGCATAAGGTTTATTTGCATCCAAAATTGTTGGATCTAGTGTTTGGAAGTCTTCAACTTTAAGCTGCGCTTTTAAGCCAGGAATACCGTGCTGATAGTTAAGTTCCCAAGCTCTACGTAAATTTACATCGGTTTTAGAGTTTGGGCTGTTATCTAAATCAGCAAAATAATCTTTATCCGATGCATAACGATATTCAAGATTGGTTGACCACTGATCGTTAATATCCCAGTTATGAAGGAAGTTAAAGTTTTTACGATCTTGATCATCGTATTTTTTATCAGATGGAAGTATACCGCCCCATATTTGACCAGAACCGAAGCCATCAGTTAAATATCTAAACGAACCTTGCAGCATTGCACCACGGTCTGCTAAGTAACGTGGAGTCACGGTTGCATCATAATTAGGTGCAAGATTTAAATAAACAGGTACAGAAAGTTCAACACCACCATCGTTTGAGAAGCCAAACTGGGGATTGAGAATACCCGTAGTTCGGCGGTCATCAATTGGAAAGTTGAAATATGGAACGGCAATAACAGGAACATCTTTAACATAGATTTTTGTTCCACGCGTAACACCGCGACCGGTTTCCTGATTTAGCTCAATTTTATTGGCTTGGATCTTCCATGCAGGTTTTTGACCTGGAGGGCAAGTGGTATATGTTGCATCGTTAAGAACCATCACATTTGGAGAGGTTTTTTCGATTTTTCCAGCATGACCATGGGCATGTTGTTGTTCGGCAATATAAAAACTATTGTCTAAATTACCAGTCTGAGTCTTTAAATTGTAATCAATTTCGTCACTTTGAGAGAGTAAGCCACCTTGAGCCAACTGTACTCGGCCTTTTGCATGTGCAAATGTTTGAGTTTTATCAATGGTCACTTTGTCGGCACGAACCGTGCGACCTTCTTGATCAATTACCACATTTCCTTCTAACACCGAGTCGCCAGCAGGGTTGTAATGACCATAATCAGCCGTAACGACCGAAGTGGTTTTATCTGCATCTAACGCTTTGGTTTCAGGATTAATAGGGGTAATCCAAGTTCCTTGACAAAATGCCGAACTCAAATATTTATTATTGCGCAACTGCGCTTCAGGTGCAGATTTATCAACATAATATTGTTGAAAGAATTCCTGTCCTGGATAGGCTTCCTTAATACTCGCCTTAAGTTGATTATTGTCTATGTTGGAGACAACATCAGCTGACTCAGCATAACTTGATTGTATGGAGCCACTACATAAGAGCGTAAAAATAGCGGTCGCTAAAGGATTAAATTTAAACTGATGCTTCATTGTCTCATTAACCAAGTATGCTAATTCACAATTAATTATTGTCGCATCATAGAGAAAAAGTTTATAAGTGGCTACACTTAACCCTTCAAAAATCTCAGCTTGTTTTAGATTTTATTGCAAATGAATACACAACGTGAACAATTGATACATACATGGCTTACATCTGTTCTTGAAAATGATCAATTTCAGATCGCTTTTTTAGCAGGTGATGCGAGCTTCCGCCGTTATGCTCGCATTCAGTTACAAAATAAAACATATATGCTTATGGATGCGCCTCCTGAAAAAGAAGACTGTGTTCCGTTTGTGACGATTGATGAATTTTTTGCGGGTAATGGAGTTCGAGTACCCCAAATTATTGCAAAGGACCTCACTCAAGGTTTTCTTTTGTTAGAAGACTTTGGGGATGTGCTGTTATCTACATTATTAAATGATGAAACAGTAGATCAGTATTATGAACAAAGCTTTAAGCAGCTCGTTCATTTGCAATCGATTGATGGCACTGACAATTTTCCAGCTTATTCATATGAAAAGTTAATGTCAGAAATGCACTTGTTAACAGACTGGATGTTGCCATCACTTGGAATTCATCCAACGGCTGAGCAAAAGAAAATTATTGATAATGCTTTTGATTTTTTGGCTCAATCAGCACTAGCTCAACCTCAGGTTATTGTACATCGCGATTTTCATAGCCGTAATTTGATGAAGATTGCAAGCGAAGACGAATTGGGTGTAATCGATTTCCAAGACGCGGTTATTGGTGCCGATACCTATGATTTAATCTCGATTACACGTGATGCATATGTACAGTGGAACGCTGAGCATGTTTATCAATGGTTTAAAGTTTTCTATGAACTTTTACCAGCCTCTGCTAAACAAAACCGAAGTTTTGAGCAATTTAAACGTGATGCTGATTTAATGGCAATTCAACGCCATATCAAAATTTTGGGTATTTTTGTCCGCTTGTTTGAGCGAGATGGTAAGTCTGGATACCTAAAAGATTTACCGCGAGTGATGTGGTATTTACTTGAGGAAAGTCGTGGTTACGCAGAGCTTGAAGAGTTCATGTCATTTGTAAATAAGATGGTGATGCCTAAGTTTATCGAGAAATATGGTAGCTATGAGGTAGCAGCATAATGAAAGCAATGATTCTTGCTGCAGGTTTGGGTAATCGTATGCGTCCACTCACGCTATATACGCCAAAGCCTCTGCTTGAGGTAGGTGGAAAGCCGCTTATTGTATGGCATATTGAGAAACTCAAAAAAACTGGTGTGACTGAAATAGTCATCAATTCGGCGTGGTTGGCTGATAAGCTGATTAGTAGTTTAGGTGATGGTTCTCAATTTGGTGTGGACATCCGTTGGACACGAGAAGAAGAAGGACTTGAAACAGCTGGCGGCATTATTAATGCTTTGCCACTACTTGGAACGGATCCTTTTATTCTAGTGAATGGTGATGTTTGGACCACGATGGATTTTGAAGCTCTGCGCGATATTAAGCTAAATGATGATTTAGCACACCTTGTATTGGTTGATAATCCTAAACAACATCCTGAAGGCGACTTTACATTATTGGATGGGCGCGCTTTTACATTCGATCAGGATGTGAAGGGTGAAAACCTTACTTTTAGTGGTGTGTCTGTTATTCATCCTAAGCTTTTTGATGGGTTGGAATCTGGTAAACGTCCATTAGCTCCACTATTGAAGCAATCAATGCAAAATCAAAAGGTATCCGCTGAAAAGCTTAAAGGTGCATGGGTAGATGTAGGGACGCCTGAGCGTTTAATGGAGCTAGATTTGCAAATTCGTGAAGGCTTCTACGATTAACTGCGTAATCCCTAATCGTTAAATAGTGTTCCACGATGCATAAATGGGTATACTTTGTTTTAAATTTTACTTAGATGTTATCTGTTTATGCATCCGTTTTTTCAAGAGTTACAACAGGGTAGTCAAAAATTAGGTTTATCGCTTAGCGATGAAGCTTTGGCGTTATTGTTAAAGTATCAAGATGCTTTGGTACTTTGGAACAAAGCTTATAATCTAACAGCGATTCGTGATCCGAAAGAAATGTTAGTGAAGCATTTGTTAGATAGCCTAAGTATTTTGAAAGACTTACCAGCAGGGCGCTTGCTAGATGTAGGTACAGGTGGTGGCATGCCAGGCATGATCATTGCTTTATGTCAGCCGGAACGTTCTTGTGTATTGCTTGATTCAAATGGTAAGAAAATTCGCTTTTTGAAACAGTTTATTGCTGACCTTAAGCTTAAAAACGTAGTAGCTGTGCAAACACGTGTTGAAAATCAAGAAACAATTGATGAGCTTGGTCAGTTCGATGTGATTACAAGTCGTGCATTTGCATCACTAACTGATTTTGTTGATGCTGCACGTCCATATTTGCATGAGCAGAGTATAATTGCTGCAATGAAAGGACTCATTCCATTTGAAGAAATGGAAGAGCTTAAGCAGGAGTTTTCATGTAAAGTGATTGAACTGCATGTACCAAGACTTGATGAACAACGTCATTTACTTTTACTTCAACGAATTTAAATAAAAAGTATTAGGGTTACCATGGCTCAAATTATTGCGATTGCAAACCAAAAGGGTGGTGTTGGTAAAACAACGACTGCAGTAAATCTTGCAGCGTCACTAGCTGTATTGAAAAAACGTGTGTTACTTGTCGATATAGATTCGCAAGGTAATGCAACGATGGGGTCTGGAATTCAAAAGAATGATCTGCTTTATTCAATTACTGATGTTTTATTGGGTGAAGTTCCAATCGAAACAGCAATTCAAAAGGCAGAGGTTGGATATAAGGTTTTAGGCGCGAACCGTGAGCTTTCAGGCGTTGAGCTGGCAATTGCGGAACAAGAAGGACGCGAATTCATTTTAAAGAATGCACTAAATGAAATCAGAAATTCATTTGATTACATTATTGTTGACTGTGCACCTAGCTTAAGTTTAATTACAGTGAATGCCTTAGCGGCGGTAGATAGTGTAATCATTCCTATGCAATGTGAGTACTATGCATTAGAAGGTTTGGCAGATTTAACTCAAACTATCGATCGTATTCAAAAAGCTTTAAATCCTGATTTAGAAATCATTGGTGTGTTACGTACTATGTATGATGCACGTAATGCTTTGACACGTGATGTGTCAGCTGAGTTGGAGCAGTTTTTTGGTAAAAAACTCTACGATACCGTGATTCCACGTAACGTTCGATTGGCGGAAGCGCCTGCACATGGTTTACCAGTTATCTATTTTGAGAAAAGTTCTAAAGGTGCAGTTGCATACTTAAATCTTGCAGCTGAGATGTTAAAGAAAAGTAAAGTGAAGAAAGGAAGTAAAGTATGAGCATCAAAAAACGCGGATTGGCGAAAGGACGTGGTTTAGATGCATTACTTGGTTCAATTCAAAAAGAAAAATTACAACTCGAAGCCCAAGCGCTTGATCATGGTCAATTAAAGCAAATTGATGTGAATTTATTGAAACGTGGTGAATATCAGCCACGTCGTTTTATTCATGAACATGATTTACAAGAGTTAGCATCATCTATTGAAAAGCATGGGGTAATGCAGCCAATTGTTATCCGCCCTGTAGATGATGAAGCTCATCCTTACGAAATCATTGCAGGTGAGCGTCGTTGGCGTGCTGCACAAATTGCCGGTTTAACTGAAATTCCTGCAATTGTTCGTGATTTAAATGACCAAGTTGCCATTGCTTTAGCGCTGATTGAAAACATCCAGCGTCAAGATTTAAACCCTATTGATCAAGCCTTAGCATTGCAACGTTTTCATGATGAGTTTGGTTTAAGTCATCAGGAAATCGCTGATACTGTTGGTAAAGCAAGAACAACGGTGAGTAATTTACTGCGTTTATTAAGCTTGGCTGATGATATTAAAGAGTTTATGCAACAGGGCCAGCTTGATATGGGGCATGCTCGTGCCATTTTGACTTTAAAAGGCAAAGAGCAGCTTGAAGTTGCCCAAATTGTTATCGAAAAAGGATTATCTGTTCGTCAGACTGAACAGTTAGTGCGCGATTGGAATGAGCCTAAACAGGAAAAAGAAAAAACTCCTGTTGCACCAGACATTGAGCAATTAACGCAAAAATTATCTGAGCGATTTGGTGCCAATGTTAAAATTGATCATAACCAGAAAGGTAAAGGTAAGCTTGTTATTCATTATCATTCACTCGATGAGTTAGATGGTATTTTGAATATTTGTTTGCCAGAGTAATTCTAAGTTAGGTCATATATTTCTAATTTATATTCTTGGGGAAGAAAATATGTGGGAACTTGTGAAAGCGGGCGGCTGGTTAATGCTGCCTTTAATTTTGTGTTCAATTTTAACGGTCGCTATTAGTATTGAGCGTTTTATACGTTTAAGACGTTCACAAGTTTTGCCCAAATTACTGATGAGTGATGGTAGTGCAGATGTTTCTCATATCATCACAAATTTGGAGCAGGATACTGCTGCTCAAAACACAGCATTAGGAAATATTCTAAAAGCTGGTTTTGAGCATCAAGAACATGGTGAGCAATTTGCTCGAGCACAAATGGAAGCAATGGCTTCTCAAGAAATTTCTTATTTAGAAAAAAATATTAACTTCTTGGGAACTTTAAGTGCAATTGCACCATTACTTGGCTTGCTTGGGACAGTTGTAGGGATTATTGAGTCTTTTCTAGTGATTGATTTTGGTTCGGCAGGTAGTCCAAGTCTAATGATTCCGGGTATTTCAAAAGCGCTAATTACGACCGCCGTTGGTATGCTCATTGCAATTCCTGCTCTTATCTCATATCGCTATTTTCAAAGAGTAGTACAAAACTACATTGCGGAATTAGAGCAGCAGTCTACACTCTTTCACGCATCACTGTTTTACAAACGCTCTTCTGTTGCTCAAGAACACCGTCGTGTTGGTTGATGGATAGGGAACAATATGAAGTTTAAACGTTCTCAAGTTGAAGATATTCATATCAATCTGACGCCGATGATTGACTGTTTGTTGTTTATTTTAGTGTTTCTATTGTTATCTACTACTTTTAACCAGCCCAGTCGTCTCAATTTAACATTACCAGATGCGCAAGGCGTCCCACCAAAACAGTACGATCATAAAATTGAAGTCGTGGTAGACTCTAGCGGTCATTACGCTGTTAACGGTCAGGCATTGTCTACCAAAGATATAGCTGATTTGAGTACTGCAATTAAGCAAATTGCTCAAGAGCGCCGTGATTTTATGTTTATCATTGCTGCTGATGCAAAAGCGTCTCATCAGGATGTTATTCGTGTTATGGATGTAGCAGGACAACTCGGTTTTGTTAACATCAATATTAGTACCAAAGTTCCTTCTAGAGGTTTTTCTGAGTGAATCAAGATTTTAAGGTTTATTTGCGTCTCATATCTTATTTAAAACCTTATTGGGGCGTGGCCTTATTAGTTCTTATCGGATTCGGTATGAACTCAGCAACAGAGGTTTCAGTTGCTAAGCTCATTAAATTCATTATTGATGCAATTCAAAATTCGAGTAGAGCGGATCTGGATTGGTTCCCTTTACTAATTATTTTATTAGTATTTTTCCGTGGCCTTGGCCTATTTATGGGTGGCTACTATACTGCTGTTATCTCACGTAGTTTGGTTTTTAGCATTCGACAAGAGGTTTATGCAAAACTTTTAAGATTGCCAGCCCAGTATTATCTCGATAACTCTTCGGGACACATTACAGCCAAAATTATGTATAACGTTGAACAGCTGACGGCTGCTTCATCTGAATCCTTAAAAACCATCGTTCGAGATGGCATGATTACTTTGGGATTGTTAGGTTATTTGTTTTATACAAATTGGCGTTTGACTATTTGTATCATGGTTTTTTTACCGATTATTGGTGTTTTGGTACGTAGAGCATCAAAAAGAATGCGCAAACTTTCACTGCAAGTGCAAGACACTATGGGTGATGTCAACCATGTAGTGCAAGAAAGTATTAGTGGTAGTGCAGTTGTTAAAAGTTTCGCAGGTGAAGAGTCAGAACAAGAGCGTTTTTATAAGTCATCTGAAGAGAATTTAAAACGCGGTTTAAAAATGGTGATTGTACAAAACCTGAATAGCCCTGTTGTTCAAGTGGTTATGGCTTGCGCAATGGCTCTTATTGTATGGTTGGCTTTAAGACCACAAATTTTAGGTAATACAAGTGCTGGTGAGTTTGTCGCGTATATTACAGCGGCTGGTTTACTCTCTAAACCTGTCAAAAACTTAACTGATGTTAATGAGAAGTTGCAGCGTGGTTTGGCGGCAGCACATTCAGTTTTTGAATTATTAGATTTACCTGAAGAAGAAAACAGCGGTCATCTTCAACCTAAGTTGCAAGGTGCAATTCGTTTTGATCATGTTGTACTTAACTATGCTGATGGCACTCAGGCGATTAAAGACTTTTCTTTAGATATCCGCCCAGGCGAAACTGTTGCATTGGTAGGGCGTTCTGGTGCTGGTAAAACCTCTTTAGTGAACATGCTGGTGCGTTTTCAAGAAGTCTCAAGTGGTCAAATTTATTTAGATGATTTACCAATACGTGATATTGAACTTTCAAGTTTGCGCACGCAAATTGCAATGGTAAATCAGCAAGTTGTTTTGTTTAACCGAACAGTACGTGAAAATATCGCTTATGGTCAGTTGCATGATGCAAGTGATGAACAAGTGATAGCCGCAGCGAAAGCTGCTTACGCCCATGATTTTATTATGAACTTACCAAATGGTTACGATACTGTCTTAGGTGCTCAAGGCTTAAACTTGTCTGGTGGTCAACGTCAACGTATAGCAATTGCTCGTGCAATTTTGAAAAATGCGCCAATTCTTATTTTAGATGAAGCGACAAGTGCGCTTGATAATGAATCTGAGCATTTTATTCAACAAGCATTTGATGAAGCGATGCAAGATCGTACAACGATTGTGATTGCGCATCGTTTATCAACAATTGAAAATGCAGACCGTATTGTTGTGTTAGATCGTGGACAAATTGTTGAACAAGGTACTCATCAAGAATTACTTGCTAAACAGGGTGCTTATCATCAATTACATCAGCGTAATTTTGAGGACAACTAAGTATGTCTTTAGCCCAGCTGATACAAAATGCATGGAATAAACAATCAAATTGGTTGGTTGTTTTGCGTCCATTATCATGTTTGTATCGTGTTGGGTTTTTATTGAATCGTCATTTTTATAATTCAGGTTTAAAAAAAATCTATGACGCGCCTGTACCGGTCATGGTGATTGGAAATATTACAGTGGGCGGTAGTGGCAAAACGCCATTATTAATAGAACTGGTTAACTACCTGAAACAACATAACGTAAGAGTAGGGGTAATTAGTCGGGGTTATGGTGGAGCTGGTCCTTTTCCTATGTTGGTGACATCAGCCAGTCAGGCAGCTGAAGCAGGAGATGAACCTGCTTTAATTGTACAGTCAACAGGCGTTCCTATGGCTGTAGGGCCCAATAGACAAGCAGCAATCGAGTTATTATTAGCATCAACAAAACTAGATTTAATTATTAGTGATGATGGTTTGCAACACTGGGCATTAGGTCGTCAAATAGAATGGATTGTGCTTGATCAAAATCGTGGCCTTGGAAATAGAAAGTTATTACCAGAAGGCTATTTACGTGAACCTGCTGAACGTTTAAAAACTGGTACAGTAATCGAACATGCATTTGCTCCTTCAACAGCAATGCATATGCATTTGGATGCAGGCCAACCTTACTTGTTGAATCCTTCTTCATCAACTGAATTATCATTCAATACTCAAAATAATTACCATGCAGTAGTTGGTATTGGTTTTCCTCAGCGCTTTTACCAAACACTTAAAGGTTTAGGTATAAACCAATTTCAAGAGCATGCTTTTCGTGATCATCATGATTACGTTATTGATGATCTTGTATTTAATGATGACCAACCTATCATTACGACTGAAAAAGATGCGGTTAAGTTGTTACCGTTACTCGAAAAGCATCCAGAATTTAAACGGCCTATTTGGGTCGTACCTGTTAAAGCTGTTTTGTCTGAAGAATGCTATCAGGTTTTAAATCAACAATTGCAAAAGCTTGATATTCAAATATCTTAGGAAGAAAAAATGAAACACATCGTTATTCCAGCACGTTTCTCAAGCTCGCGTTTGCCAGGTAAGCCATTGTTACTTATTCATGATCGTCCTATGATTTTACGCGTAGTAGATCAGGCAAAGAAAGTTGAAGGTTTCGATGATCTGTGTGTAGCAACCGATGATGAGCGTATTGCTGAAATATGCAGTGCAGAGGGTGTCGATGTTGTTTTAACAAGTGCTGACCATCCATCGGGAACAGACCGTTTAAGCGAAGTTGCTCGTATTAAAGGTTGGGATGCGGATGACATTATTGTAAATGTACAAGGTGATGAGCCTTTACTACCAGCTCAACTTGTTCAGCAGGTTGCTAAGCTTCTAGTTGAAAAGCCAAATTGCTCAATGTCCACATTATGTGAGCCTATTCATGCTTTAGATGAGTTTCAGCGTGATAGCATTGTGAAAGTTGTTATGTCTAATCAAAATGAAGCTTTGTACTTTAGTCGTGCAACTATTCCTTATGATCGAGATGGTACTAAACAAGCTGAACCAAGTTTACATGGCCAAGCATTTCGTCATTTAGGTTTATATGCTTATCGTGTCAACTTGTTACAAGAATATGTTACATGGGACATGGGTAAACTTGAAAAGCTAGAGAGTCTTGAGCAATTACGTGTTTTAGAAAATGGGCACCGTATTGCTATTGCTGTAGCAGAAGCGAATTTACCGCCAGGTGTTGATACTCAAGCAGATCTTGACCGTCTAAATAATATGCCTGTTGAGTCTTTTGAGTAAGTATTAATTTAATGAATCAGAATGTGACTTCTAAGGTTTATCCGTGGCAACAGACAATGTGGGAAACGTTAACAACACGTTTTCCCAATATTGGGCATGGCTTATTATTTTATGGTAAACAAGGTTGTGGCAAGCATGCTTTTGCTAAGCATTTCTTAGCGTGGGTACTTTGTTTAAATAAACAACCTCACGGTGCTTGTGGTGAATGTAGTAGCTGTCAATGGTTAAAGTCAGATACGCACCCAAACTATGTTCATATCACGACTGATGAAGAAAATAAAAAACAGAATGCAAAAATTAAAATAGAAAAAATTCGAGATCTATTGCCATTTGTCCAGCAAACTGGTGAAGGATGGCGTGTTATTGTTATTGAACCAGCCGAAGCTTTAAATCTTGCATCATCAAATGCACTGTTAAAAACTTTAGAAGAACCCGGTGAGCGTGTTGTTTTAATTTTGTTGGCTGATCACTATTTGAAATTACCAGCTACCATTCGAAGTCGTTTACAGCATTTTGCTTTAGACCGCATTTCATATGAGCAGGCAACAACTTATCTAAATGAGCATTTGGCTGAAATCGCGTCAGTGTCACCTGAATTATTGTTAGGCCTTTCTAATGACATGCCTTTGCAAGCAGTCGAAATTGCGACCAGTGATTGGTTTGCGAAAAGACAGTCCTTTTTAGAAGACTGGACGAAAGTCGTTAACCAAAAAAACATGCCTTTATTTTATTCAGCTAAGTGGCAGAAAGAGCTCAACTTTAGTGATTTTATGATGCTTCTTGAGTACTTGTTGGGGGATTTAATTTGTGTCAAGCTGAACCAACCACAGAAAAATATTGATTTACAATTTGATCAATTGGCACAAAACTATAATTTAGAAAGCTTATTCAGTCTTTATGAGGAAGTACAGCAATCTAAAAGATTGGTTGAACAAAATGTGCAAACACAACTCATCACAGATCAACTTTTTATAAAATTAATGAACGTTTAAGGGGAAACTATAATGCAACCACAAATGGGTGGAATTATTCAGGTCAATATTCCTGATAGAGCAACCTTGCAAGCAAGCTATATGGGGTATGTGCAAGGTGGAGGCTTATTTGTACCATCGAAGCAAAAAGTGAAGATGGGCCAAGAAATTTTTATTTTAGCTACATTACCAGAACAATCACAAAAAATTCCTTTAACTGGTAAAGTAGTGTGGATTTCACATAAGCAAAGTGGTTTTAAACCGCAAGGCTTCGCAATTCAATTGAGTGGTGATAAAGGCATTTACTATAAAGCTGAGGCTGAACGGATTTTAGCTGGTAGTATGTCTTTAGATCGTCCAAGTTATACCATGTAAGCAGATAGGAAAGTACAGTGTTTGTTGATACCCATTGCCATTTAACAATGTTAGATTTAATGCCTTATAACGGTGATTTAGATCTTGCACTTGTTGCTGCACGAGCAGAAGGTGTCTCTAAGTTTATGGCAATTTCAGTTGACCTTGATGATCATATTGCTTTAGCTGAAATCGCAAAGCGTCATGAAGATGTTGGGTATACGGTGGGTGTGCATCCTTGTGAGGATATAGATACCATGGCTCGAGCAACGACTGAGTATTTGACTGAGTTAGCTCAATCAGAAAAAGTGTGGGCTTTAGGCGAAACAGGTTTAGATTATTACCACAGTACTGACTTTATTAATGAGCAAAAGGCTTGTTTTGCTCGGCATATTCAAGCCTCTAAAAATGTCAAAAAGCCAGTAGTTGTTCATACACGTTCAGCCAAACATGACACGGTAGATATTATTCGAGCTGAACAATCTTCACATGGTATTTTGCATTGTTTTACTGAAGACTGGGAAACAGCAAAAGCCGTATTGGACTGTGGTTATTATATTTCCTTTTCAGGAATTGTTTCATTTAAAAATGCGCAAGACCTACGAGATGTTGCCAAGCAAGTGCCTTTAGATCGACTTTTAATTGAAACAGATAGTCCTTATTTGGCTCCAGTGCCATATCGTGGTAAAACAAATGAACCAAAATACGTGCCCTATGTAGCGAAAGCACTTAGTGATGTATATGATAAGTCGGTTGAGGAAATTGCAAGAATCACTTCTCAAAATTTTGAAAATTTACTCAAAGCGATTTAACTTATAGAAACTATATAAAGAGAGTAATTGCGTGAAGATGGACCGTCAAGCTCAGTTCCGAGCAAGAGAAGCGTTAATATTTCAAGTTGCGGAACAGTTGTTGTTAGAAAATGGCGAAGCCGGAATGACACTTGATGTGCTGGCTGCTGAGCTTGATTTGGCAAAAGGTACTTTGTATAAACATTTTCAAAGTAAAGATGAATTGTACATGCTGTTAATTATTCGTAATGAGCGCATGCTACTTGAAATGGTTCAAGACACTGAAAAAGCTTTTCCAGAGCATTTGGCTTTCTTTATGTTGCATCATTTGCATCACCCAGAGCGAACAGTTTTGTTTCATCAAATTGAAGAAAAGCTTTCGATTACCGCGCAAGGTGTACACCATCTTTTTAATGAATTGTATCAAGTGCGAAAACAGCGCTTACGTATCATTATTCGTATGACTGACCATTATTTAGAGTCAATCCAGAGTCATATGACTACGCGCGATTACTTGGCTTCAATTTGGTCGCTCACTCATGGAGCTGCTGCAATTCTGAACTCAAGTTTTTACCAACGTTATTTGGGTTCAAGAGATACTTTAAGAGTAGCTTATATTGATCAGGCATTGGCCTTACCGAAACAAGCAGTTGAGCAATACGCTTAATAGGTCGATATGAAATCGAAATCATTTCAATCACAAAAAGGCTTTACCCTCATAGAAGTGATGGTGGTCATCGTGATTATGACAATTATGACCTCACTTGTTGTATTGAATATCGGTGGTATAGACCAAAAGAAGGCAATGCAGGCACGAGAGTTATTTTTATTAGATTTGCAGAAAATTAATAAAGAATCACTTGATCAATCGCGTGTATTAGCTTTAGAAACTCATGGTGAGACAGATGTCTCACCATTTTCTTATGAATTATATGAATATCACGATCAAAGTACCTTGCAAGTACAAGATATAAAAAACCAATGGCAGAAATATGCTGAGTTTAAAACACGGCAACTTCCTACGCATGTATCTTTCTCTGTGCAACCGATAGATGGGCAGAATTATTCTAAAGCTAAAAATACCGATTTAGTGGGAGGGCAAACGCCTCAACTCATTTGGTTTGGCAATGGTGAAGCCAAGACTGTAAAAATACAATTTTATTTAGAACAAAAACCGATTGGTTCAGAAATACAAATAGATCATTTGGGTAAAATAAATGAAATCTAAAGGCTTTACCCTATTAGAAGTTATGGTAGCTCTTGCAATCTTTGCTGTAGCAGCTGTCGCTTTAACTAAAGTAGCAATGCAGTACACACAGTCTACTTCTAATGCAATTTTACGAACCAAAGCTCAATTTGTAGCAATGAATGAAATTGCCATGATGGAGATTAACCAAGAGTGGTTGCAGGGCACTCAAAGTAAGCAGGTAACTTCTCAAGGTGAGACTTGGCAGATTGATAAATCAGCTGAATCGACTGTTAGCCCTAATGTTCAAAAAATTGATGTACAAATCAGCTTATATGATCCGGATAAGGGAAAAGTACAAAACGGTATTACGCATATGGTCTTTTTTAATTATCCAGTGAAAGCAAAATAATGATAAAAAATAAGCACTTTTGCACCCGAAGCAAAGTTTCACGTCTTACGGCACGATCAAGTATTGTGTCGACTGACTACTCAGAGCATAGCTCTTCAGCTTGCGCTCGGACAAAGCGTTGTTTTAGAGAGCCTCACACTCGAAACATGGTTTCTCGTCTTGCGGCGCGATCAAGCAATGCTCGATTAACTCGCGCCTCAGGATTTACGTTGGTTGAGTTATTGGTTGCGATTGCTATTTTCGCGGTTTTATCTTTATTGGGGTGGAAAATATTCGATTATTTACTCAAGGTTCGTGATCGTAACGCCGAACATGAAGTGCATTTATTTGAATTACAAGATGCTTATCAACAAACTCTTCGTGATACTCTGCAAATTATTCCTTTATCTGCAAATCAAGGTGGGCAACTTCATCCAGCTTTAGAAATCGATAATCAAATTTTACGTTTTAGCAAAGCAGGTGTAACTGATCCTTTAAAACAGGGTTTGTCACCATTTGAACGAATTGAATATCGTTATGATGCTGATCAAAAAAAACTATATCGTCTTAAATATACAAATTTAAATACTTCGAATAACGAGCAACCTTTATCAAGTACCTTATTAAGCCAAGTTGACCAATATCGAGTTATGGTTTTGACTCCGCAAGAAGTAACAAAATGGCCCGAAGTTAATATTGATCCAACAAAACCTAACGAGTTAAAAAAATTACCGAAAGGAATAAAAATCCAAGTTACAGTTGCAGGAGTAAGTTATGAATGGGTTTATAGCTTAAATCAAAGCAACTTGGCACTTTCTCAGCAAGGTGGTTCATAATGGTTATTCGTTATAAGCACCAACAGGGCGTGGCTTTATTGACAATACTTATTATGGTCGCGTTGGCTACAATCTTAGCTGCTTCAATTGCTAAACATCAAAATAATACTATGGAAAATACAGCTTACTTAATGCTGCAAAATCAATCTTTGCTCTATGCAAAAAGTGCAGAAGCTTTTTTTTCGGAATTATTAATTCAAGATGCAAATAATGCTGGTGGAGTGGATCATTTAAAGGAAACATGGGCGCAACCTACGCCACCGTTCCCAGTTGAAGATGGTTTTGTCTCAGGGCGTTTACTTGATGAGTCGGGGAAGTTTAATCTAAATAATTTGACCAACGGGGAAGGCGCTGTCAATGAAGATGCTAAAAATTGGTTCGAGCGTTTGCTTGTACGAGTAGGTTTACCCGCTGAGTTAAGTCAAGCTGTGATTGATTGGCAAGACCCAAATGATGAACCAGCTGGACCAATGGGAGCAGAAAGTAGTTATTATCAAGGTTTAGATCCAAGCTATATGGCTGCAAATACTAAATTTCATCGTATTGAAGAGTTAAAGCTGGTCAGAGGCTTTGAAGGTAAAAAATATGACCTTATCTCTCCATATATTTCTGCCTTACCTGAAAATACGAAGTTAAATATTAATACTGCTTCACCATTGGTTTTAGCAAGTATTGATGAAAAACTAGATGTGGGAACTATAGAAAAAGAATTACAAGCACGACAGCAAAACTTAAAGTTCTTTCAAAATGTTGATGAACTTTGGCAATTGAATGCTTTTTCAGCGGTTGATAGTGAGAAGAAAAAGCAGGTGAGTGGTCTTATTGATGTTAAATCCAACTTCTTTCAAGCTCAAATTGAAGTTGTTCTAAACAATAGAAAGCGTCAGTTTACCAGTGCTTTAATGCGAAAAGACAAGCAAGTATATGTATATTCCAGAAGCTTGGCTCCATTTAACTGAATAAATTTATTGATATTTTTTTTGAGTCTGTAATACTTGAAACTTATTAATAAAAGGGATGGGGTCATATTTCTGCATAGACAGTATTTAAAGTAAAAATCAATATCTTCAAAATTCCTTCACATCTCTTATCATACTTTTTGCTAATTGTTTCTATTTGAAAAGTGGTGCGAAGTTTTTGTCTTTTGCTTTATAATAATGTTCTTAGAAGGAATGATCGATTTGGCACATGTTAATTCGTAAGTTATTTAAGTTTGAAAATGCACATGTTGTACGTAACTGTACATCGGATCGTTGTAAGCGATCGATTCATGGGCATAGTTATAAAGTCGAGTTATTACTTAAAGCTTCGAAATTAGATCATGGACAAATGGTATATGATTTTGGACTATTAAAAGGTGTAATTAAAGACCTTTTTGATAGTTTTGATCATGCGATTTGTTTCTGGGAAAAAGATGACCCTCAATATATCGATGCTTGTAAGACTTTTAGTGCACGTTGGATTTCTTTACCAGTGTCTCCATCTGCCGAACAATTTTCTCGTATCTTCTTTTTCTTAGCTCAACAGGTATTACAATCGACCGTTACCCAAAATGGGGAAGGCGATGTTGAAGTTTATTCAGTGATTGTTCATGAAACTGATACGGGATATGCCCAAAGTTTCCTTGAAGATATTCAAAATGAGCAAATGGGTTTGTTAAACCTTGAAGGAATTGTTTTTTCAGAACAAGTTCAATCTGAGTGGACTGATCTACAAATGTATGAAAATTTAAAACAAGGGATTAAATTTCATAATCCGCATGTTAACTTACAAGTAGAAGTGTAAGTTAACTTCCCTTTGTTTTTAGAAATGAAAATTGATCTAGGATGACATTAATGCAATTAACTGAGCAACAGCAAGACAAACTCAGTAAAGTTCAATTAGAAGAAAGCTGGAAAAGCTCATTAACTCCATTTTTGCTGAGCCCTTATATGGATAGTTTGCGAGACTTTCTCTTCCAAGAGAAGCAAGCTCAGAAAACAATATATCCACCAAGCAAACAAATTTTTAGTGCTTTAAATATTACGCCTTTAGATCATGTAAAGGTCGTTATTTTAGGGCAAGATCCATATCATGGTCCTAATCAGGCGAATGGGTTAAGTTTCTCCGTACAAAAAGGGATTGCATTACCTCCTTCTTTACGTAATATTTTTCATGAATTAAACACTGATTTAGGTGTACCTGTTTCGCGTCATGGTGATTTAACTAAATGGGCCGAGCAAGGTGTACTTTTATTAAATAGTGTACTTACTGTAGAAGCAGGACAACCAACATCACATCAAAAACAAGGTTGGGAAGAGTTTTCTGACGCAGTAATTGATGTTTTAAATGAACAACGTGAGCATATCGTGTTTATTTTATGGGGTGCTTATGCACAACGTAAAGGACAACGTATAAATAGAGAAAAACATTTGGTTTTAACAGCTGCACATCCATCACCACTTGCGGCTAATCGTGGTGGTTTCTTTGGGTGTAAAGTGTTTTCAAAAACAAATCAATATTTGAAACAACATGGCATTGAGCCCATAGACTGGCAATTGGACGCATGATGAACTCTCCCAATGTAAATAGCTATCATCCGGATTTGGTAGTTGAAGAAGCGAAAAATGGTTGGCGTATTGTACGATTGAATCGGCCTAAATCATTACATGCTTTAGATGAATCAATCGTAACGGCTTTGTTACGAGTATTTGAAGACTTCCGTGATGATGAGCGAGTAAAAGCAATTTGGTTGGATTCGACAACACCAAAAGCTTTTTGTGCAGGCGGAGATGTACGCAAATTACGTCAGCTGGTGATCAATCAAGAAGTAGAAACAGCAAATAAGTTTTTCCAGCAAGAATATGCTTTGGATTTACTATTGCATAACTATGCCAAACCTATTGTGGTGTGGGGCGAAGGTTATGTAATGGGTGGTGGACTAGGCTTGTTCATGGCGGCGCCTTTCCGCCTTGTTACGCCATATTCACGTTTAGCAATGCCTGAAATTAACATTGGCCTATATCCGGATGTTGGAGCAAGCCGTTTCCTTGCTGACCGTGGGCAAATTGGTTTATTTACTGGTTTGACTGGTTCAATTATGACTGCTGCTGGGGCATTTAGCATTGGTTGGGCGACACATATTTGTGAAGCACAACGTGATAATGTCCTGCAAAAAGTACTTAATATTAATTGGGCTCACTATCCGGCAGGTGATTTCCGCGCGATTGATGATACTTTAAATAGTTTGCATCGCCCGGTTGCAGCAGGGCCATTACAAAATTCGTTAGACGTTATCCATAGTGTTTGTCGTGGTTCAAGTTTTGAACAAGACTACCAATCAATTGTTAGCTTACGAGATGCAAGCAGTGATTGGTTGCGTCAAGCCAGCGAAAATTTGCAAAAGGGTTCACCGAGCACAGCAGCCATTACTTGGTTATTATGGCAATGGGGTAAGCAAGTACATTCTTGGGACGAAGTTTTTGATTTAGAAGCGCAAATCTCTGAATGGAAAATTCGTCATCCTGATTTTGTCGAAGGTGTTCGTGCCCGTTTAGTTGATAAAGATTTATCGCCAGAATGGAAAGCATGTGAAGACCTTAGCTTAAGAGGTATTTTGGCTGATGATCCACCAATAACGTCTATTGATAGCTGGAATGCCTTACTTAGACAATATGGCGTAGTTTCATAGTCAATAAATGTCCAAATTTAGTAACGAGTATTGGATGCAGCTTGCTTACGAGCAAGCTGAGTTAGCGGCTGAACAGGGTGAAATTCCTGTAGGTGCTGTAATCGTAAGTCAAAATAAATTAATTGGAGCAGGTTTTAATGCTCCAATTGGTTTATCTGATCCTACTGCCCATGCGGAAATTCAAGCTATTCGTGCGGCTTGTGACTCATTGAAAAATTATCGTTTACCAGACGACGCAACTTTGTATGTTACGCTTGAACCTTGCACGATGTGTGTAGGGGCCTTAGTACATGCAAGGATTAAACATGTTGTGTTTGGTACAACAGAACCTAAAGCTGGTTCACTTGTCAGTGCGCGTCAATTATTAGAAAATGGTTATTACAATCATAAATTTACTTTTGAGCAAGGGTGTTTACATGAAAAATGTGCTCAACAGTTAAGTCTTTTTTTTAAGCAAAGACGTGAACAAAAGAAAAAAGAGAAACAACAAAAAACGTCCTTAAATGATTAAAAAATGTCATGGGGTTATGGCAAACTAGCGCCGTTTCATTGACATGATTTATTTAAATAAGGAACTTTCATGCGTAATGTAATTACTATACAAAAAGAATTTAATGCTCCGCTGTGTGATGTATTTAACCTGCTTTCTAAACATGCAACTTACAACAAGGCATTTGCTCCACTACAAGTTGTACGTGTGAAAGACTCAACAGATCCTGAAAGACCAGATGGGGTTGGTTCTATTCGTGGTATGGGATTTGGTGCAATTAAACCGCTTAAAGAAGAAATTACTCATCTCGAAGAAAACAAGCGTATTGAATATAAATTGATTGATAATCCTTTAATTAAACATCATTTAGGTCGTATCGAGTTTTCTGAAATTACCCCTTATATTACTTTGGTCACTTATCGTATCGAATTAACAGCAAAAGCTCCTGTTGTAAGTAAATTAATTCTTGCACAGCTAAAACTAGCGATTACACTAGGCTTTTCGAGATTAGCTAAAGCATTTGCTTCTTAGTGAGAGTTCAATGACAGTTCAAATTATTACTATTGATGGTCCGAGCGGTTCGGGTAAAGGAACATTAGCAGCTAAACTTGCTGCGTATTATCAATTTCATTTACTTGACTCTGGCGCCTTGTATCGTTTGTTAGGGTTGTCATTACATAAACATGATTTATTGGAAAAATTAGATAGCCATTTAGATGAGTGTGTGAATTATGCTCGTCAGCTTAATATCAAGTTTGAAACTTCACCTGAGGGAACATTAGTTTTCCTTGATGGAGAAGATGTATCGCAAACCATCCGCACAGAGCGAGTTGGTGAATATGCATCTAAAGTTGCAGCAATTCCTGAACTTAGACAAGCACTTTTTGATCGTCAGAGAGCCTTTGCACAAACTCCAGGTTTAGTTGCAGATGGCCGAGATATGGCAACATCAATTTTCCCGGAAGCTAATGCAAAAATTTATCTGACAGCTTCGGCTGAGTCGCGTGCTGAGCGAAGAGTAAAACAGTTGCAGGGCATGGGGCTAGATGCTAAAATAAACGACATTTTAGCTAATATACAAGCGCGTGACAAAAGAGATATGGAGCGAGAAGTTGCTCCTCTCAAGCCAGCCGCAGATGCTTATATTATTGATAGTTCGGAATTAACGATCGATCAAGTATTTAAGTTAATGGTTGATTATGTCAATAGCCGTACTGTTAGCAACTAAGATTATCAGTTGACGCATAGCTTGATCAGTCTATAAAGACTATGTTGATACTTAACTAAACCGGCCTTGTCTGATCCAAGACCGCTGAATTTATCAGGTATATCATGACCGAATCTTTTGCAGCCCTCTTTGAAGAAAGTGAATTAAACCTCAACGTTGAAAAGGGTGCAGTCATCCAAGGTGTTGTTGTAAACAT
Source organism: Acinetobacter sp. GG2 (assembly GCF_000292385.1). Classification (NCBI taxonomy): domain Bacteria; kingdom Pseudomonadati; phylum Pseudomonadota; class Gammaproteobacteria; order Moraxellales; family Moraxellaceae; genus Acinetobacter; species Acinetobacter sp. GG2. Next base: position 195,686 of record NZ_ALOW01000040.1, read on the forward strand.
CGATAGCGACTGGGTTACTGTTGACACTGGCCTTAAATCAGAAGGCATTGTTGATCGTGCTGAATTTTTAAATGAACAACGTGAACTTGAAGTTCAGGTTGGCGATACTGTTGACGTAGTTGTTGAAGCTCTTGACAACGGTATGGGTCAAACAGTTTTATCACGTGAAAAAGCTAAACGTGCTGAAACTTGGACTAAACTTGAAAAAATCTTTGAAGATGGCGAAATCGTTACTGGTGTTATCTCTGGTAAAGTTAAAGGCGGTTTCACTGTTGACATCGGTCCTGTTCGTGCATTCTTACCAGGTTCATTAGTTGACACTCGTCCTATCCGTGACACTACTCACCTTGAAGGTAAAGAGTTAGAGTTTAAAGTAATCAAACTTGATGCTAAACGTAACAACGTTGTTGTATCTCGTCGTGCTGTTATGGAAGCTGAATCTTCTGCTGACCGTGAAGCATTACTTGCTCAACTTGAAGAAGGTCAAACAGTTACAGGTACTATCAAAAACCTTACTGATTACGGTGCATTCGTTGATCTTGGCGGTATTGATGGTCTTCTTCATATCACAGATATGGCTTGGAAGCGTATCAAGCATCCTTCAGAAGTTGTTGAAGTTGGTCAAGAAGTTACTGTTAAAGTACTTAAATTTGACCGTGAACGTAACCGCGTATCTTTAGGCCTTAAGCAATTAGGCGAAGATCCATGGTTAGCGATCATGAGCCGTTACCCTAAAGGTTCTATCGTTAAAGCACGTGTTACTAACTTAACTGACTACGGTTGTTTCGCTGAAATCGCGGAAGGCGTTGAAGGTTTAGTACACGTTTCTGAAATGGACCACACTAACAAAAACATCCACCCATCTAAAGTTGTTCAGATCGGTGACGAAGTTGATGTTATGGTTCTTGAAGTTGACGAAGAACGTCGTCGTATCAGCCTTGGTATCAAACAAACTCGTGCTAATCCATGGGAAGAGTTTGCTAAGTCTCATGAGAAAGGCGAAAAAGTTTCAGGTACAATCAAGTCTATCACTGACTTTGGTATCTTCATTGGTTTAAATGGCGGTATCGACGGTCTAGTTCACTTGTCTGATATTTCTTGGAACGAACAAGGCGAAGAAGCTATCCGTCGTTACAAGAAAGGTGACACAGTTGAAGCTGTTATCTTGTCTGTAGACGCTGAAGGTAACCGTATCAGCCTTGGTATCAAGCAATTGAACAGCGATCCGTTCAATGATTTCTTAGCTGCTAACGAACGTGGTGCTTTAGTTAAAGGTACTGTGACTGCAGTTGATGCTCGTGGCGCAACTGTTAAGTTAGCTGACGAAGTTGAAGCAACTCTTAAAGCTTCTGAAATCAACCGTGACCGCGTTGAAGATGCGACTAAATTCTTAGAAGTTGGTCAAGAAGTTGAAGCGAAAATCATCAACGTTGATCGTAAATCTCGCTCTATCAACTTGTCTATCAAAGCGAAAGACGAAGCTGAAGAGAAAGAAGCAGTTGCTAACTTACGTACAGCATCTGCTTCTCAAGAAAATGGTCCTAAGACTATTGGTGACTTGATCAAAGCACAAATGAAGTAATAAGTTAACAAAGTACAGTTTCATGTAACGAAATTGTACTTTTTATACAAATTACTGTAAACGGTAGCGTAGTATTCAACATACTGCGCTACCGTTTTGTATTTAAACAGGTTATTATCAAACGACTTAGAGTAGTAATAAATAACGAGGTCGTAGATGACTACTGAAGCTCTTAATAAGTCTGATTTAATCGAACGCATTTCGCTAAAAAATCCACACTTGGCTGAACCTTTGGTGGAAGAAGCGGTTAAAATCATGATTGATCAAATGATTGAAGCTCTTTCGACGGACAACCGTATTGAAATCCGTGGTTTTGGTAGCTTTGCTTTACATCACCGTGAACCTAGAGTTGGTCGCAACCCTAAAACTGGTAAGTCAGTTGATGTTGCAGCAAAGGCGGTTCCGCACTTTAAACCAGGTAAAGCACTACGTGATGCAGTGAATGAATCTGGAAAATAAATAAAACTCATAAGGGGTGCCTATGCGTTATATTCTAATTGCATTACTCATTATTTTATTTGGCTATTCTTTAGCACTCGTTTTGCAGAACCCAACAGAACTTCCTGTTGATTTATTATTTACTCAAGTTCCAGCAATGCGTTTAGGGCTATTATTGTTGCTTACCTTAGCGCTTGGAATTGTGGTTGGACTTTTATTAGGTGTGCAAGTTTTCCGAGTCTTTCAAAAAGGCTGGGAAATCAAACGTCTTCGTAAAGATATTGATCATTTGAGAAAAGAACAAATTCAAACTGCTCAATTGGCAGCGGCAGAAGCAGCTGCAAATGTAAGACATGAAAAAACTGTTGTAGATATTTATCCGCAAGATAAAAACTCTACTCCGTTATAATTATTTTTGATACTACTCTTTATCCAGTTATAAAGAGTAGTATTTTTCATTTCTATATTTCAATTACTAAATAAATTCAAAATCAATATTTTCTTATTCAAAAACTTGTCTCAATAGATTTCTTTATTAGTAGCTGACTTGTCTATTATAATAGCGCTGATTTTATGTGATGGAAGAAAGTCTCTTGAGTATCATTGTTGCGTTAGATGCTAAAAGCCAATATGACGCTTTAAAAATTGTTGAACAACTCGATCCTACGTTATGCCGTGTAAAAGTAGGTAAAGAGCTTTTTACTCATGAAGGCCCATCTGTTGTAAAAAAACTTCAAGATGAAAATTTCGAAGTTTTCCTCGATTTAAAATTCCATGATATTCCTAATACAACTGCTCAAGCTGTATGTGCTGCAGCAGATTTGGGGGTATGGATGGTGAACGTACATGCATCAGGTGGTCGTAAAATGATGGAGACCTGTGTACAGCGCTTAAAGGCAGGTAATTATCAAACTCAGCTAATTGCAGTAACAGTTTTAACTTCAATGGGGCGTGAGGACTTAAAAGATATTGGTTTAGATATCGAACCTGTAGAGCAAGTTAAAAGATTGGCTAAACTTACCAAAGACAGTGGTTTAGATGGTGTGGTCTGTTCTGCTCAAGAAGCTAAAATTCTCCGTGAATTAATTGGACAAGATTTTTCTTTAGTTACTCCAGGAATACGTCCAGAAGGTAGCAATGCCGATGACCAAAAACGTATTGTGACTCCAAAACAAGCAATGCTTGATGGTTCTACTCATTTAGTTATTGGTCGTCCAATTACGAAAGCAGAAGATCCAACTCAGATGTTGAAATCAATTCTTGCTTCAATTGCTTAAAAGTTTAAAAACACAGTAATTAAAAGCGGAGCGAGTAAGCTTAAAAGTAGGCCGCTCATCATGGCATGTGGTACATAATGTGTGCCACATGACTGTTTTACCATAGCTAATGTTACATCCATTGAGGTAGCGCCAGCACTTGATATTGCTGGACGTGGAAAACGCCATCCCATTGTATACATTAGTAAAATTGCCACTATTTCTCTAAATAGATCTGTAAGTAAAGCAATTCCGCCTAACTCGGCTGAATGTAACTGTGTAAATAAAATACCCGACATTGAATACCAGCCATAGCCTTGAGCCAAGGCTAGCATTTCGTTGAGTGTAAAATGGTTACCTAGTAAGAAATAGTTGAGAAACCCAGCTATACATGAACCTATAAAAGCAGCCAATGGCACAATAAGGATTTTCCAGCTTAACCATGTTCGATTAAAATGAGTAAAAGCTAATTCGATACCAATCAGAAAAATAAAAACTAATAACAAATACCAGCTATTAAATGGAATATGTACATTTAATCGAGTTAAAAAAACACCTAAAATGATACCTGCAGCTAAAGCTAAAAATGCCTTCGCAATATTTTTTAAAGCATTTATAAAAAGTTGAAGTGAAATTTTTCCTTTTACACTTTCTTTATCAAAAACTGTATACGCTAATAAACATGTAAAAAAGGAACCGAATGATGTCGTGACTGCAATTAATAGGGCAGGTGGCAGTATGGTAGAAGGATTGTTAATTTGATCAAGCGCAAGAGTTAATTCTAAAGCAACACTTGTGAGTAAAATATAAGAAAAATAGGGCAAAACTTTGAAAATAAATTTTCGAATATTTAACGAAAGTTTAGGGCCTAAAAAGTAGCCAAAAGCTATGACAATAAAAATTTGAATAATGAGGCTAACAGATTGCATATAATAGATAGATTGTTATCAACCTATCTATTATGCATTGAACATTTTATGCTGCATAGTTTTTAGAGTATTTATTTAGCAACAAATAATCTTTGGTATTCACTTTACGGGTTTCTAGCCAATACTTCCAAGTGTAAGTTGGCCATAAGGAAAAGTTCTTTCCATCGGCAGCCTGATACCAGCTATTACAGCCCCCAGCTTGCCATACTGTCCCTTGAAGTTGTTTCTGTATTCTTTCATTGAAAGCATCTTGGACTTCCGGTTTAATTTCTATCGCGTGTTGACCAGATTTATCGACAAGTTCAATCAGCTGTAAAATATAATTAACTTGTGACTCAATCATAAAAATAACTGAGTTATGACCTAAAACAGTATTTGGCCCAACGAGTTGGAATAAATTAGGAAAATTTTTGGTCATAATGCCATAATAACTTTCTGCACCATCTTTCCAAGCTTGTTTTAATTCAATTTGGTTACGACCAATACAAGTAAAATGTTTTAAATAAATACGTGGGTCGGTAATAAAACCAGTCCCATAAATCAGACAATCGATAGGTCTTTCTTTTCCATCTTTTGTGATAATGCTGTGCTCTTTAATTTCTTGAATACCATCTGTCACTAATTCAACATTTTTACGGTTAAATGTCGGAAAGTATTTATTTGAAATAAGAATGCGTTTACAACCCATTACAAAGTCTGGTGTAAGTTTTTTAGCTAATTCTTTATCTTTGACTTGGAAACGTATAAAAGCCTCAGCTAATTTTTGCCCATATTTCATGATTTGTGGCTGAACAATTGGCACAACGCGTGATTCGTTACTCCAATAAAGGCGACTGCGATGAATTTGTCTATAAAGATTAGACGTTTTAAATAGGGCTTTACTTAAGCTTGAGTATTTGCGCTCATCTCTTGGAATCACCCATGCGGCTGTTCTTTGAAACACATATAGTTGTTTAACATCTTTTGCAATTTCTGGAATATATTGAATTGCACTACCACCTGTACCAATAGAGGCAACTGATTTACCTATAAGGTTATAGTTATGTTCCCATTGTGATGAATGAAATACCTTACCTTTAAACTTTTCGATACCATGAATATGAGGAATTTGTGGAATATGTAAGGGCCCAGAAGCAAATACTACAAATTGTGCTTCGAGAGAAGGTTGGTTTGTAAAGTCTAACGTCCATACATGGCGAGTTTCATCATACTGAACATGAGTAACTTCATGATTAAACTTACAGTAGTTTTTAATTTGATATTTATGAGTTATATCTTGAATATAGTCAAAAATTTCTGGTGCTTCTGCATAGCGTTTTGACCAGTCAGTTTTAGGTGCAAAAGATAAAGAATACATATGCGACTGAACGTCACATGCAGCTCCTGGATAGCGGTTTTCGCGCCAAGTTCCACCGACATCATTAGATTTTTCTAAAATAAGAAAATCGGTTTGCTTGTTCTGTAATAGACGAATAGCCATTGCAAGGCCACCGAATCCAGCACCAATAATTGCGATTTTAGTTTTTTGAATAGCGTTTTGTTTTGCACTGTGCATTGTAAACCCTGCATATACCGTAAAGAGGATTGCAGGAAAGACTAACGTTTTTTGATCAGTTTAAACATGATTGTACCGACGTGAAAATTGATATATTCGGCAATTAATTTTATTACTTCTTTATAGTAAAACATTTCAGTCTAGGGAAATTGATAGAAGAATGAAACGATCGGCACTTGGTTTAATCTATTTAATTCAAGGAATGCGCAATGCGGGCATTGATGTCGACTCACGTTTGGCTAATATAGGCATTAAAGTAGATTCTTTGGATCCAAGTTCAACAATTCACGATAGTTTAGAGTGGGATATTCAACAAATTATTAGTGAAAATGTTGATCCTGAAAAAGGTTTGTTCATCGGGCAGCACTATGCATTAGCAGGTTATGGTCCGTTATTAATGCTACTTGTAACAAGCCAAGATATACAAACTGCATTGGAAAAAGGCATACAGTATCAAAAACTCACTCATTTATTTGGTACTTTAAGTTTACAAGAAACTGAAAATCACATCATTCTGAACTATTTACCTGTCGACTTAAAAACAGAGATTGGTTTGCTTCGTGCCCAGTGTGAAATTTCAGGGACTTATAAATTTATTCAAGATATTTACACCATGATGGGCTTAACAATGCCTCTTATGCGTATAGATTTGCCATTTCCCAAACCAAATAATACAGATACCGTTGCTCAATATTTCTCATATTATGGAGATGATCTGCATTTTAATTCTACACATGCAGCATTTAGCCTAAGTAAGAATGTGCTTGAAATAAAAGTTCCTTCAGCGGATATCATTACTCATCGTATCTATGAAGCTAAATGTATTAAAGAAATAAAACGATTAAATGAGCAAGATCATCAAATACCACCCATTATTCAATATGTGCAAGATTATCTAGAGCTACAACAAGGAATTATCCCGAGCATGGCGGAAACCGCTTTCGCTTTAAAAATGCCTGAAAGGACATTAAGGCATCAATTGCAGCAGCTTAATACGAGTTATAAACAAATTCGTGAACAGATTATTAAGAATAAGGCGCTTAAACTTATGGAATATAAAGAATATTCAATAGAAGTTATTGCTGAGTCGCTTGGCTATTCTGAACCTGCAGCTTTTAATCATGCGTTTAAAAGATGGTTTGGGCAGAGTCCTCGGCAATATGGAAAAGAGTTTTACTGAGCATAACTCTTGATGCTAAAAGCTAATGTGGTCGGACAAAATGTTCGCTATACTCTCTTCAGTTAAAATTGAAATAAAATGATATGTTAAATTTAAAATCTTCTCATAGTACTGCTTTTACTCCTTCTTCCCCAGCAGAGCGCTATGCTGAGGCATTGGCTTCAGGCCAGTTTATGGCAGATGAAGCACAAGCACAGGCAGTGCAAGAATTAGATCGTGTTTGGAAGGAACTTTTAAACCGCTATAAAGCTTCTAAGAAAGCTTTCCGTCGCTTCCGCCGTCAAACCTCTCCAAAAGGCGTGTATATGTGGGGTGGTGTAGGTCGAGGAAAAACTTGGTTAATGGACCAATTTTATGAGTCTGTGCCATTTCGTCGTAAAACACGTATGCATTTCCATCACTTTATGCAACACGTTCATAAAGAATTAAATAAACTTTCTGGTCAACGTAATCCACTCGATATCGTGGCTGATCAAATTTATAAAGATGCTGTTGTTATTTGTTTCGATGAGTTTTTCGTTTCAAACGTAACAGATGCAATGATCTTGAGTGATTTATTCCAGAAGTTATTTGTTCGTGGAGTAACACTGATTGCTACTTCGAATATTGCACCAGACGGTTTATATAAAAATGGAATTCATCGCGACCGTTTTATACCTACCATTGAAATGGTTAAGAAGAATTGTGCTGTTTTAAATGTAGATGCGGGCGTAGATTACCGTTTACGTGTTTTGAAACAAGCTCAATTGTTCAAATCGCCTTTAGGTAATGAAGCGCAAAGTTGGATATCTGAGCGTTATACTGCCTTAACGCATACGCAAGCAAATTCTCAAGAACCAATTGTGATCAATAACCGTGTTGTTGAAACGCTAGGTCACACCGAAGATGTTTTATGGTGTGAGTTTTCTGAACTTTGTTTAAAGCCGCGTAGCCCAGCAGATTTTATTGAAATTGCTAATATTTATAATACAGTTCTAGTCAGCAATGTTCCGCACTTAACCGACTTCTTGTCAGAAGGAACGCGTCGATTTATTTATCTAGTCGATGAGTTTTATGACCGTGGCGTGAAATTACTCTTAACTTCTCAAGATAGTATCATTGATATCTATCAAGGCGAGAAATTAGCTTTTGAAATTGAGCGTACGCGTTCTCGTTTGTTGGAAATGCAGTCAGATGATTATTTGCATTCAGAACACCGACAAATTGATGAAGCCAAAACTTCTTAAGAAGATAGTTGTGAAAAGCGCTCTAAATAGAGCGCTTTTTTTATAACAAAAAATTGATAAATTTAATTAAATAGTGCTTTTTCACAGCTTAAAGTTTGATATAACTAAATACGCTTTAGAAAAATCAGATACTGAAATTTTTTGTTTGTTAACAAAAAGTCTAGTTTCAGTATTTTTAAATATTGAATAAATTGTTGAGAAACCTAGTTAGAATTTTAATATTTTCCTATATAGAAAAATTTATCTTTGTCAATAGTTTTGCAAGGGAAAATGCTTACTATTTAGGAATGTGATATTAGTATTCAGCTTAATTTAAATCGGTATACTAGGTTTCTCTTGGTATAAAAAGTAGCAACTTCAGGAAAGACAATGACTGCACGTATTCAAAAAGGCAAGTTAGCGATTGCTAAAGAACTTTACGATTTTATCGAAAATGAAGCTTTACCAGGTTCTGGTTTAGATAGTGAAACTTACTGGAAGAACTTTGAGCAAGTTGTTGTCGATCTTAGCCCAAAAAATAAAGCGTTATTGGCTAAGCGTGATGAATTACAAGCAAAAATTGATGAATGGCACCGTAATAACAAATTTGAATTAGGTGCTTATAAAGCGTTTTTAACTGAAATTGGTTATTTATTACCAGAAGTTGAAGATTTCCAGATCACAACTGAAAATGTAGACGAAGAAATTGCATTATTAGCAGGGCCGCAGTTAGTAGTACCTGTACGTAATGCACGTTATTGCTTAAATGCAGCAAACGCACGTTGGGGTTCTTTATATGATGCACTTTACGGCTTTGACGTAATTTCAGAAGAAGGTGGTGCTGAAAAAGGGAAAGGATATAACCCTGTACGTGGTGCTAAAGTAATTGAGTTTGCTAAAAACTTCTTAAATGAAGTTTTCCCACTTGCACAAGGCTCACACGCAGATGCAACTAAATATGCAATTGAGCAAAATAAACTTGTTGTGACTTTAAAAGATGGTACTCAAACAGGTTTAGCTCATGAAGCTCAGTTCGTTGGTTTTAATGGTGAAGAGACAAATCCTTCAGAAGTTGTACTTTTAAGTAATGGTTTGCATGTCATTATTGAAATCGATGCAAATAGCCCAATTGGTCAAACTGATTTAGCGGGTGTTAAAGATTTAACACTTGAAGCTGCGGTTACGACGATTCAAGACCTTGAAGACTCTGTTGCAGCTGTAGATGCTGAAGAAAAAGTTGAAGGTTACCGTAACTGGTTAGGTTTAATGAAGGGTACACTTCAAGAATCTATCGAAAAGAATGGTAAAACAATTGTCCGTGCGTTAAGCAAAGACCGCGAAATTAAAAACTTAATTGGTGGAACAACAAAACTTCATGGTCGTTCACTTATGTTACTTCGTAACGTAGGTCACTTAATGACGAATCCAGCTATTTTGGTAGATGGTGAAGAAATTTTCGAAGGTATTATGGATGCATTGGTAACTCCATTGTTATCAGTTGCTGATATCCGTAGTACGAACGAAAATAAAAACTCTCGTAAAGGATCTATGTATATTGTTAAGCCAAAAATGCATGGTCCAGAAGAAGTTGCTTTTGCTGTTGAATTATTTGAACGCGCTGAGCAAGCACTAGGTTTACCCGCGAAATCTCTAAAAATCGGTATTATGGATGAAGAACGCCGTACATCTGTAAACTTGAAAAACTGTATTGCTGCTGCAAAAGACCGTACTATCTTTATTAACACTGGTTTCATGGACCGTACAGGTGATGAAATCCATACTTCTATGGAAGCTGCACCAGTTGTTCGTAAAGAAGCGGTTAAAACACAAAAATGGATTGCCGCTTATGAAAACCGTAACGTTGCAATTGGCTTGAAATGTGGTTTACAAGGTAAAGCTCAAATTGGTAAAGGAATGTGGCCAAAACCAGATAGCATGAAAGATATGTTAGCAACTAAAGCTGCTCATCCAAATGCTGGTGCTTCATGTGCTTGGGTTCCATCACCAACTGGTGCGGTACTTCATGCAATGCATTACCATCAAGTAAATGTAAAAGCACGTCAAGATCAGTTAAAAGCTGAAGAAATGTTGTCATTAGATGACTTATTAACTCCTCCATTTGCGCCAGAAACAAACTGGTCAGCAGAAGAGATCAACAATGAACTTGAAAATAACTGCCAAGGTATTCTAGGTTACGTTGTTCGTTGGGTTGACTTAGGTGTGGGTTGTTCAAAAGTTCCTGATATTAACAACGTAGGTTTAATGGAGGACCGTGCAACATTACGTATTTCTTCTCAACACGTTGCGAACTGGTTACGTCACGGTATTGTGACTCGTGAACAAGTTGAAGAAGTGCTTAAACGCATGGCAAAAATTGTTGATGAGCAAAATGCGAATGACCCATTGTATAAGCCAATGGCAGCTAACTTTGAAACAAATATTGCTTTCCAAGCAGCTTCAGATCTTATCTTTAAAGGTTGTGAACAGCCTTCAGGTTATACTGAACCGTTACTACACGCTGCTCGTTTAAAGTTAAAAGGTTATACAGGTGACTAATTTAAACCTGTTATAAAAAAGCCTCTTCGGAGGCTTTTTTATTTTCCGTATGTTTTGTGCTTATAGAAAGGGAATTTATAGCTAAAAGGTTTTGAGATTGATTAATTTAAAAGATCTTAATTGTGAAAATTGGATTTTATGTGCAAAGTTGTCATTGCATGAATCTCAAAAAGATTATGTTGCACCAAATGTATATTCTATTGGTGAGGCTTGAATATTTCAGTTCAAAAAAAACGCTAACTGAAGATTCAAGTTAGCGCAGGAGTTAATAGAGTTAAATAGATTGAAAAGTAATATTAGTTACTGCTTACAATTCCAATTTTAGTGACACCTAAACGCTGTGCTGTAGCCATCACCATCGCTACATTTTTATATTCAGCCATCTGGTCTGGTTTGAGTTTGATTTGATCTTGATCTTTTTTGCCAACAACACCTTGAAATAAAGTTTCTAGTGCTTTGCGATCAGAAACTTGTTGGTTATTCCAAAATACTTTGCCTGTTGCATCAATTCTTACATCAATCACTTCTGGAGGTTTTTCATTTGTTGGTGGCGGTGTGCCATTTGGCAAATTAATATTAATCGCGTTGTTTGGTGCAGGTATGGTAATAATAAACATGATAATGAGTACCAACATGACATCAATAAGCGGTGTCATGTTGACTTCTAACATCACATCGTCATCATTATTTGAACCGACATTCATACCCATAAGATTCTCCTTAAAAATAGTTATGGGGAGGCTGGAGGGGTAGTAACAAAGGCAATTTTGCCAATACCAGCTTGTTTGGTTGTACTAATGACCTGATCTATCGCTTCAAAATGGGTAAGCTGATCTCCTCGAATATGTACCTCTGGCTGCGGTCTTTTTTGCGCCACAGCCTGTAATTTCGCTAATAAAATTTCTTTATTTGGTACATAACTTTCATTCCAGAAAATATCTCCTTTCTTATTGACTGAGAGTTGAATATTTTCAGGCGTAGTTGCGTACGGCGTATTTTTTTCTTCAGGTAGTTTCACAGGTACTGTATGTGTAACTACTGGAATGGTAATTAGGAAAATAATAAGTAAAACTAACATGACGTCCACCAGAGGAGTCGTGTTAATTGTTCCAATCATTTCGTCTTCATCTTCAGAACCAACACTCATACTCATAATGTTTGCTCCTGATTATTTAATGCTGCGGTTAACTGAATTATTAGTATTAATTTCTCCGCTTAATAAAACTGCATGTAAATCTGAACCAAATGAACGTACGTTTTCCATCACTGCTTTATTGCGACGAGTCAACCAGTTATAACCAAGTACAGCCGGTACTGCGACTGCAAGACCAATAGCTGTCATAATCAGTGCTTCACCAACTGGACCTGCAACTTTATCAATAGATGCCTGTCCTGAAATCCCGATAGCTGTTAACGCGTGATAGATTCCCCATACTGTTCCGAATAGACCTACGAAAGGGGCTGTAGATCCAACTGTTGCTAAAAAGGCTAAACCTCCACTTAAGTGGTTTTGTACTTTTTCAATTGAACGTTGTATTGAAATGCTTACCCACGTATTGAAGTCAATGCGTTCAAGTAACGAACCGCCGTGTGACTTAGTTGAGTTAATTCCTTTTTCTGCAATAAATCGATAAGCGCTACTTTGTTCTAAACCTTCAGCAGCATTATCAAGAGAAGTAGCTTCCCAGAAATGTCTTTCAGCTTCTTTTCCTTGTCGTTTAACTTTTCCTTGTTGTAATAGTTTAGAAACGATGATGTACCATGTACCGATAGACATAAGTACTAATATGAATAGGGTAGATTTTGCAACTAAATCACCTTCACGCCAAAGTGCTTCTAAACCATAAGGGTTTTTAACGGTTTCACTCGTTGCAGGCTTTGGCGGTGGAGTCGGTGTGCTTGAGTTTGAGGTTGCTTCAGTCGTTGCGGTTGCAACAGGAGTATTGCTCGTTTCTTCTGCAAAAGCTGTACTTAATGGGAGCAGTGAGCAAGCTGCGATTAGGCTTGCAGAAGCGAAACGTACTAGCGCTTGAGTTGATTTTTTCATCATATTTTCTCCAATATTTTTAATTTCTGATTAATTCAATTTGTTCATTCAATTACGAAAGGATATTCAATTTCATACCAGTCCTGCTGAGGCACACCATCTTTCATTGCTGGTTTGAATGTACATAGGCTGTAAGCTTTAGTTGCTGCTTTATCTAAGGTTTTGCTGCCACTCGATTTTTTTACTTTGGCATCAATAACCTTGCCGGAAGTATCAACTAAAACACGTATGCGCACTGTCCCTTGTTCTTCATTCATAAGTGCTTCACGTGGATACTCTGGTTTTTCACAACCTGCGGAACCTTCTGAAACACCACGAGTTACACCAGCTGGTTTAGGTGCTGGAGCAGCCGCAGTTGGAGCAGGTGCCGCAACTGGACTTGGTGATGGTGCACTAGGTGCAGCCGGTGCTGCTGGAGCAGGAGTCGCAACTTTAGTTGGTTGAGCTATTGGAGTGGTTTTTTGCACAGGAGTTACAACTTTCTCAACCTGTTTAGTAGGCTCAGGAACCTTGGCAACTTTTTCCACCATTTTTGGCGGCTCAGGTGGTTTTTCCTTAGGTTTCGGCTCCTCTGGTTTTGGTGGTGGAGGCGGTTTAATATCCTGAATAATTTGTAATTCCACAGGTTTTTCTGCTGGTTTTTGAATATTGTTTGCTAAACCTGACATCAGAATATAGGCAACAAGAAGATGCAGAAAAAGTACTGCGGCAATACCAATAAGGCGTTTGGGAGATTTATTTTCTATGTCTGTAAAAGTCATGCCCATAGTTACTCCTGAAACTGTAGACAAACAATTTTTAAAATGACTGTTTGGCTAAGAATGAGTATTTGTTCTGCAAACTAACTGTTGTTACATTTGCAGAACAACCATTTAGAACTTATATGTACCTCGTACAAAGTAAGTACGTCCTAAAGGATCTGCGTAACGTGGGTCATATCCCATTTGGAAGTTGTCACCAACATTTGAAGCAGGAGGGTCTTCATCAAAGATATTCTTAATACCTGCTGTAACTTCTAGATTTTTAAAGCCTTTATATGTGCCTGAAATATTGTAGGTTGTATAGTCGCTCACTTTGTGATTTCGATAACCTGCCTTAACAGTAGAACTTGAATTTTGATCTTCATAGCCGCGTGAGAAGTTTTGTTGTAGGTTTAAAGCCCAATTCTCATAGTTCCAGTTCACATTGGCGGTATGTTTCCAGCGAAGAATAATAGCTTGGTAGTCTAGGCCACTATAAGTGCCTGCAACACCTTTCCAGTCACCATCTGGTTCAGATTGATATTTGTAATCTGTGACATATGTCCCATCAATATTGAAACCAAATCGACCTGTAGCAGTCATTGGAGAAACCCAACTTAAGCCCACATCGAAACCGGAGGTTTTAATTCCACCTAAATTTTGTTGTGTTGTAATAATATAATCTAATGAGCCATCAGGATTACGTACAAATTTGTCTGCATATTTCACTGGGTCATCAAAAATAGCAGTTTCCGAAAGTGTAGCAATTTGCTTGTCTACTTCAATATTGAAATAGTCGAGAGTAAAGGCTAAATTTTTAATTGGTTCAAATACTAAGCCAGCAGTAAAAGACTTTGACTCTTCCGGATCTAGAGTTTTATTTCCCCCATTTTGTCTATCAAATTGCATATTACAATCACGTTCTCTTACACCACCCGGTTTTAAGTCATTCCCAGGGCAGAGTACGGGATCATAATAGTATCCACCAGTATTGGTTACGGAGTTTGGTCCATTCACTTCCCAAAGTGTTGGAGCTCTGAAGCCTGTACTATAAGTCGTACGGAACATTAATTGTTTAATAGGTTCCCAACGAAGTGCAAATTTTGGATTAAAGGTATCGCCAAAGTCACTGTAATCATCATAACGAGCAGCGATTTGAGCCTCTAAAGTTTTATGGAGAGGGATATGAAATTCGGTAAATACCGATTTTATATTACGATCACCCTTATTTACTGGTTCATCAGGATCAACACCGGTACTAGGGGCAACTCGGGCAACATCAGTAACGACTTTTGAAGTCCAATCTTCATAACGATAGCTTGCTCCAATGGCGAAGCCAACATCTCCTGCTGGTAATTTAAATATAGGTCGACTTGCTGTGAAATCGACAGTAGTTGTATCTAGGTTTGCTTTTAAATACTTGCCTTCAACACCTAACTGGTTCCATACATTGGCATCTTCAGGGTTTTGCGTCCCGAATGGGTTTAAAATACCATTGTTTAAAGCTTCTTGTGTTTTGTCAAAGTTTAAATAGCCATTTACTACAGCATCTGATGCACTACTATGTGCATAAGTAACGCCTGAATTAATATCCCAACCGTGTGTTTCACCCTCAATACCGGCAAATAGTCTATGTGACTGGTTAATACTATTACTTACACGATTACCTGATTGTGAACGTAGATATAATGGAATAGGTCCTGTAGCACCAGCTAGAGCAGGAGTTATGCCATTTCCTGGATAATATTTACTACTAGGATCAAGGGTCAAATCAAAAAATACATCTGGTGCAACTGAAGTGGTGATCTCATTTCTTGCATATAAGTATTCTGCAATCGCATTAAAGTTATCATTCAATTTAAAAGTAGCTCGACCCATAGCTGAAATATCTTCAGTTTTTGGAACAATACCAATTACTGCTTGGCTATTATATTTACAAATTTGACCATCAGTCTCTACTAGAGGGTTATTACCACAACCTGTAGATGCATAGGGATTACCTAATCCAGGTACATTGGCAGGGAATGAGCCACTACTATTTTTATGGATTCCTAATTCAGGTAATATGCCTCCGCGTCGACTAACTTTGCGATCTTGAGCCATGACATCATCGCCTTTTCGGTAATCGACAACTCCAAAAACGTTATAGCCATTTTCTTCTAAGTCACCAAAACCGCCGAAAATGCTATAGTCTTGTTGATCTCCACCTTTTTCTTCTGGTTTTTGATATCCAGCGGTTAGGTTAAGACCCGTAAACTGCTTTTTAGTAATGAAGTTGATAACCCCACCGATTGCATCTGTTCCATAAATGGAAGAAGCACCATCACGTAAAACTTCAATACGGTCTAACATGGCGAGTGGAATAATATTTAAGTTTGTCACCCCACTATCATATGCATTAGCAGCTAATCTACGACCATTCAGCAAAATAAGTGTCTTGTTAGCGCCTAAAGCTCTCAGGTTTGCTGCTGACCCCACAGTTTTACTAGCGCCCACATTGCTAGCAGTTACGAAGTTTGATTGGTTTGCACTAATCTTGGCTAAGGCTTCTTCAGTTGATGTTACGCCTTGTTTTAAAATTTCATCAACTTTCACAACCGTAATAGGAGAAGCACTTTGTGCTGCAACACCTTTGATTGAAGAACCTGTAACGGCAACTTTTACGACTTTTGCCGGTTTATCATCATTGCTTGATTGTTCTGTTTCTGCTGCTTGTGCCATGGTAAGACACATCATGCTTAAACTAAGGGTACTTAATTTAAGTATTGTCTTGCCGATCTTGGGGGTTACCTGAGATCGAACATTGTATTTTTTTTTCATCGTGGATTTGATCCCTTTTTGTTGTAGTTAGCGATATTGCTGGAAAGTTTTTAAGCAAAGCAAGTGCCAACTATATATTTTTCTTTTTTTAGTTTATGCAAGATATTGATAAATATTGATTTTATTATGGTTGCGAACAGTGCTTTTGTTTTTTTATAGGGATAAAAAGTTTTCCATTTGGTAATTTTTTCAATGGTGGCTAAAAGTTCCAAATAAATTTGTATAAAAAATATACATTGCTAGATTCTTCACATGTTTAATACAGAAAAATGTGCTGTTTTAGAACTTTCTTGTATGTAATGTTATACTATTTTTAATAATTATTTATTTCTAATATTTTTAATAATATTAGTGTATTAAGTTGAAATTAGTAATTTTGTATGCATGCTTTTTTGTGATTCATAATGATACATTTGTGTATTTTTATTGTGCATTTAAGGTGTTCAATGATTAACTTATGCAAATATAATATTTGGCAAAAAGTGACTTTTATTTATATAGTTCAAATGAATTTAAGTACCTAATAAAAATATGAATTTCTAATAATCTCGAATATTTTATGATGATTGCCAATAGATGGCATGAAATTCGCTTTATATTCAGTAGTTACAAACACTGGGTGCTTAAGTTTATTTTTTCCATTTGATCAAATAAAAATGATGATAAAGGAAAGTAAATTACAAATCCCAAATAGGCCTATCTGCTGAAAAAGAACTTTTCTTATGCAGATTTAGATGTTACTCAAAAGGTTAATGTCTTTTAAAAAAATTAGTTATGTGGATATGAACTTGAAATTAAAATTTTTTAAGCTCGCCGTTTTAAGTTTGGCTATTACATCAGTTCCATGTGCCTACGCAATTACGCCAGCACAACCCAACAAGATTTTGCATGTTGCCTATGAAGCACCAGATGATGGTTTTGACATGGTTAAAACCAACAATTTTTATAGCGCAAGTATTGCAGAAGCTATTTTTGAACCTCTACTCAAATACGATTATTTGGCACGTCCAGTACAACTGGTTCCTTATACGGCTGAAAGCATGCCTAAGGTTGAACAAGACGGTAAAGTTTATATATTTAAAATTAAGCCAGGTATTTATTTTACAGATGATCCCGCATTTAAAGGTAAACGCCGCGAGTTGGTAGCTGAAGACTATGTCTATGCAATTAAACGTATTTTAGACCCTAAAAACAGAGCGCCTTCCGTTTCTTTTCTGGATGGAAAATTGGTGGGTGCCGATGCAGTGATAGCTCAAGCAAAAAAAACAGGAAAATTTGATTATGCTGCACCAATTGCAGGGCTTAAAGCACTAGATCGCTATACTCTACAATTTACTTTAACTCGCCAAGACTTTAATTTTCCTTATATCCTTGCCTATATTACATTTAGCGGTGTTGCCAAAGAGGTTGTTGATTATTATGGTGACCGTATTGGTATGCACCCTGTAGGTACCGGACCTTACATGCTAAGTAAATATGTTCCAAGAAGTAAGGTCGAGTTGGTTGCCAACCCTGATTATCGTGGTTTTGTTTGGAACTTTAAGTCCACAGGAGCCCCTTGGGATAACCAACTTGTTAAGGAAATGTCTGGAAAGAAAATGCCACAAATTGGCAAGGTGGTGGTTAGTATTATTGAAGAGCAACAGTCACGATGGTTAGCTTTCCAGTCTGGTCAATTAGATTTTGATAGACTTACAGCAGATGCAGTTCCGCAAGCTTTAGATGGCAATCAACTTAAAGCTTCTTTTCAGAAAAGAGGCATTAAACATTTCCCATATAAAGAACCTGAAATTACTTATACCATGATGAATATGCGAGACCCTGTCATTGGTGGTTTTAGTCCTGAAAAAATAGCGCTTCGTCGAGCAATTACTTTAGCTTATGATCAAAAAGAAAGCATAAAACAGGCATATAAAGGTCAGGCTGTCAGAGCAGAAATGTTTATACCTGAAGGTGTAAATGGATATAACCCAAAATATAAAAGTAGTGTTGGGTACAATCCAGTTCTAGCAAATAAATTACTTGATTATTATGGTTATAAAAAAGGGGCTGATGGCTATCGGACCTTACCAAATGGCAAGCCTTTAGTTTTAAAAATTAACAATGAGAATAGCTCAGCATCCGTTATTCATGCTGAACTTTGGAAAAAAAATCTAGATGCGATAGGCATTCGTGCTGATTTTAAAGTAAGTAATTTTGCAGATAACTTAAAAGCCGCAACTCAATGTAAATATATGATGTGGAGTGGGGCATGGATTGCTGACTATCCAGAAGGAGATAATTTTGCACAATTACTATATGGACCAAATGCTGGGCAAGGGAACCATGCGTGTTATCAGTCTAAAACATATGATGCTCTTTACACTCAGGCCATTCATTTACCACCGCAACAACGTCTACCATATTATGAAAAGCTTAATCGCCAGATAGAAGCTGATAATCCTTGGATTATTCATGTAACTCGAATTCGTAATTGGTTGATACGCCCACAAGTTCAGGGTTTTAAACCTCACCCTATGATGAATACAAACTGGCAATATCTTGATATTACCCCTATTAAAAAATAATTTTAGATAAAGATCATCATGACTGAAAATTTAAAACAAAAGCTCAAGCACTGTAGTGTAGGTCTATTATTTGTCAGTATGGCATTAACGGGTAACACGACTATTTTTGCAAAAAGCCCAGCCGATCCAAATAAAGTTCTACATTATACGTTTCCGACAGCTGAAACAGGTTTCGACCCAGCGTATATCCATGACTTATATTCGGCACATGTAACCACGTCGATATTTGAAACTTTATATACCTACGATTATTTAGCAAGGCCAGCAAAGCTTATTCCGCAAATCGCAACCGCTATGCCAGAAGTGAGTGCAGATGGCCTGACTTATACTATTCACATTAAAAAAGGTATTTATTTTACGCCGGACCCTGTTTTTAAAGGTAAACCTAGAGAGTTAACGGCTTACGATTATGCATACTCTTTTAAGCGTCTATTGGACCCAAATTTACGTTCGCCAAATAGCTGGTTGTTGGAGAACAAAATTGAGGGTATGGATGCGTTAGTACAATCAGCCAGTAAAACAGGAAAGTTTAACTACGATCAAAGTGTGAGCGGTTTACAAACACCTGATAAATACACCTTGGTTATTCGGTTAGTAAAGCCTGATTATAACTTTCCTTTATTACTAGCACATGACCCTACAGGGGCTGTAGCACGTGAAGTTATCGAAAAATATAAAGATAAATCTGGCTTTGTTATGGGGCATCCAGTAGGGACAGGACCTTATATGCTCAGTAAGTGGTTGCCTGCTTCGCGTATTGTTTTAAAAGCGAATCCTGATTATCGCGGTTTTACTTGGAACTTTGTAGCCAGTAGTGCTGAGGACCAAGCAATTGTAAAACGCCTCAAAGGTAAACAAATGCCTCAAATCGGCACAATTGATATTCAGGTAATGGAAGAAAACCAGTCACGATGGTTGGCATTCCAGCGTGGTGAAGTTGATATTATTCAACTTGAAGGGCAATTAGTCTCGAAAGCGATTAAAGACGGTAAATTAAGTCCTGAGCTTGCAAAAGAGGGGGTGCATTTATCTCGTATTGTTGATCCGGAAATTAGTTATAACTATTGGAATCTTAAAAATCCGGTTGTTGGAGGGATGAGTAAAGAAAAAATTGCTTTACGCCGTGCAATTGCAATGTCTCGTTCAATAGATCAAGAAATTAAATTAGTACGTAATAGTGATGCTGAGCGTCTACATTTTCCAGTTCCGCCAGGTGTAGTAGGGGCTGAACCTCAATATAGAAGCAGTACCCCATATTCGGTCAAAGCAGCAAATTTATTATTAGATAAATATAACTATAAAAAAGATGCATCAGGTTGGCGTACACAACCAAATGGTAAGCCCCTTGTTATTGAATATATGGCGCGCAATGACAGTATTGGTCAGCAAAGCGCTGAGCTTTGGAAAAAGAACTTTGACAGTTTGAATATTCGTATGGTTTACAAACCAATGCTCTTTTCAGATCTCATTCGGGCGCAAAAACAGTGTGATGGAATGTTTGGTTCCTCTGCATGGATTGCCGATTATCCAGATGGGGATAATTTTATGCAGAATTTTTATGGCCCGAACACTCATATGACCAACTGGTCTTGCGGTTCAATACCAGAGTTTGATCAATTATATCGTCAGTCTCAACAGGTTAAGCCTGGCCCAGAACGAGATGTGATTTATCGAAAAATGACACGTTTGTTAGAAGTGTATATGCCAGTGCAAGTGTTGTATGCACGTTATAGAAATATGTTGGCTCAACCACGAATCATTGGATATAAGAAGCATCCGATTTTACATGCTGAATGGATGTACTTCGATATTGATACAAATACGAAATCTAATCATTAAATGAAAAAAATTGGAGATACGATGAAAAATAACACACTGAAAATGACTACATTATGTATGTTGACGATAGGTATAAGTCAATTTGCATCGGCAGAGACAACACGTGCAACCTTACCATTACTTAAAGCAGAGCAACTCCCAGCATGGTGTGATTCTAATTTAAAAAAAATCCAGCAAGAGATTTCAAACTTTGAAAAAACACCTGTTAAAACCGATGCTACCGCCGCTCCGATATTAGCAAAGTGGGACAAAATTTTTGCTCATCTTGAAGATTTTTCAGGACCTGTCGGTTTATATAGTAATGTAGATCCAGATGCGAAATTACGTAAAGCAGCAGAAGACTGCGAAATCAAAATTAATCAGTTACATACCGATATATTTCAAAACTCAAAATTATATAACGTAATTAAAAATACAAAATCGACTGATCCTATTGATAAAAAATACCGTCAGGATATTTTGGATCAGTTTGAAGACACGGGGGTCCAATTAGAACCAGCAAAACGTGCAAGAATGAAAGCCATTCTGGATGAATTGACTAAACTCGAACAAGAATATAGCCGTAATATTCGTGATAACCCTGAAAAACTTGAATTTACGCCTGAAGAGATGAAAGGTCTGCCGGAAAGTTATATTTCAGGGTTAAAGAAAAATGGCAAAGGTAACTATCTATTAGGTTTTGAGTATCCTGAATATCGCCCATTTATGGAACTGGCAGATAATGATGATGCCCGAAAAAGATATCAAATCGCCTTTACACGACGTGGTACTGAACAAAACTTAAAATTACTCAAACAAGCAATAGATTTACGTTATGAACTGGCGCAGTTATTTGGAAAAGCAAGTTATGCAGATTGGGCGTTAAAGGACCGTATGGCAAAAACGCCCGAAGCTGTAAATCAGTTTTTGGCAGAAGTACAAAAAACGGTGGCACCACTTGAGCGCAAAGAAGTAGAAGAGCTCCGCGCATTTAAAGCACAAACTTTAAAAACACCATTAGATAAAACCGAGATAACACGTTGGAGTGAAGCTTACTGGAGTGAGAAACTGCGTAAGAGCAAATATCAAATTGATCAGGAAAAGCTTCGTGATTATTTCCCGACTTTAGCGGCACAAAAATGGTTATTTGCAATTTCATCTGACCTTTATGGTATTGATTTTAAACCTGTCAAAGTTAAAGCATGGCAAAGCGAAGTTGAGTATTACGATGTAGTCGATAAAAAGACAGGAAAGCTTCTGGGTGCTCTATATATGGATAAATTCCCTCGCGAAGGGAAATATGGCCATGCTGCCGTTTGGGGAGTATATGGTGGCAGTACTTTAACTAACCGCTTACCCGTGTCAGTACTTGTCACAAACTTTAACCGTAAAGGTTTAAATAGTGACGAGTTAGAAACTTTTGTTCATGAATTTGGTCATGCCTTACATGGCATTTTATCTAATACCCGTTATGCAAGTCAGTCTGGAACTTCTGTAGAGCGTGATTTCGTAGAAGCACCATCTCAAATGTATGAAGAGTGGGCGCGCCGTAAGGAAACTTTGTCTAAAGTAGCTGATTATTGTGATCCAGCATGTCCACGAGTTGATGATGAATTAATTGCCCGTTTAAAAGCAGTACATAACTATGGGCGCGGTTTACGTTATGCACGTCAGACACTTTATGCACAGTACGATATGGCACTTCATACGGCTGATGCCTTAAAAGTAAAACCTTTAGAAACTTGGCAAAAAATGGAAGCAGCTACAGCCTTGGGATATGTACCAACAACAGAATTTCCTGGACAGTTTGGACACTTAATGGGTGGTTATCAAGCAGGTTACTACGGTTATATGTGGTCTGAGGTTTTAGCTTTAGACATGCTTTCTGCTTATGGTGACAACCTTAATAACCCACAAGTCGGGCAACGTTACCGTCAGACGATTTTATCCCAAGGTAGCCAAAAACCGGCAGCTGAGTTGGTTAAAGATTTCCTTGGTCGTGATCCTGACAATAAAGCATTCTTTAATGAAATTACTGGACAACGGGTTAAATAAGGAATTATCACTATGCTGGCATATGTTATTCGGCGGTTATGGCAGATGATTCCAACCATGTTGGGAGTAGTACTGTTTATCTTTATTCTTTTTAACTGGGTAGGTGGAGATCCAGCTTATATTTTGGCAGGTAAGATGTCTAATCCTGAGCAGATTGAAAACATTCGTAAACAGCTAGGGGTAGACCAGCCTTATTACGTTCAGCTCTGGATTTTTATTAAGCAGATTCTCACTTTTGACTATGGTGCAAGTTGGAGTACGGGAGAACCGGTTTCACAAATTATTTTAACCCGCTTGGGGCCTTCACTAACGCTTTTGATTCCACTCACTATTTTACAAACCGTTATCTCAATTGGCTTGGCATTGGCTGTGTCGGCTGTACGTGGTTCTTTAACAGATCGTATGGTCATGATGTTATGTACCATTGGCATGTCGATTAGTATCTTGGTTTATATTATTGTTTTTCAATATGTTCTGGCTTATCAGTTAAGTTGGTTCCCAGTGCAGGGCTGGAGCGATAATTTTACAGATAATTTATTTAAGTTCGCCTTACTTCCAATTTTAATTATGTTGGTGGTGAGTATTGCACCTACTTTACGTTTATACCGTAGTTTTGTGCTTGATGAAATTAACCAAGATTATGTTAGAACGGCACGTGCTAAAGGTGTAGGTGAAAGCCGAATTTTAGGTGTGCATGTTTTACGTAATGCCTCAATTCCTATTATTACCGATGTGATGGCGACTTTGCCTGCGTTGCTCATAGGTGCATTTTTAATTGAACGTTTTTTTGGTATTCCCGGTATTGGTCGAGAAGTAATTATCGCAGTTGAGCGAAGTGATTTTCCTGTGATTAAAGCAATTACAGTCTACATTGCAGCTGCAACCATGATTTTTAACTTGATTGCTGATTTAGTCTACAAAGTGGTTGATCCACGTGTACAGTTGAAGTAGGTGGGTTATGCTAAGTGTTCTATCAAAAAGAAAATTACAAACCCAGACAGCGCCTGCTTCAGCGGGTTTATGGCGGCTTGCAATGCGTCGCCTTCGGGCTGACAAAATTGCAATTGCATCACTCATTGTTGTGCTGTTCTATTTGGTCGTATTGCTACTATCATTTACGGGAGTGATTGCCTCGGACTGGAATAAAGAAGTTGCAGTCAGTTATGCACCTCCTACATTTATAGGTGCAGATAAAACAACGGAAGCTTTGCAAAAGACAGCTGCTGTAGATGAGGAATTACCGGAAAATCCAGTCGATCCTTTAAAAGATGTCATTCACCAACTCAAGGCTGAAATTAAACAAGAAAAGAGCTCTGGAAGTGCAATTGATTATTATGGTGTAGTTGATCCGTTAGCAGATGATATGAAAGCAATTGATCAGCAACTAGGTGGACATTTACTCGAACAGCAAAGTGAACTTAAAAGTACGCTTATATTTGGAGCTGACAAATGGGGACAAGATGTCCTTAAAAAGACCATTAAAGGTGCCGAAACCTCAATTATTGTAGGGCTAGTTTCAGCATTGCTCGCAGTAACCTTAGGTACACTGCTAGGGGCGATTTCAGGGTACTTTGGTGGTTGGGTAGATGACATCCTTAACTGGTTTTATAACATTTTTACTTCCATTCCATATTTATTATTAGTTCTTGCGATAGCTGCCGTACTGCAACAAAAGGGCGTTTTATCTATTGTTCTGATTTTAGGTTTAACGGGCTGGACGGGTGTTTACCGTTTAATTCGTGCTGAGTATATGAAACATACCGCACGTGAATATGTTCTGGCTGCCAAGGCAATTGGTGTTGGACATTTCCGCCGTATGTTCATTCATATTTTTCCTAATGTCAGCCATATTGCTTTGGTTCAAATGTCAATTTTGGTGGTTTCTTTTATTAAATCGGAAGTTATTTTGAGCTTCTTAGGCTTCGGTGTACCTGTCGGCGTAGTGTCTTGGGGGAGCATGTTAAATGAGGCGCAAAGTGAACTTCTTTTAGGAAAATGGTGGCAGCTTGTCGCAGCCTCTGTCGCAATGGCTGTTTTGGTTACGGCATTTTCAATGTTTACTGATGCACTGCGTGATGCATTAGATCCAAAACTAAAATAAGAGGAAAACCTAATGTCAGAACAACAAAAAAGTGTCCCTTTACTCCACATTGAAAACTTACGTGTAAGCTTTAAAGGTGAAGACAAGCAGTATATCGAAACTGTTAAAGGAATCTCCTTTGATATTCCAGCAAATACTACTGTCGCTTTAGTTGGTGAGTCGGGTAGCGGCAAGTCAGTTACTTCTTTGGCAACTATGGGCTTACTACCTGTAGGCCAAAGTAAAATTGATGAAAAAAGTAAGATTGCTTTTGAAGGTCAAGACTTACTCAGTTTATCCCGTAAAGATATGCGAAAAATCTGTGGTAAAGATATTGCCATGATTTTTCAGGAACCCATGTCATCATTAAATCCCGTTTTTACGGTAGGTAATCAAATCGCAGAAGTGTTGTGTTTACACATGGGGATGAGTCGTAAACAGGCCCGTCAACGTGTTTTAGAGTTACTCAAAGAGGTCGGGATACCTTCACCAGAAACTAAGATTGATGCTTATCCTAACCAGCTGTCTGGTGGTCAACAGCAACGTGTCATGATTGCAATGGCGATTGCTTGTGAACCTAAGCTACTGATAGCCGATGAACCCACTACGGCACTCGATGTCACCATTCAAAAACAAATTATTGATCTGCTTGAATCATTGCGTCAGCGCCGTCAAATGTCGATGCTTTTTATTACGCATGATTTGGCTTTGGTGGGTGAAATTGCAGATCAAGTCATTGTCATGCGTCATGGTGAAATTAGAGAGCAGGGACTTGCAGAACAAGTTCTAGAGCAACCTAAAGATGTATATACCCGAGCATTGCTATATTGTCGTCCTCAAATGTCACAGCGACCTTATCGTTTGCCTGTGACCAGCGATTTTATGCGTCAAGAAGACAATATATTAGTCGAGCAAAGTTTTGATGTTTCAGAAATTCCACAGCGTAAACGTGGTTTAAATGGCGATGAGCAAATCGTCTTAGAAGTAAAGGATTTGAAAAAAAGCTTTTATAGCCGTAAAGGGTTATTTGGAAAAGAAGAATTTCAAGCAGTAAAAGGTGTTTCTTTCAAACTGGCAAAAGGGAAAACGCTTGGTCTGGTGGGAGAGTCAGGCTCAGGTAAAACTACTGTGGGACTTTTGCTCATGCGCTTACATGAAGCAACAGGAGGTGAAGCTTTCATTGAGGGTAAAGATATTCTTTCATTAACTGAAAAAGAGTTTGCTAAATATCAGCGAAAGATACAGATCATCTTTCAGAACCCATATGCTTCGCTTAACCCACGCTTTACCATCGGGCAGATTTTATTAGAGCCTATGCAAATTCATAACATTGGTAAAGATGATGCGGAGCGTAAACAAATTGCACTTGGGTTACTTGAACGAGTGAATTTACCTGAACAAGCTTACTATCGTTATCCACATGAGTTCTCGGGTGGGCAACGCCAACGTATTGCTATTGCACGTTGTTTAACGCTAAAGCCTGAAATTTTAATTTGTGATGAGTCTGTTTCGGCACTCGATGTTTCAGTTCAGGCACAAGTACTTAACTTATTACAGGACTTACAAGATGAGTTTGGACTAAGTTATATCTTTATTTCACATGATTTATCGGTTGTGAAATATATCTCGGATCAAGTCATGGTCATGAATCATGGGGAGGTTGTTGAAATTGCCAATTCGGATGAGCTCTATGCACATCCTCAACATGACTACACTAAGCGATTATTGCAGGCGATTCCACAAGGCATTCAACACGTTTCATAAGCGTAAAGTTATGTCGCTAAAGGCACTTTCGAGTGCCTTTTCATTTGGTTTATGTGGTAAATGTTTATAAAATAAGAGAAGTAAAAGTACAGTGTTTTATTCTTGCTATGTGTGCCAACTTTAAACCTTTAACGCTTGCCCAATTACAGCAACTTCAGTTGCCTGTGGTCGGCTTTAGCTATGCCGATGAGGTTTATCCTGCTGGCACAACGCCGCTATTATTCAAATCACCGCAAGGTCTTGAATGGCGTGAAGTCATGTTTGGATTAGTTCCCAAATGGGCGGAAGATACAAACATAGCAAAACATACTTATAATGCGCGTCACGAAACAATTTTCCAAAAACCGAGTTTTCAAGAAGCTGCTCTTAAATGTAAGTTTGGTGTGATCCCTGTAACCGAGTTTTATGAAAGTAAATATATAAATGATAAACCTGAACGATGGGCTGTACGCCGTAAAGATGGGCAGGCTTTTTTCATTGCAGCAATTTATGAAATTTGCAAAATAAATGAAAAGATTGTCCGTTCTGCAAGTATGTTAACGATGGACGCCATAGACCATCCTATGATGAAAGACTTTCACGAACCGGGCGATGTCAAAAGATCAGTCATTGTGATTCCACATGACCGTTTAGATGAATGGTTAAGTTTAGAAACACCAGATATTTCGAGTTTTGTTGAAGGTTTTCCTGTTGAGGAGTTTGAATGTTTACATGTTCCTAAAGAGAAAATTATAAAACCTACACCTCAATTAAGTATGTTTGAATAGCAATAGTGGGGCTAGGTTATTGGCTTAATTGTTAAGTCAATAACCCTTTATAGTTAGTCAATATTCTTACTTAAAGTTTGTACCTGATTATCATGTGCTAGATAAGCCAATTCAATTGGTGAAATTACAAAAGTTGAGTTATCTGAGGTTTGTTTAAAAACAAAGCCATATTCAAATGATTGCGTATTTTTACTTGGTAACCAAAATAAATAAGGGCAACCTGTATAGCTACCGTCCCAACCCATTTCTTTTGCTAACGCTAAAGCCGTATCTGATTTAGCAATAATTTCTTTAAGTGATTCTTTGTCTCTTTGAGACACATCACCATCATCATCTGCAAATGTTTGTAAAAACTCGTTTAATGGGGTTAAGTCTTCCCAGTTATTTTCAATTGTTGAGAAATGATATCCATATAGCATCATATTTTAGTCTTCCGTTTTGTTATTGTGCTATTGAACATAACAAGAAATGCTTGAAAATGAAATGTTTGAATTTATGTTAAGTTGTTTATTTTTCATAAGTTACAATAGAATTTATATACAAAAATTAATGTTGTTTTCTTTTGAATATAAGTACTTTACCAATTCAAGATTTAAAGCAAAGCTTATGAAAAAATTGTAATGATTCAATTAAAAAGAATGTATTTTTAAGGATACTAGACTCTTGTTGAATACTGCATTTGTCATAATTCACTTATAATGAAAAGGAAAGTAAATAGAGCTTATTTATGTTTATAACAACAACTCGTCCCAATGATGCCTTAATTGAACAGCTGCTACCAATCTTGGAAGAGGCTAGTCAGATTTTATTACAAGAATATCAAAACTATTCAGCTGGATATGAGTTTAATATTCAAGAAAAACATGATGATTCACCTGTGACTCAAGCAGATTTAAAGGTAAATCAATTTTTATTAAAACAACTTGCGGAAATTACACCAGAGTTACCTGTCTTATCAGAAGAAAGTGACTATAGCGCTCGCCATGACTGGTCTTCTTGCTGGATGCTAGATCCGCTTGATGGCACCAAAGAGTTTATACATGAACGGGATGAGTTCACGATAAACTTGAGTTTGATTGAAGGGCGCGAAACTATCTTCTCTGTAATCGTTGTACCTTGTGAACAGGTTGTTTATTTGGGTTATTTAAAAGAGTTGCCTTTTAAATATAGCTTTAGCCAACAACAATGGTACCAATATCAAAAAGAGCCTTATTCAACACAAGCACCTGTACAAATTGGTTTAAGCCACAGTAGTAAAAATCCGAAATATCATAAATTTATTGAACCGATTGAAAAAAACCGTACCGTAATTCGACGTGAAGCGGGCAGTGCTTATAAGTTTTGCATGATGTTAGAGGGTGAGATTGATATTTACCCTAGATTTCATCCTACCTCTGAATGGGATACCAGCTCAGGTCAGGGATTATTAGAGAGTATAGGTGGGGGGTTACTCACCTTAAAAGGTAAACCCTTTGAATATAACCAGCGTGATACTGTATTAAACGGGGGCTTTATCGCATTTCGTGATCAACAAAGCAAAAAAATAGCATTTGAAGCTTTGGCTCAATCGGGTGTTTTGGATTGAGAGTTATGCCAGACATGTTATAGTGACAAAGTATTGAAAAAAGATGACACGATAAAATGGCACTCGATTTATTGCCTAAAAGCATGTTTGAAGCAATTGATTTATTGCCAGATGCTTCAACCCCTGTAACCCTTTTTACACGGCACTCGCTGAGAGAGTTGGTCGATGGACAAGGCTTGGCAGGATACGATTTGCAACTTACTCCTCAAGGGCGTGAGCTAGCACAGGCATGGGGAAGCTATTTAATTAAAAATACGGACCGTGTGATTCAACACTGTATATCTAGTCCAATCCAACGTTGTGTAGATACTGCTGCGCTTATGATTGAAGGTGCAGATGGTGTAAGCCCTGAACCTAATACGCATACAATTGAAATTGTTGAGCAAGGCCTATTGGTAGAACCGGGAAGCTTTGTACTCGATATTCAACAGGCTGCTCCTTATTTTCGTAAACAAGGGGCACTCGGGTTTATTAATAGTTTTGTGAATAATGCTTTGCCCGGCATGAAACATCCAATTACTGGTGTTTTAGATGTGTTAGAACTGATTTATCGAACTCATCCTAAAACAAAAAGTGGGCTAAGTTTAGCTGTAAGCCACGACACGATTATTGCAGCTATAGTTGCTGTAATTTCGGGTAATAATCAGATACAAAAGGCAGATTGGCCTGCAATGATGGAAGGTTTATTTGTATGGTTTGAAGGGGATGAATTTCCCAACTGTAAATTAAAGTGGATTTGGAGAGGCAAGGCTTACGAGTTGGACGTATCAAAATTTCATAATGAACAGTAAAAGCAAAAAATATAAATAATAAAAAAAGCCCTATTGGGCTTTTTTTATATGCTTCAAATTAGTTAGCTAACGCTTTAACTTGAGCATTTAAACGGCTCTTATGACGAGCAGCTTTATTTTTGTGGATGATGCCTTTATCAGCCATGCGGTCGATTACAGGAACAGCTTTTTTATAAGCTTCTGTAGCAACTGCATAATCACCACCAGCGATTGCACTTAAAGTACGCTTGATGTAAGTACGAACCATAGAACGCAAGCTTGCGTTGTGTTTACGCGCTGTAACGTTTTGGCGCGCACGTTTTTTAGCTTGAGCAGAGTTTGCCACTCTTGCACTCCTTGAAAATAAGTTGGTCTGGGCGGGCTGTGGTCAATCCAGTAAACTGGTGTAACCATCACCAGCCCGTAAACAAGTGCCATATTGTGATGAATCAACACCGTGAAGTCAAGCCTTGCGAGCATTTTAAGCCGTTTTAGGGGCTGCTAAAAGCGTAAGAAAAGGTTAAATTTGAAACAAACTTAAAGAAGGTTGGATAAAAAATGACTATAAGCAAGAAAAAAGCAATTGTACTAGGTGCTACAGGACTTGTTGGTTTAGCTCTTGTAGAGCAGCTTGAGCAAACACCAGAATTTGAAGCAATTACGGTTGTTGTTAGAAAAGAATCGCAACTACTTAATACATATAAAAAAGTTACTCAACTAGTCATAGAGGATTTTTTATTACTTAATGACGAAGACGTAAATGATCATACTCATGCATTTAGCTGCTTAGGTACAACTCTAAAAATAGCAGGTTCAAAGAAAGCCTTTTATGCTGTTGACTATGAAATAAATGCTCATTTTGCCGACTTGATCCAAGATAAACATACTCATTTCTTAATTGTGAGTGCGCTTGGAGCAAATGCTAAGTCACCAGTTTTTTACAACAAAGTAAAAGGACAACTCGAAGACTATATTCAAAGTTTAGATATTGAAAAATTATCGATTTTCCAACCATCTTTATTAATTGGTAAACGTAGCGATGTGCGTTTTATTGAAGATTTAGGACAAAGCCTATTTAAATTCATTGAAAATAAATGGCATAAACCATTCAAATATAAACCCGTTACTGCTGAGCAATTGGCTCATACCATGGTCGTAGCGGCGCTAGCGCAAATTGAAGCATTTAAGCGATATGATAATCTGAGCATACAGCAAACTCGATAAGGGAGAATAAAAGTGTCTACAGTACCATTTGTGACATGTGATTTATTGGATGATAACCCAGAAAAAGATTTACAAGTGGTCATACCCTCAATGGATGGTAAGTTCTTTAAAAGTTATGGTGCGCGTCAAACCTTTGGTGGACAGGTTGTAACTGTAAAGTGCTTTGAAGATAACTCACGTGTAAAAGAGTTATTAGCAACAGATGGTACAGGGAAGGTGTTGGTTGTGGATGGTGGTGCTTCAATGCGCTGTGCACTTATGGGAGATATGATTGCTGAGTCGGCAGTTAAAAATAACTGGAATGGCGTGATTATTTACGGCTGTGTACGAGATGTTGATGCACTTGCAACTCTGGATTTAGGTGTACATGCATTGGCAGCAATTCCACAAAAAAGTAATCGTAAGGGCATTGGTGAAGTAGATATTCCTTTGTATTTTGGTGGAGTCACAATTCAATCTGGAGATTTCATTTATGCAGATAACAATGGAATTGTGATTGCTAAGGAAAAATTAGTTTAGCTCCACAATATAAAGGAACATGACATGGTGAATCATCAAATTAAAGTGCTGCAAGCAGTAGCATCTGCAATTGCTGAGGGTGGTAGAGGGGTTACAGGTACAGCATTTCCTAATCAACCTGTTAAAGCGTTAAAACTCTATGAATTTGAGGGTTCACCATTTTGTCGTCGTGTTCGTGAAGTGATTACACTTTTGAATTTGGATGTTGAAATTTATCCGTGCCCTAAAGGGGGAACAAAGTATCGTTCAGTTGTAAAACAAATAGGCGGTAAATTACAGTTTCCTTTTTTTATTGATGAAAATACAGGCGATAAGCTATACGAATCACAAGATATTATTCATCACTTATTTAAACATTATGGAAAGACAGGACAAACACCTCAGAAATTTTCAAATTATCCAAAAATGCCATATCTGGCATTTGCAGGAACGTTATTGAATGGTGCACGTGGGGTCTGGATTAATAAAAAAATAGTAAATAGAGCTGCACCTGAGCAAAAACTTGAATTATGGAGTTTTGAAGCAAGCCCATATTCGAGAGTAGTAAGAGGTTTGTTATGTGAACTTGAAATTCCTTATATTTTGCATAATGTTGCAAAAGAAAGATGGCAAGATATGGGGCCTGCCATTCTTCGCTTAAAACCGGGTAAATATGTACCTTTAAAAGATGGGAAAAGAGAAAAGTTATTGCCGATTATGCAAGGTAAAATGCAAGTACCTTATCTAGTTGACCCAAATACAGGGGTTAAAATGTTTGAATCTGCTCAAATTGTAAAATATTTAAAACAACGATATGGTAATTAAGATAAATTAAAAAACTTAAAAGAGATTGGGTAAATTCAGTCTCTTTCAAGTCATAAAAAAGAATAAGAAATCGTACGATAAAAAAATGAGTATGCTAAATTACTACCGTAAATAGTAAAAATAAGGCCTGTTTTTATGGAATGTATGAGAATTCAGCCTGTAACGAGTCATCCTGGAGAAAATGCATTATTTATTGTATTGGGATTAGCTCAAGGTGATTCTGTTGTAGAAAAAGTAAAAGATTTTGCTGCTAATTTTTCAGCATTAACCAGAAGTTTATCTAACCGTTATCCGGATAGTAAATTTAATGCTACTTTGGGATTTAGCTCAAATGCATGGAGCATTTTATTTCCTGAACAAGCAAAGCCACAGCAATTAGAAACATTTCAAGAAATTAAAGGCCCAAAGTACACAGCTGTTTCAACACCTGGTGATTTATTCTTTCATATTCGTGCTGATCGACAAGCTCTTTGCTATGAGTTGGGAAGCATAATCAATGAACAGTTGGGTAAAGTGACTTATCCAATCGATGAAGTACATGGTTTCCGTTATTTCGATGGTCGAGCGATTATTGGCTTTGTAGATGGAACAGAAAACCCTGAACCTGTAATTGCAGCGCAGTGGGCGCTAGTGGGTAGTGAAGATCCTGAATTTATTGGGGGAAGTTATGCATTTATTCAAAAATATACTCATGACATGGAAAAATGGCGTGCTTTAAGCGATGCAGAACAAGAAAAAGTGATTGGACGCAAGAAGTTTAATGATGTTGAACTTGGTGATGATGAAAAGCCTTTAACAGCTCATAATGTGGTAAGTAAAGCGCATGATGCAGAGGGCAATGAACTAAAAATTATGCGTGCCAATATGCCTTTCTCGAATCCTTCAAAAAATGAATACGGTACTTTTTTTATTGGTTATTCGCGTAAATTTAGTACAACACGCCAAATGCTTGAAAATATGTTCCTAGGAAATGAACAAGGTCATCTTGACCGTTTACTTGACTTTAGTACTGCGCAAACTGGTACTTTATTTTTTGTACCGACTGTAGATTTCCTAGATGATTTGGGTGACGAATAGTCGCTAGAAATTAATTAAGCATAAGTGATGGAGGTGAATAGGTGGCCTCCATTATTTACATTGAAACTAATATGATGTGATGAAATGTTTAAAAAGTTAAGCCAGCTTTTTCAAGGCTCGAAAGAGTCACCAGAGCAAAAATATTTACAAGAGAATCAACTTAGTTTTGATTCTGAGCGTGGACCCGTAATTAAAAATATTGTCATTAACGAGAAATGGTCAGAGCATCTTGAATATTTTTCAAATCGTAAATTACAGAACTTTGATGATTTACGTAAGTTATTTCAAATTACGCCACAAATTAATGAAAAAATCGACTTAGAGATTGCAAATCAACGCTATGTCGAAAGGTTAAGTAATACTGAAGAAAAGTTACTTGAACTTAAAGCAATCATACAAATATTGAACCAATATTATGTGATGTTTCTACGTGATAAATAAGTTCAAACATTTGTTTAAGAACTATAAAAAAGTATCGTAAAGTAGTAGCTTGATTTCAGAAAAATAACTCAATTCAATAAAAACATCATGCTACTATTAACCTCATATCTTTTTAGCTCATAAAAGCCATATACATGTTTCAACAAGAAATCTCTCAATTGAATTTGCAACAGCTCAAGGCCGGTGAAAAGCGTTGGGTGGGGTCATTATTAGGTTCATCAGCCGCTTTATTGCTTAAAGAAATTGCGACTCAGCATTCTTCTTTATTAGTTTTAGTCGCTCGAAATAACCAGCATGTTGCACAATTAGAAAGTGAACTTGAGTTTTATGGAATAAAACCGACAATTTTCCCCGATTGGGAAATCTTGCCTTATGATCGTTTATCACCGCATCAGGATATTGTCTCGGAGCGTCTTGCGATTTTATCGAATATGCCGCAGCAAGGCGTATTACTCATTTCAGCAAGTACTTTGGCTCAACGCGTTGCACCTTATTCATGGGTTTTAGGTAAGCACTTTGACATAAGAGTAGGACAAAAATTTGATTTAGAACAGCAAAAATTAAGATTGGTTCAGGCTGGCTACAACTTGGTAGATACAGTATATGATCATGGCGAATTTGCGGTACGCGGCAGTATTATGGATATTTTTGCATCTGGGCAAGAAGCTCCTATCCGCATAGACTTATTTGATGATGAAATTGATTCTTTAAAATTCTTTGACCCCGAAACCCAAAGAACAACTACAACGCTAAAAAGTTTTACAGTTTTACCTGCCAAAGAATTTCCATTAAAAGAAGCACGGTCAGTTTTTAGAGATCGTTATTCTGAGTTTTTCCCGACAGCAAACCCTAAGAAAAATCCAATTTATCAAGATGTTTTAGATGGTATAGCATCTCCCGGGATTGAGTTTTATTTACCTTTATTTTTTGATAAAGAACAAATGCAATCGCAAAGTATGTTTACAACGTACTTACCAAAGAATTGCATTGTAATTACAACTAATGATGTTGATACCGATTTAACAAACTTCTGGAAAGAAGTTATGCGTCGTTATGAAGATCGACGCCATAATATTGATCAACCTATTCTTGCTCCTGAAGAATTATTTATTTCTCCAAATAATTTGCTGAGTGCTTTAAATCAGTTTCCGCGCATGCTTGTGAGTGCAGAAACGATTGAAGAAAAAGCTGGTGCACTTAACCTTAAAACTGAACATCCACCTAAATTACCGGTCGATCCAAAAAAAGAAAAACCATTTGCAGCTGTAAAAAAATATATTGATGAAGCAAACCATCCTGTTCTATTGGTTGCGGAAAGTGCAGGACGTCGAGAAAGTTTAAAAGATGCATTGCGTTCAAGTTTGGGGGAAATTCCAAATGTAGAGAATTTTGAGCAATTCAAAACCAGTCAATTTGCAATTGCGATTACCAATGCACCTTTAGACCGTGGCTTACTTATAACTGATCAATTAACAGTTATTTCAGAAAATCAGCTTTATGAACACCGAGTTGTACAGCGTCGTCGTAAGCGACAACAGGAAGTTTCTGAAGAATTTCTGATTCGAAGCTTAACTGAGCTTAGTATTGGTGCTCCTGTTGTGCATATTGATCATGGCGTGGGGCGTTATGCTGGCTTAATTACACTTGCTATCGAAGGGCAAGACTATGAGTTCCTCCAACTCGATTATGCTGAAGATGCTAAAGTTTATGTCCCAGTAACAAACTTGCATCTGATTAGCCGTTATAGTGGTGGCGACCCAGATTTAGCACCACTACATAAAATTGGTACAGATGCTTGGAGTAAGGCAAAACGTAAAGCTTTAGAACAAATTCATGATGTTGCAGCCGAACTTTTACATATACAGGCACGTCGTCAATCAAAACCTGGCTTTGCTTTTGAATTAGATCAATCGCTTTATATGCAATTTGCAAGCGGATTTGCGTATGAAGAAACGCTTGATCAGGCCAATGCAATTGAAGCCACACTGTATGATATGCAGCAAGCAAAACCAATGGATAGATTGGTGTGTGGTGATGTAGGTTTTGGTAAAACCGAAGTGGCCATGCGTGCAGCGTTTGTTGCAGTGCAAAATGGTAAACAAGTTGCAGTTTTAGTTCCTACCACATTACTTGCTCAACAGCATTATGAGTCTTTTAAAGACCGTTTTGCTGATTGGCCCGTTCGTATTGAAGTGTTGTCACGATTTGGTTCAAACAAAACTCATGTGAAAAATATTGAAGACTTGGCTGATGGTAAAGTCGATATTGTGGTAGGTACACACAAACTATTACAAGAAAATGTTCAGTTTAAAGATTTAGGCTTAATGGTTGTGGACGAAGAACATCGTTTTGGTGTGCGTGACAAAGAGCGAATTAAAGCTTTACGTGCCGATGTTGATATGTTGACTCTTACCGCAACACCAATTCCTCGTACGCTTAATATGGCCTTTTCTGGTATGCGTGATTTGTCGATCATTGCCACTCCGCCAGCACGTCGTTTAGCAGTAAAAACCTTTGTACAAGAACATACAGATGCTTCAATCAAAGAGGCGATTTTGCGTGAGTTATTACGTGGTGGACAAGTTTACTTCTTACATAATGAAGTAGATACCATTGAGCGAGCGGCTGAAAATATTCGCATGCTTGTGCCCGAAGCACGCGTGGCGGTAGCACATGGACAAATGCGCGAACGTGAACTTGAGCAAGTTATGCAGCAGTTCTACCACAAAGAATATAATGTGCTGGTGTGTTCAACCATTATTGAAACGGGTATTGATGTTCCAAATGCCAATACAATTTTGATTGAGCGTGCAGATAAACTTGGCTTAGCACAATTGCACCAGTTGCGTGGTCGTGTAGGTCGTTCGCATCATCAAGCTTATGCTTACTTATTGGTGCCTTCAATCAAACATTTAAAAGGTGATGCTGAAAAACGCCTCGATGCAATTCAACGAGCTTCTACATTAGGTGCAGGCTTTATGCTCGCTACGGAAGATTTAGAAATTCGTGGTGCTGGTGAATTATTGGGTGAGCAACAAAGCGGTTCAATGCAGGCGATCGGATATAGTTTGTATATGGAAATGCTTGAGAAAGCGACCAAAGCAATTCAACAGGGTAAAACACCGAATTTCGATGCACCATTGTCGTTAACTGCGGAAATTAACTTACATATTCCTGCACTTATTCCAGATGATTACTTAGGTGATGTTCATCAACGTTTATTATTCTATAAGCGCATTAGTAATACAGATACTCAAGAAAAATTGGATAATATCCGCATGGAGCTTATTGACCGCTTTGGTGTTCCACCGCAATCAGTTAAGCACTTATTTAGCGTGCATCAGATCCGCTTAAAAGCGGAGCATTTGGGTATTACAAAAATTGATATTAATACTCAAGGCGGCAACATTGAATTTTCACCAGATACTCCTGTTCAGGCTATTAGTATTATTCAACTCATGCAAAAGAACCCGACGTATTATCGTATGGAAGGTGGACAGCGCTTAAAAGTGATGGTGCAGCTTGAAGATTATGAAAAACGAATTCAATTTATCAATGATTTACTACAAAAATTGATGAGTGAATTACATGCCTGAGTTCTGTTTTTTTAATAAGCGGTAGCTGATCGGAACATTTGTTTTGTTGTGATTGGATTTTATGCACTTTTTTTATACCTTGAGATATGAATAAGTGCATAAAATCATTGTTATTTGTAAGCAAACGGGCTACTAATAATATTCACATCAAAACTGATGTGATAGTATTAGCCATTATTGTTTATTGTCATTTATAAAAGATATGTTTAGTTTGCATCCACAACTTGCTCAAGATACTTTTTTTGTAGGCGATTTTCCGCTTTCAACATGTCGTTTAATGAATGATATGCAATTTCCTTGGTTGATTTTAGTACCACGCGTACCAGGGATCACGGAATTATACGAATTAAGTCAAGCTGACCAAGAACAGTTTTTACGTGAATCAAGTTGGTTATCTAGCCAGTTAGCTCGCGTTTTTCGTGCTGACAAAATGAATGTTGCAGCTTTAGGTAATATGGTTCCTCAATTACATTTTCACCATGTTGTCCGTTATCAAAATGACGTAGCTTGGCCTAAACCAGTGTGGGGTACACCAGCTGTGCCATACACAAGTGATGTTTTGGCTCACATGCGTCAGACCCTTATGCTTGCTTTACGTGGTCAAGGTGATATGCCTTTTGATTGGCGTATGGATTAAATCAATGTAATGCCACATCTCAGTGTGGCTACATTGAAATGTGGAGGATAGGGTGCAATTAGAGAGGTTTATAGATCGAGAACCTAAACAGTTTGCATATTTTCATCGTTTGATGGGGTATTCAATTCTGTCATTGATTTTAGTGATCTATGCTTTTACCTCACCAAATACTAATTATCAAATCTATATTCCTCCTTTTTTTCTTTTTTTACTTTTTATCAGTTCTAAATTAGAACATTGGTTACAGTATCAATTTGATAAGAAAACACAAAAAAGTGTTTTTTTTGCGATAGACACGATTGTGGTGGCAGTTACTCTTGCAGGAGTACACCTTAATCTTGTTCCAACATTTATTGCAGTTTTCGCCTTATTTTACTCAGCTATTAATAGTCGTATTTCGTTTGCAGTCATTTGTTTAACGAGCTTGCTTGGTGCGATTATTTTTTATTTAAGTACTTTTTTCCTCTTCGGTTTCCATCCATATTTTGAAGCTACTAGCCAAGAACTTACAGTAATTACTTTGCTTGGTCTGGTTATGTTTATAACCATTGGAAATTACTACCAACATCGCTGGGTCAAAAAAATTAGTCAGCAACGTCAGCATTATTATGATCAAATGACACGTTATATCGCTTTTGCTAATCAGTTAAGTCGCTATGCGCCATTACAGCTATGGCAATCTATTATGCGTGGTGAGGCTGAGGCAAAAATTGAATATAAACGTAAGAAAATGACAGTATTCTTTTCTGATATTCAGGGTTTTACTGAGTTATCTGAAACCTTAATTCCAGATGATTTGGCTTTCTTGCTTAATGACTATTTAAGTCATATGACTGAAATTGCGAAGCAATACGAGGCGACTGTCGATAAATTTATGGGAGATGCGATTCTCATTTTTTTTGGAGATCCGAACTCCCAAGGTGTTGAGCAAGATGCCAAATCATGTGTAGAAATGGCAATTGCTATGCGTCAGCAAATGAAGTTGTTGCGCGAACGCTGGAAGAAAATGGGATATTCAGCTTTACATATCCGTATGGGGATTAGTACGGGTTATTGCCACGTTGGGAACTACGGGGCAACACATCGTATGGCTTATACGATTGTGGGTCGTGATGTAAATTTGGCGGCACGTTTACAATATGCTGCTGAAATCGATGAGATACTCATTTCTGATGATACTTATCAACTTATTAAAAGTGATTTTCTATGCGCACCTAAAACACCTATTTATTTAAAAGGTATTCAAGGTGCAGTAAAAACATGGCAAGTTATGGAAAAATATACAGGGAACAAGTCAGATCATCAGCAATGGTTTGATTATGAATATAAAGGTTTCCATTTAGTCCTGAACTTAGAAGAAGTACAGAACTATGAATATCCAGAATTGGTTGAAGTGCTTGAAAAAATGATTCAGCGCATTAAAGTTCAACAAACTTTGATTAATACTCAAGGTGTTGCTCAGCTTAAACTTGAAGACGAAGTTAAGCAGATAAATATTGATCAAAAGCAAAACCAAATATAAATTACAACAATAAAAAAGCTGCCGAAGCAGCTTTTTCACTATTATATTTTAATGATTTTCTGATGCATGGTTAATTGTGTATTTCGGAATCTCGATTTCAAGATCTTCATCTACGATTTTAACTTGGCATGAAAGACGAGAGTCTGGCTCTAAGCCCCAAGCACGGTCTAAAAGATCAGCTTCAACATCATTCATTTCTTCTAAGCTATCAAAACCTTTGCGAACAATGACATGGCAAGTTGTACATGCGCATGACATGTCACAAGCGTGTTCGATTTTGATACCTTTGTTGAGCAGGCTCTGGCAAAGATTTGCATTTTGTTCAACCTCAAATTCTGCGCCTTCGGGACAAATCTGAGCATGAGGAAGTACTTTAATACGTGGCATATTGATCACCTATACCTTTTAGTTTGATTTTGACCAATCGTCGAGTTTTGTGCCTTTTAAGGCATGGTCAATATGTCGATTCATTCGTAGTGCTGCAAACGCATCACTATGTACTTTAAGCTGTTGAACTGCTTGCTCAATCGCTTGGATATCGCTGCCTTCAAGCTGGGTTTTCAAGGATTCTTTTGCAGAGTTAAGAGCTTCACGCTGGTTTTCATCAAGTAAATCTGCATCTACTTTTAATGCTTGCTCTAGAGCCTCAAGTTCACGTTCTGCTTCAACTTTGGTTTCCTTTAAGTGACGAAGATTTTTGTCTTCTTCGGCATGTTGAAAACCTTCAATTAATAAGCGTTCCGTATCTGCTTCAGATAAACCATAAGATGGTTTAATATCAATATAGGCTTGTACACCAGAAGTTGTTTCACGAGCAGAAACAGTGAGTAAACCATCTGCATCAACTTGGAAAGTGACTTCAATACGAGCTTGCCCTGCTGTCATTGGTGGAATACCATGAAGCACAAATCTGCCTAATGAGCGGCAATGTTCAACTAAATCACGCTCACCCTGAACTACATGAATTAACATGGCAGTTTGGCCGTCTTGATAAGTTGTAAACTCTTGACGACGGGCTACAGGAATAGCGGTATTGCGAGAAATTAGGCGTTCAACTAAACCACCCATTGTTTCTAACCCAAGAGAAAGAGGAGTCACATCTAAAAGAAGTGAACCATCTTGACTATTGCCGATTAACTGATTTGCCGTAATCGAGGCACCAATAGCCACAACTTCATCCGGGTTGATCGTGCAAAGAGGCTCTTGATTAAAAACGTCACGGACTGCTTTTTGAACCGCATAAGAGCGGGTAGAACCACCTACCAAAACAACATTTTGAATGTCAGTTAACTCAAGCTTGGCATCACGTAGGACACGCTTACAAACACTAATGGTTTTATCTAGAGCCACTTGAATAATGCTTTCAAATGTAGGGCGATCTAGTGTAAGAGTTGTATCAATCAGCTTTAATTCAACTGAATCTTGATTAGATAATTGCTCTTTAGCTTGACGCGCTGCAACTATAAATACGGCATAGTCTTCATTACTTAATACATCAATATTAAGCTGTTTTTTTGCCCATTTC
The DNA here is from genome assembly GCF_000292385.1 of Acinetobacter sp. GG2. Taxonomy (NCBI): domain Bacteria; kingdom Pseudomonadati; phylum Pseudomonadota; class Gammaproteobacteria; order Moraxellales; family Moraxellaceae; genus Acinetobacter; species Acinetobacter sp. GG2. The sequence continues at coordinate 236,745 of NZ_ALOW01000040.1, forward strand.
ACAATTAGACGGTCTAAGTCATCACCACCTAGAGCTGTGTGACCACCAGTCGCTAGGACTTCAAATACGCCTTGTGAAAAACGCAAGATTGATACATCAAAAGTACCACCGCCCAAATCGTAAATTACATAGTTACGGTCGGTCTCTAAGTTACTTTCTTGATCCAATCCATAAGCAACTGCGGCAGCTGTAGGTTCATTTAATAAACGTAATACATTTAAACCAGCAAGTTGAGCAGCATCACGAGTTGCTTGGCGTTGAGCTTCATCAAAGTAAGCAGGAACTGTAATCACAGCACCATTAACAGGATTTTGTAGACTGTCTTCAGCACGATCTTTTAATTGTTTTAAAATTTCAGCTGAAATTTCTACAGGTGTTTTACGTCCAGCACGAGTTTCAAAAGCAGGCATCTCGTTTTCTGAGCCTACTAATTCATATGGATGCTGAAACTTAATATCTGCTTTTGAGCGACCCATAAATCGTTTAACAGATACAATCGTATTTTTTGGATCTGCAATGATAAATGGTTTAGCTTCTTCACCATAATGAGTTGTATTGTCCCCATAATGAACGATAGAAGGAAGTAATCTTCTATTTTGAACATCATTGAGTACTTTAGGTTTGCCTGATAACACTGTCGCAACTAGTGAGTGTGTTGTTCCTAGGTCAATACCAATCGCAATGCGATGTTGGTGTGGGGCACTGGATTGACCCGGTTCAGCAATTTGCAAAAGTGCCATGAGTTAAATCCCTTGAAAATAAAGTAGAAAAAGCAAAATTAAAAATCATCGTCTAAATCAAAGCTGTCTTCTTCATCTAACAGTTGATCTTCTGCTTTATCAATATCGTTTAAAACACGTTGAAAGAAACGTAACTTACGTACGGTATCACGTGCTTCAGCCCAATCTTCTTCACTGTAATCAATTTTGAATTCACGAACCAGGCCATCAATCCATTGTTGTACTTCTAGCTTTAAAGTACGTAAATGTTCAGTTGTTGTCGCTTCGTCAAGTTGTTCACGAAGTTCTAAAGCAGATTGTAGAAATTCAAAATCACTAATAGATTGATCAAGATGATGATCTTGCTTCTTAAGAGCTAAAAGATAAGCAGCACGACTATCTACTTGTGATAGTGTTTTAAAAGCTTGATTGATTTCACTTGATTTGATCAATGCTTGATCTTTATCTGAGGCTTTATCTGGATGATATTGTTGCTGCAAACTCAAGAAATTTGATTTTAAGCTTGCCAAATCGATATCGAGTGCCACAGGTAAATTGAACAACTCAAAATGATTCATTAGAAATGGGATCCGCGTTAATTAAATACATTAAAACAGTGCTTGATAGACACTGTTTTAATGAGAAAAAGGAAAGGAGAGGATTAAACAGTGAAAGATTCACCACAACCACATTCACCCTTTTTATTAGGATTGTTAAATTCGAACCCTTCATTAAGGCCATTTTTAACATAGTCCATTTCTAAGCCTTCTAAATAAACTAGGCTTTTCGGATCTACAAAAACCTTAACGCCGAACTGTTCGAAAGTTTGATCATGTTCATCGATTTCATCTACAAACTCGAGAACATAAGCCAACCCAGAACAACCAGAAGTTTTCACACCAACGCGAATGCCTTCACCCTTACCTCGGTTTTTAAGGTAATTGCTAATATGAGTCGCAGCATTTTCAGTTAAATGAATCATGAAAACTCCAACGTTTATAATGGTAACAAATTAAGCTTTTGACTTTTTACTACGATAATCTTCAATCGCAGCTTTAATCGCATCTTCAGCTAAAACAGAGCAGTGAACTTTTACTGGTGGAAGAGCTAACTCAGTCGCAATATCAATATTTTTGATTGCTTGAGCTTCATCAAGAGTTTTGCCTTTTAACCATTCAGTTACAAGAGAACTTGATGCAATTGCAGAACCACAACCGTAAGTTTTAAAGCGTGCTTCTTCGATTACGCCACTGTCATTTACTTGGATCTGTAAACGCATCACGTCGCCACATGCAGGTGCACCCACCATACCTGTACCAACATTTTCAGAGTTTTTGTCTAAAACACCAACATTACGTGGATTTTCGTAATGATCAATTACCTTTTCGCTATAAGCCATTTCGCTTCTCCAAACCTCGGGGTCAGCCTAATATTAATATGAGGGTTAAAACACTAATTTCAATAATTAGTGTTCTGCCCATTCAACTGTAGAAAGATCGATACCTTCTTTGTACATATCCCAAAGCGGAGAAAGTTCACGTAATTTCTCAACAGCGGCTTTGGTAATTGTAAGCACGTGGTCAATGTCTTCTTCAGTCGTGTATTTACCAAAACTAAAGCGAATTGAGCTGTGTGCAAGCTCATCAGATAAACCTAATGCGCGAAGAACATATGAAGGCTCTAAAGTTGCAGAAGTACAAGCTGAACCACTTGATACGGCAGCATCTTTAAGCGACATCATTAAAGATTCACCTTCAACAAAGTTAAAGCTGACATTTAAATAGTTTGCAACGTTTTGAGTCGGGTGGCCATTTAAGAACACTTGTTCAAGATCTTGTAAACCGTTCCAAAGTTTGTCACGAAGTTTACGAAGACGCTCTTGTTCTGCATGCATGGTTTTGCCTGCGATTTCAAAAGCCTCACCCATACCTACGATTTGGTGAGTAGCCAAAGTACCAGAACGCATACCGCGCTCATGACCACCACCATGAATTTGTGCTTTTAAGCGAACACGTGGGCTACGACGTACATATAATGCGCCAATACCTTTTGGACCATAAATTTTATGAGCAGAGAAACTCATAAGATCAATTTTCATAGTAGATAAGTCGATATCAACTTTACCAGCTGCTTGTGCTGCATCTACATGGAAAAATGTTTTGTTGGCACGTGTTAATTCACCAATCGCCGCTACATCTGTAACTGTACCAATTTCATTGTTTACCATCATAAGAGAAACAAGAATAGTATCTGGGCGAAGGGCAGCCTTCACCATCTCAGGAGTAATTAAACCTGTTTGTGGTTGTGGCTCTAGGTAAGTAATTTCAAAACCTTGTTCTTCTAATTCACGACAAGGATCTAGAACAGCTTTGTGTTCAATTTTACTTGTAATGATATGTTTGCCTTTAGAAGCGTAGAATTGAGCTACACCTTTAAGAGCAAGGTTATCTGATTCGGTTGCACCAGAAGTCCAAACGATTTCACGTGGGTCAGCTTTAATTAAATTTGCGACTTGCTCACGTGCATATTCAACTTTTTCTTCTGCTTGCCAGCCATAAGCGTGGGAACGAGATGCAGCATTACCAAAGGTACCGTCGAAAGTTAAACACTCCATCATACGTTCTGCAACTTGCGGATCTACTGGAGTGGTTGCTGCGTAATCAAGATAAATTGGACGTTTCATATCAAATACCTGTACCCGATAAAAGAGCTGAATCTATGCCAGTCACATTTTGGCGTAGTGCAACAGTTTGAACGTTGTCTCGGCTAATGAGGTCGGCAAGAGTGATTTTGGCTAAATAGTCGGCAATATGATGAGAGAGTTCTTGCCATAAATCGTGAGTCAGACACATTGCACCATTTTGGCAGTTACCTTTATGGTCGCAACGCGTTGCATCAACAGTTTCATTTACGGCTTCAATGATTTCTAACACAGTAATTTCATCAGCGTTTCGAGCCAAATGGTAACCACCATTTGCACCGCGAACACTAGAAACTAACCCATGACGCTTAAGTTTAGCGAACAACTGCTCTAAGTAAGCAACTGAAATAGATTGACGTGCGGCAATTTCGGCGAGCGTGATCGTTTGTTCAGTTGGCTGCAAAGCTAAATCAAGAAGAGCAGTCACTGCGTAGCGACCGCGAGTTGTAAGGCGCATGATTCGATACACATGTTAAGACTAGATAATAGGATTTTATGAATCCCGACTAAAATAGTCAAGTTTTTTTATTTTTAATTCAAGTGTAGGATCAAGATAGAAAAAAATGAGTTATGCTGCCCATAAATTATATATCAAATAAGCAAAAAATATTAGGCTAATTATACCAAAGCACAAGTTAATATTGCGTTGACGTTGCTGTAAACGTGCAATTCGATTCTGATATTGTTTAATTTCTACATTTAATGAATTGATCTCTGAACGTTGTTGATCAATTTTTTCAAGTAATGGGGCAATTCTTTTGCGTGAAGCAAGTGTCTCAGCTTCGTCATCTGGCGCGTTGAACCATTGTTTCCAGTCCGCTAGAAGTTTAGGTAATGTGAGATGTGAAATTAAATCGATGAGTTCTTTTTTAGTTTCTGAATCTCCATCAATTCGCATGTTGTTTAAACTACGTTGATTTGAGAAAGCGAAAATTTTGATAAGATCAATAAGTGTACTATTTATTTCTAAGTCAATACGACGGTCATATGAGTGAATATCAAATAGCAAGCCTTTTTCAGTAAATTGCACATAGAAGTCGAAAAATGGCAAATAGCTATTAATGCGGATTGTGATTTTATTAGCAATAAACTTTTTCGCTTGCAAGCGAAGAACACCATCGTGGGTGAGAATAAATGAGAAAAAAGTTTCTAAAATAATTAGAACAATATTCAGCAACAGACGTGGATGTTTTTGTCTTTGTTGCGTTTCACTCATAAAAGTTTATCCTTAAATATTATAGATTAATTGAGGGAATGAGACATCCTATCTCAAACTTAGCATAATGTCCTGTTAAATATATTTACATGACATGATTGTTTTGTAGAACAGTTTCATAAATGTATCAAGTCTTGACTTTGATATTATAAGAATATTTTGTGGTTAAATAAGACTTCGTCTGTCTCATCCGATCAGGAGCTTAGATCAATGGATAATGCAAATATAGAAACACAAGTAGAAGAGCAAGAAGAAAAAAATAAATTAAAATCAAAAAGTTCTAGGAAGTCTGCATTAGATTTTAGAAAGTATACTAAACAGATCTGGTTAGCAGGTCTAGGTGCTTTTTCTCGTGCTGAAGAAGAAGGCAATAAACTATTTGACTCGCTAGTCAAAGTAGGTGAAGAGCTTGAGTCCAAAACAGGTGATTTAGCTGATACAACTGTTGGTAAAGTAACCGAAAAAGCCAAAGAGTCTGTTTCTGACACCAAAGACAAAGTTGAAAAAATCTTAGATACCAGTGTGAATCATTCTTTAAATAGAATTGGCTTAGTTACTCCTAAGGACTTACAGCACATAGAACAACTCTTGGTTCAACTGCATATAAAGGTTGATGCTTTAATTGAAGAAAATCAAAAATTGAAGGCAAAATTGAATGAAAAGTAAAAAAATGTAGGGATTTAGCAAATATATAACAGTTTTTTAGCATTTATTTTTGCTAAAAGCTCTGCTCTAGTATTGCGTTTTCCCCCAAAGCATTGCTATAAAGGCGTCATGGCCTTTTAAACTATAGCCTTGGACCTTAAACAAACGATATTAAGAGGATGTTTTATTCATGAATAAATCAGAATTAATCGATGCAATTGCTGAAAAAGGGGGAGTATCTAAGACTGATGCAGGCAAGGCACTCGATGCGACAATTGCGTCAATTACTGAAGCACTAAAAAAAGGTGACACAGTAACTTTAGTTGGTTTCGGTACTTTCAGTGTTAAAGAACGTGCTGCACGTACTGGCCGTAACCCTAAAACTGGTGAAGAGCTTCAAATTAAAGCAACAAAAGTACCTAGCTTTAAAGCTGGTAAAGGTCTTAAAGATTCAGTTGCTTAATCTTTTAAGATGATTAAACGCGCCAATATAGGCGCGTTTTTTATTAAAAATCTGAATTGACCAATATTGCTCATTCATTCATTGTGGTTTTTCAGTTAAAATTCTCCTCGAAATAAAATATTGGAATACTTATGGAATCTTTTCGTACAGTCATTAAGGGTTGGCTAGGCAAAGTCCTTTTAATTTTGTTTTTGACCCCTTTAGCGCTTGTAGGTATTAATGGATATTTTAATAGGGGAAACAAGGCAGATGTCGCAAAAACTGTCAATGGACAGGACGTATCAAAAAAAGACCTTGAAACTTTAACGCAAAGGTATAAAGAACAATATTTAGCTGCTGTAAAGGGTGATGAAAGTTTACTTAATTTACCGGTAATTCAAGCAAAAGCACTTGATATATTGGTATCTCGTAATTTACTCATTCAGCAAGCTGAAAAACTCGGTATCTCTTTAAGTGATGCGCAAATCGAGCAAATGTTGGCTCAACAGCCAAGTTTGCAAGAAAATGGCCAGTTTTCACAAAAATTATATGAAAATTATTTGCGTTCGATTGGTATGACAAGCCAAGCTTTAATTGCGAGCTTGCGTCAAGATCACGCTTTGAAAATGTTGACTTCAACTTTCTCAGATTATTCTTTAGTAAGTAAAGTTGATTTAATGCAAATTGCGAATTTGCAAACAGAACAACGTACATTACATTTGGCTAGTATTAAGTTAGACAGTTATAAAACTGGCTTAACTGCATCGAATCAAGAAGCTACTGACTATTACAACAAACATCAGAATGAGTTTAAACAGCCTGCTTCAGTTGATGTGGATTATGTTGTTTTATCTCCATCTTTAATGGCTAAGCCTGCACCAGCAACAGATGCTGAGCTTAAGCAAGCCTATGCGAAGTTTGTAGAATCTCAGCAAAAAGATGCTAAACGTGTTGTTAAACATATTCTTATTACGACTGATGGTCGTGATGATGCAGCAGCCCAAAAGCTTGCTAAAGATGTATACGCAAAAATCCAAGGTGGTCTTTCATTTGCTCAAGCAGCAGCCCAGTTTTCAGAAGATCCCACTTCGAAAGCGAAAGGTGGCTTAGTTGAGGCATATGCACCAGGTATTTTCTCTGATGCATTTGATAAAACTGTTTTAAGTTTGAAAAATGGTCAAGTTTCACAGCCAGTAAAAACACAATATGGTTACCACATTATTGAAGCAGAAACCCCAGCGACTCAAATTCCTTCATTTGATGCTGAGAAGTCACGCTTAACTGCAGAAGTTGAAAAGAATAAAGTTGCTACTGTTTATTCAGATACCGTTAATAGTTTGAATGAAACGATTGTTGGTAATGATTCTTTAGATGCAGTTGTACAACAAGTCAAAGGTACAAAAATTGAATCTTTAAATGGTGTAACTTTAGCTACTCAAAACCCGCAATTAAGTGATCCAAACGTAAAAATTAAATTGTTTAACGATGATGTGAAAAATGGTGATCGTAATGCTTCATCAAATATTCAATTAGCGAATGGCGATACTGTCTGGATTAAAGTACGTGACTATCATGCAGCTGGTGTTAAACCAATTGCTCAAGCGATGAATGAAGCGAAAGCTAAAGTAATCGATGAAAAAGCACGTAAAGCGGCTCAAGCAAAAATTGCTACAATGTTGACTGAATTCAAAACTCAGCCAGCTGAACAGGTTGTTGCAAAAAATAAGGTACCTTTTGAATCTGCAGGTGTATTTACTCGCTCACAAGGTTTGAAACGTGCAATTGAGCGTGCAGCATTTAGTGTTCCTACGCCAAAACCTGGTATGTGGTCTGTTACAACAGCAAACTTACCAAATGAGTTAGTCGTTGTTGCTGTATCTAATGTAAATTCAGCTGCGGTAAATGCTATGCCAGCCGACCAGTTAAAGCAATTACAGCAGCTTTATCGCCAGTCTCGTGGGCAGCAAATACTTGAAGATTACAGCGAATACTTAAAGTCACACGCTAAAATCAAATAAAACTTATGTAATAAAAAAAGCGCTTCGGCGCTTTTTTTATTACTGATCTAGACTACTCCCAATATAGTTTTGTCTATATTGTTTAGGCGATAAATCAAATACTCTTTTAAATGCCTGACTAAACGCTGTTTCTGAAGAATAACCAACTTTATTTGAAATTTGTTGAATTGATAAATTGCTTGTACGCAGATATTGGCTCGCTAAACGAAAGCGATAATGCTGTAAATATGTAAGAGGAGGTTCACCAATAATACTATTAAAAAGATTGGCAAACTTAGATCGTGACATGCAACATTGTTCAGCTAATGATTCGACAGTCCAGCTTGCTTCAGGTTGACTATGAATTGCTGATAGAGCATTACTCAACTCAGGGTGAGTTAAGGCACCTAACCAGTTTTGCTGATCTGACATTTGTTGAATATGATCACGAATACATTCAATTAAAAGAATACTCACTAAATGATCGATAATCTTGTCATGCCCAGGTTGAATTTTTTGTGTTTCGACTGCTAAAAAATACAGTCCTATTTGTAACCATTCAGGAGGAGTGGTTTGGTTCTCTCGTTGAATATGCATGATAGGTGGTAATGCATTAATAAGTGGTCCTGCCATATGAGTATCAACTTGACAGCGTAAACAGAGCAGTAATGTATTTTCAGATGCTGCTGAACCGAGCTCAATCGGGTCTTGTCGATGTCCGTTAAATAACGGAGTAATATCTACAGGATCTACAAGTTTACTTGCAGTCGCTTTTGAGTCTGTAGCATGGTGAGCTTTTCCAGAGGGAATTAAAATAATATCTCCAGCCTTGGCTGTTATTTTTTCTGAAGCATTTATTTGAATATATACAGAACCGGTTAAAACGATATAAGCAAGTAAAGCAGATTGATCTTGTGTTTTAAAAGCCCATTCATTTTGTGCTTTGATATAGATATATTCTGACTTATTTAAGTGGATATCATCAAAAAATTTACTTAGTGCATCCATGTTTACGTGATCAATCATTATTTTAATAAAATTATAGTGAGCTGTAAGAATAGATCAACATGTGTTTTTAGGACAAAAAAGTGGAAGAAAATGCCAAAGACTTTGAAATAGGTTTTTTGGACGGTTACAACTGTTAAGCAAATGGTATTTCTTTAACTATATAGATATATAGAAAAAGGAAATATGACTATGAATGCACCAGTAAATGTTCAGCAAGAACTTATGCCAGTGCCAGCGTCTATGCGTGAAATAGATCGTAAGCGCTATTTATGGATGATTAGTCCGGCTCTACCTGTAATTGGTTTAGGTATTTTAGCTGGTTACCATTTTGGTCCACGCCCATTAAAGAAAGTATTTGCTTTGGGTGGCCCACTTTTATTACATGTTGTGATTCCTGCAATTGATACGATTATTGGTAAAGATGCACGTAATCCAACTGATGAAGAAATTAAACTTCTAGAAAAAGATCCGTATTATTCACGCTTGGTGAAGAGCTTTATCCCATTACAATATGCAGCAAACGTTTATGCATGTTATTTAACAAGCCGTAAAACTACTTCTTTTATAGATAAAATATTACTTGGTATTTCAATGGGTGCAATCAATGGTATTGCGATTAATACTGCTCATGAACTAAGCCATAAACATGATCGTATTGACCATATTTTATCTCATCTTGCTTTGGTGCCTACAGGTTACAACCATTTCCGTATTGAGCATCCATATGGCCATCATAAGCGTGCGGCAACGCCTGAAGACCCTGCATCTTCACGGATGGGTGAAACATTCTATGAATTCTGGCCGCGTACAGTTATTGGTTCTTTCAAGTCAGCAATTGAAATTGAGAAAAACCGATTAAAACGTAAAGGTAAAGAGTTTTGGTCACTCGATAATGAATTACTGCAAGGCTGGGGTATGACTGCTGCTTTTCATAGTTCGATGATTGGACTTTTTGGTAAAGGTACGATTCCGTATTTAGCGACGCAAGCATTTTACGGTATTAGTCTTTTTGAAATTATTAACTATATTGAGCATTATGGTTTGCTACGCCAGAAAAAAGAAAATGGTCAGTATGAACGCACAATGCCAGAGCACAGCTGGAATAATAACAACGTAGTGACAAACTTGTTCTTATATCAGTTACAGCGCCATTCAGATCACCATGCTTATCCGACTCGTCCATTCCAAGCACTGCGTCATTTTGATGAAGCACCTGAGTTACCAAGTGGTTATGCAAGTATGTTGCTACCAGCATTAATTCCTTCACTGTGGTTTAAAATGATGGACAAGCGTGTATTTGATCACTACAAAGGTGATTTAAATAAAGCAAATATTTCACCAAAACGTCGTGCAAAAATCTTTAAAAAATTCGGTGTAGTTGATAAGTCATTAGAAGTTACGCCAGTTAAATAAATAAAAAATATATACCTGAAATACCTAACCCTCTAATCATATGATTAGAGGGTTTTTATTTTGTAGATAGAGTAGTACTAAGCAGTAAGGAAGTTTTAACTTACTTGCAACGCTCTTATTTTAATTCGCTTGATGATTTACCAAGCTCACGTCGAGCAATAATAAGCTGCTGAATTTGTTGAGTTCCTTCAAAAATATCAAGAATTTTTGAATCACGTGCCCATTTCTCAAGTAATTCATCTTCGTTATAGCCAACACTTGCTGCTAACTCGACACACTTCAAAGTGATTTCGTTGCCTACACGGCCTGCTTTTGCCTTGGCGATGGAAGCTTCTTTTGAGTTTGGTTTCTTGTTGTCAGCCATCCATGTTGCTTTCAACATGAGTAACCGTGCTGCTTCCCATTCGGCCTCCATACGGTAAATTTGTGCCGCAAGATTGGATGTTTGCAAATATGGCGTTGAGTAATTTGGGTCCAACTGATCTTTAAAAATTTCTTTAATACGTTCTAATGAAGATTTAGCACAGCCAATGGCCATAGCAGCGACAAGTGGGCGTGTATTATCAAAAGTTTCCATTACACCTGCGAAACCTTTAGCAACGTCCACTTCGGCATTACCTAAAAGATTTTCTGCTGGTACACGGCAGTCAGTAAAACTAATAACTGCTGTATCAGAAGCTTTAATTCCCAATTTGTGTTCAAGGCGCTCCACCTTCATTCCAGGCGTGCCTTTAGGCACTACAAATGATTTGATGGCTGCACGTCCAAGTTTTCGATCAAGGGTAGCCCAGACAACCACAGAGTCTGCACGTTCACCTGAGGTTACGAAAATCTTTTCACCATTTAAAATGTAGTCATTACCATCTTTAGTTGCTGTAGTACGGATAGCAGCAGAGTCTGAACCACAGCCGGGTTCAGTAATCGCCATTGCAGCCCAAGTACCTTTAAAGCGTTCTAGTTGCTCATCATTTGCAACAGCAGCAATTGCAGAATTTCCTAAACCTTGGCGTGGCATACTGAGTAATAGCCCAGTATCGCCATAACACATTTCAATGATACCTAGTGCCGTCGACATGTTGGTGCCGTTACGGACACCTTCATTATCTGTTTCACCCCGTTTGCTTGCACCAGCAGCACCTGCATTAATTCCTTCGCCACCTTCGTTCATACCGTCGATGAGTGAGGCAAGCATATCAAGCTCTTTGGGATAAGCATGTTCTGCTTTATCATATTTACGGGAAATAGGGCGTAATACATTGATAGCAACATCATGTGCTTGATCAATCATCATTTTGAATTTTTTTGGATTTTGTAAATTCATGAAAATGTCCTCAGATTGATCTTAAGCATGTAAGCCAGAATGTAAAATTGCGGTCGCACGTAAATCACGGTACCAACGTTCAACTGGGTGTTCTTTTGTGAAGCCATGACCACCCAAAATTTGTACGCCATCTGTTCCTATTTTCATGGATTTTTCTGCACAAAGAAGACGAGCTAAATATGCTTCACGATGGAAAGATTTACCAGCTTCAGCAAGACTTGCTGCATTTAAAATCAGCATACGCATAGCATCAATTTCAATTGCCATGTCTGCAATCATGAATGCGACACTTTGACGATGTGAAATTGGTTCTCCGAAAGCAGTTCGCTCATTGGCATATTTAATACAATAGGCTTTTACAGCTTCACATGTACCTACAGCCATTGCACACCACATCAAGTTGCCCAAATCTACAAAGGCGGTGTAATCAAAATCTGTTGCACCTAGTCGTAGAGCAGGTGTGTGGCTGAATTTTAAAGTAGCTGTCTCTGTTGCTTTGAGGCCCATTGCCGGAGTGTTCTTAATGGAAATAGTGTCACCCACTTGCACTACAAATACATCTGGCTTGCCATTAAAGTCAGCACTCACCAATAACACATCAGCCAAATCACCTAAAATGACTAAGGTTTTTTCACCATCAATGTAAAATTGATCATTTTCAAGAGAAGCTTTTGTTTTTAAAACATAAGGGTTGAATGCTGGAGTTGCTTCTTGTACTGCAAAGGTTGCTGTAATGTCTGAGTCTTCAGCAAAACATGGCAGATACATTGATTGAACCTCGGCAGATCCCCAATGTGTGATTGCATTAATAACGCTAAAGGTACTGAGTAATCCCGCTGTAAGACTAAAATCACCTTCAGCTAGTTTTTCAGCAATCAGTAAGTTGCTTACAATATTTTGTTCAGCAGCAACGCCACCTAGTGCTTCTGGTAGGGCGTAATAATTTAGTCCTAAATCTTCAACATATTGCCAAAGACTTTCTGGAAATTGTGCTGCTTGATCGGCATCATGAGCTAATGTTAGTAAAACTTCTTTAGCAAATTGAGACATTGCTTCAGAAGTCATTTGTTGTTCTTCAGTTAGGCTTAAATCAAATAGGTTTTTCTTTTGCTGAGGTAGTCGTTGTTGTGGAATTTGTTTAGGTTTAAATGCTTTTTGAGTTTGGCTTAATGCTCTAAAGCCAGCTTTTGAACCTTGATAAAGAGACTTTTCAAGAAATTTACGTAGTTTGAGTTGATCAAGTACATCGCTTCCAGCTAATTTTGTGATCAGCGATAAACCCAACCCTTGGGCTTTATTGATCATATTTGTCATGATTATGGTGTCCTAACACATTGTTATTGGTTTATGCTGACACGCAGTATAAGAAAAAACTATGTCGTTACTGACATTCAAAAAAAGAGTAGATAAATGGTAAAAATAAAATAGACTTGATTTTATGTTTTTGATTTTATAAATAAAAATTAGTTCTTAAAAATAATAATTTTGTTTGCATTGACTAGAATGACATTGAGCCATTCTAGTCGTGATCAAATTAAGCAAAGTTACGAATCATACGACGTACATTTGTCTTGGCATCAATAACAGTCATAAATGTATATGCACCAATAAACTTACGGCTAATAAACATAAACTCTTTTGGAGGGACAGAGAAATATCGGGATGCCATTGATTTACTTGCCTGCTGCATAACACGACTATGTAACTGGCTTTTTTTCCAGTCATAACGTTCATGTTCATCCATCAGGCCGGCTGGCATATCTGGATTATTTGCAGATGTGCTGAATGCTTCTGTCGCAAGTAAAAATACATCTGCCATGCCAGGTTTAATACTTTCAGGCATTGCATCGAAAAACTCATATCCAGTCATTGCTTGGACCATCGCATGTTTATCATGCTGATAACCCGCTTGTATGAGATTACGTGCAACTGAGAGTAAGTGTTCATCGAACTGACGAATCGCGCCGAAGTCTAATAGTACGATTTTGTCCTGAACATCTTGGCCATTACCTAAACGAACTAGGTAGTTACCAAAGTTAGGGTCAGTTTGCATTTCACCCCACTCAAAAATCTCACGAACTGCAATCTCTAATGACGCTTCACCAAGTTGATTACGGCGTTCTTGTGGAAGAGAAAGCATAACAGGACTATTAATAGGTACGCCGCGTTCAAACGTCATACATAAGACTTGATCTGTGCAGTAATCATCTACAATTGTAGGGACAATATAGCGCTCATCATCTTTTAAGCGCTCACCAAAGCGGCGAGTGGTTGCTGCTTCAACATCATAATTGACTTCACGATGCATCATTTCACGTACTTCATCAAACCACTGATCAAACTCACGTGTCTGAGGAACCATACGTGTAAGCTTAAGCATGTTTTTAAATAGACTCATGTCTGAGTCAATTGCACTCGCTACACCAGGGTATTGAATTTTTAAAACTAACTCTAATCCATCTGATTTGCGGATTGCGCGATGAACTTGTGCAAGAGACGCTGTACCAATAGGTTCATGATCAATGGTTAAATCGTTTAACTTAGAACCAAGTTGTTCTTGTAAATGTGGCTTAATCGCAGGCCAGTCTAAAGCAACCGTTTGGTTGTTTAAGGTATTTAACGCCTGAGTAATTTCTTCTGGTAAAAAATGTTCACCATAAAGAGCCATCATTTGGCCAATCTTAACAATAGAACCTTTAAGTTTGCCAATTTCAGAAACAAGATAATTAGCTTGTTCGCTCATTGCCTTTTTACGCTTCTTCTCTTTTTCTTCTTCACTAGAAAAAAGGGTAGAGGCACTTGCAGTAGCCCAACGTGTTCCTGCCAGTAAAGAAGCTTTCGCGATTGATAAGCGTCGATCCATGGAAGAAGTTTTTAAACTCTTAAGCTTATCGTTCTGATTTGACATGAAAATAGAATCCTATGCGCATCATGCAGCCAAACGCTGGTGATCTAAAATTGTAACGAATATTACATGTTTTGAACGTATTAAAATAGTTCCCTCAGACTGAATGGTGAGTTGAAAGTATCATTTTATATCTTAATTTTCTAAAATAGCCTAAGCAATATAATAAAAATTAAAATACAATTTCTCCAGAAAGAGGAACTAGATTAAAAAGCCATTAAATATTAATCATTAACTTACATTTTAAACTGAATTTTTAATTCAGCTTTTTGCATTAAGTGGATACGATTAGCTTGAATATGTTGAATAACCATTTGCTTGACAGAATCATGCATAAAACCAAGAGCATGGGCCTTTACAATAACGATGCTCGGTAGTGTATAGAAAAAATACTTAACATCCTCAAAAGTGGCATTATTAAAAATACCTTGTTCGATTAAGGTCTGCTGTAAAAATTGCTTTTCATTTAATACATGATCTGAAGATTCATCCCAAAAACGGTGACGCATTGCCATCAGATTATTGTGTTTGTAACTCATAAATTTGCCAGTTCAGACTTTAAATCTCAATTAAATATATTGGAGTCATCTACTCAATATCAAGTTCAGATTGTTTTTTGTTCAGTGTCTGTTTGATTTTTCATGTAAATGACGTAAATAGCCTAAGCAAATTTTAAACTTTTCTCTAAAATAAATATAATCAATATCATTTCATTAAAATCTAAAATCCTATGACACCTGCATGTAGACTGTTAAAAAGTAATAAAATCGAATTTTCTATTCATGAATATGAACATGATGCAAATGCTAAAAGTTTCGGTTTAGAAGCTGCCGAAAAATTAAATCTTGATGTAAATGAAGTTTTTAAAACGCTACTTGTAACTGATGAAAAAAATTATTTTGTCGCAATTATACCTGTTAATCATCAACTCAATTTAAAAAAGGTGGCTACGGCGGTTGGCTGTAAAAAACTACAAATGGCAAATCCAAAAGATGCAGAACGTTTAACAGGGTACTTAGTGGGTGGAATTAGTCCATTAGGACAAAAGAAACGTTTGAAAACTGTGATAGATGCTTCTGCACAAGAACTTGGCAAAATTTATGTAAGTGGGGGAAAAAGAGGATTAGATATTGGTCTAAATCCGAATGATCTGGCGCAAATATTGACGGCGCAATTTGCAGATATCCTTGATTGATTAAAATAAGGGCAATATCAAATTGACTTATTAAATGAAAATGATTATCATTATTGTGTGGAGTTTGGTTCTACCAGAAGATAACAAGAGTTGATAAATTTCTGGTATTGGTAGACCTGCAAGACATAATAAAAACAATGCAGGTTTGTTTAGCAGTAAATGGACCTAAGAAAAATAAACATTATCAGCGCAATAAAAAGAACAAGTAAAGATAGCAAGCAAGGATAGCTTGCTATCTTTGCATTAGAACTCGGTTTCAGAATTATTTTCATTATTCAACCTTTTAGAGTTTTTAAGTTCTCTCAGTAACAGATTACTTATATTTTTGATTAAAAAATAACCAGTAATGTTTCATTTATTATCATCCTGCCTTTTTAATCAATTTTTTGTATACCCTGAATAAAACATGATCAAAAAAAGAGGTAAAAACGTGCTTATTTTTCATGGAAAACCTGTTCATGGAGCTATCTTTGATATGGATGGGACAATGTTTGACACTGAGCGCTTACGGTTTCAAACATTGCAACAAGCATCTCAAGAGCTGATTGGGCAGGAGTTTTCACACGAATATTTAATGCAATGTTTGGGTTTAAGTGCGACAACAGCAGAAAAACTAGCACAACGTTTATATGGGGTAGATGTTCCGTATAAAGAAATAAGAAAAAGAGCTGATGAGATGGAGCTTGAGCATATTCGTAAACACGGCGTGCCTATTAAAAAGGGATTAGTTCAAGTTCTTGAACGTTTAAGAAAATCTGGTTTAAGAATGGCTGTAGCCACTTCAAGTCGTAGAGCAATTGCCGAAGAATATTTAATAAATGCCAATGTTTATAAGTTCTTTGATGTGATTACTTGTGGTGATGAAGTAGAACAGGGAAAACCTCATCCTGAAATATTTTTAAAAGCAGCAAGCCAACTTAATTTAAACACTAAGCAATGTTTAATGTTTGAAGATTCTGAAAATGGTTTAACCTCAGCTTACACATCTGAGGGTCTAACGATTTTATTAAAGGATATTAAAGAGCCAAATGATGAAATGCTCGAAAAAGCAGATTTTTATTACGATCAGATGTATGACTTTTTAAGCGATCTTGACCAGTTCATTCCTATTATGGATATGCCGGAAATACAAGAACCTTTTCCACAGAGCCTGAATCAACTTACGGTTGGTATACATGGCTTCGGTGCTATTGGTGGGGGATATATAGCTCAAATATTGTCACATTGGGATGGATATACAAAACCAAGAAAAATAATTGCTTCAACTCGTAATAGTCTTTTTCGCGAGGCCGTAAATGCGTTTGGAACCTATAGTATACGCTATGGACAATTTTCTTATGATGAACGTATTGAGAATATGACGATTGTCGACTCTGACAATGAGCAACAAATGTTAGAGATGTATACTCATTCAAGTTTGATTGCACTTTGTTTGCCAGAGCAAGCGATTGAAGCTGAATCAAAAATGATAGCCAAAGGACTATACGCCCGTTTTAACTCGCCACTTGAAACATGTATAGAACCGCTAACTTTTTTAATTATTTTAAATAAAGTGGGTGCTAAATATTTAGTGATGAAGCATCTTCGTGAAGCTCTATTAGAGTTAACGAATGATGAGGATGTGACTGAACATATTTTAAAAGAGCATTACTTTTGTGACACTGTAGTAAACCGAATGGTTTCAAAACTTTCTAATCAGAATTTATATCGTCAACTTCGTATTAAGCATAATTTCCTTGAACAGCATTTAGAAGATTTTGAACAAGAAGATCAAATTGAAATTGAAGACTGCAATAAACTGACTACAGATCAGCAAAACAACGCCTCGGTTTATGTTGAAAATATGCGTCGTAATTTCCAACCTGGTCATATCTTACAAAGTATGGATTTAATCTTATTCCACAGTGAAACGGATATGCCAATTTATGTTGAAAAAGGCAGTCCTTTACTTGAAAAGCTACGTCAGGTTGTATTGGTTGAACAAATTACAGATATTCAACTTATTAAAAACCGCCTATGGAACGGCGTGCATGCGATGCTTGCTTGGTATGCATCACTAATGGGTTATGAATCTATTGGGATTGCTATGGGTGATCATTCAGTAAAAGCATTTGCAGAAAACTTAATTACAGAAGTAAAACAGGGGCTTGCAATTGTATTGCCTAACTATGCAAAAGATCTGAACCGAATGGCTCAAAGTTTTCTAGACTCTTGTGAATATGCATTTAAAGATCCGTGCCAACGAGTAGCTCGAGATCCATTACGCAAACTCAACTATAATGAACGTGTCATGGCATCAATTGAAATGAACATAGGTCATGATTTACCTTATAAAAATTTATTAAGAGGTACTGCTCTAGGTTATGCGTATGCGATTCAATTTTTAGAAATTGATGATAATGCTGTTATTCAGCATTTACAGCAACAAATTCTAAAATTAGATCTGAAGATGGCTCAAAAAAGACAGCTTGAAGTTGATTTGGTCCAACACATTCAATATTTGTTTTCTGAACAAGACCAACAGCTTTTGGATATGAAAACTAACAAAGCCAGAACGACAGCTACCCAATATGTCTGAAGGCATTTAATGATTTAACACTCTACAATTGAAAGGCAAACATGTTTTAATACAAAACTTAAGTGACTTTGAATTAAAACTGTGCTGCTAAAACCTACGACGTTCATGGTGCCAACGACTATACGGGATTATCCGGAATGGCACCTAGGACGTCAAAATTATGCTTTATGGTATCTAGAGATTAATGATCAGAAATTAGTTGATTATCTAGATGTCTTACGTACACATTTTTCAGAATTTTTATTAGAACCGAATAATCGTCAATATCATGTCACATTATTTATATGTGGATTTTTAACCCATGAACCTAGGGTTTATAGTGATGACTTTAGTTTCCATGATTTTTTACAACAAAGAGAAATTTTAAAAAAAGAAAATATTTCACCATTTCGATTAAAAATTGGTTCAGTTGATAGTTTTAGTAGTGCTTTATTTGTAGAAATCCAAGATACCGATAATGTTTTATCTCACATACGTCAAAAATTAGGCATAGTTTCTAATGAAATTGCTGCTTTAGATTACTATCCTCATATCACGTTAGGCTTATATAAAAACATCTATAGTAGTGATTTGATTTTGCAAAAAATTTCTCAATTACCTGTACAATACAAATACGCTGAATTTGAACTGAAAGTTGAGCATTTAACGTTTGGTTTTTATGAAGCTCAAACTTTACAAGGTAAGCTGTTTTCGTATCAGCATTTGTTTTTAGGTGATTCATGTTGCAATTGATTTTGGGTGGTGCTCGCTCTGGCAAAAGTAGACTCGCTGAACAAACGGCAATATCTACACAATTACCTGTGACTTATGTGGCGACAGCGCAAGCGCTTGATCCAGAAATGCAAAGTCGAATTGCACATCATCAAAATCAGCGACCTGTTCACTGGGCATTGGTTGAGGAACCATTATTTTTAGCAAATGCTCTGAAAAAAATTGATCAACCTAATCAAATTATTTTGGTAGATTGTTTAACGCTTTGGTTAACCAATTTGTTACTTTTAGAAGATCAAAGTGTTCAACAATTTGAGTGTGAGCAACTATTAAAAGTTTTACCTACACTTGAGTCAGAAATTATTTTAGTAAGTAATGAAACAGGGCTTGGTGTTGTGCCACTCGGCGAAATTAGTCGCCGTTTTGTCGATGAAGCAGGAAGACTACATCAAGCGTTAGGACAAATTGCAGATAAAGTTGTGTTTTGTGTGGCTGGTTTTCCAATGATTTTAAAAGGTGAGAAGTAAAATGAACTGGTGGTTAGAATCTGTAAAGCAACCTAATCTGGACGCAAAGCAACAAGCTGAACAACATCAACTCCAGCTCACTAAACCTACAGGTGCTTTAGGTGATTTAGAGCAGATTGCAATTACACTTGCTAGTTTACAATCAAATGCACATCCTCATGTTAACCATTCATGGATTACAATTTTTGCTGGTGATCATGGCGTAGTTGAAGAAAATATCTCTGCATATCCTCAAGCTGTTACCCGTCAAATGTTGCAAAACTTCACGACGGGTGGCGCAGCAATTAGTGTACTTGCTAAATATCATGAAGCTTATTTACAAGTGATTGACTGTGGCACAGTGGGCGAAGCATATGAATACGCAGGTGTTGAACGTCACTATATTCGTGCTGGGACTGCAAATTTTGCTAAACAAGCCGCAATGAATGCTGATGAATGCCGTGCTGCCTTAGAGTTAGGAAAGAAGAGTGTAGATACTGCTAAAGTCGACGGCGCAGATATTTATATTGCAGGTGAAATGGGAATAGGGAATACCTGTTCTGCTTCTGCCTTAGCTTGTCTTTTACTAAATGATACTGCCGAGCAATTGACTGGAGTAGGGACAGGAATAGGTGCCGATCAGTTAAGACATAAAATTGAAGTAATTGAGAAAGCTATAGAACTTCATCATAAACATGTCGTTGGTGATGTCTTCAAAACATTATGCGCCGTCGGTGGTTTGGAAATTGCCGCAATTACTGGTGCTTATATTCGATGCGCACAAGTCGGTTTACCTATTATTGTGGATGGTTTTATTAGTTCTGTAGCCGCTTTATGCGCTGTGCGGATGAACCCTAAAGTACGTGACTGGATGTTGTTTGGTCATCAATCGGCTGAATACGGCCACCAACGTATTTTACAGGAACTCAATGCTGACCCGATTTTAAAGATGAACTTGCGTTTAGGTGAAGGTAGTGGTGCTGGTGCTGCATTAGCATTAGTTAAAATGGCATGTATATTACATAATCAAATGGCTACCTTTGCCCAAGCTGCTGTAAGCGGGGATAAAATTGGGTAAATTTAGAATCGATTTACTCAGACATGGCGAAAGTCAATATAGCCATACTCTACGTGGGCATTTGGATGATGAGTTAACAGCAAATGGTTGGCAGCAAATGCAGTCGACCATTGAACAAGTTACAGACCAGACATGGGATGTCATTGTAACTTCTTCTTTAAAACGGTGTGCTTGTTTTGCTGAACAACTTGCAAAGACAACTCAGCTGCCTTTACTTCTAAATCATGACTTAAAGGAAATGTATTTTGGTGAGTGGGAGGGCGTATCAACTCAGCAAATTTACGAAACTTCACCCGAACTACTTGCAAATTTCTGGCAGAAACCGAGTCAATATTGTCCACCACAGGCAGAAACCTTAATGCAATTTCAAACGAGGATTTTGAAAGGCTTTCAAGATTTACTCTTAGAGATGCGAAAACAAAACTGGCAACGTGCATTGGTTGTTACACATGGAGGCGTGATTAAGCTATTGTCTTGCTTAGCACGGCAACAACCTTTAGATGACTTGCTAAAAATGCAGGCAGAACTTGGAAAATTATACTCATTCGAATTTTTTGAAGAAGAACAATTAACTTTTATCTTGAAATAGTGGTTTTATATTTTTATACAATTGTAAGTTATTATTTTTATAAAGATATTTAAGTCCGTTTAATAGAACTGTAATTGCTAAAAACTAAGCTAGGGACATTTCTTATTAATACCTCATCTGACTTATGAATATTTTATTTAAAACGACGTTGCTTGCCACAACCATATTACTCGCGGCTTGCAATAACAATGATGATCAAGAAGTTCAAACTACACCATCTACAAACTCATCGAAATATTATCAAACCAAAACACCTTATCAACCGCAACAAGATCTAAAAAGCTATGAACAAGCACCCAATGGGTTCCAACCAGTTTTTACAGAGCTAGTTGCACGTCACGGTTCACGAGGACTCTCAAGTCTTAAATATGATTTAGCACTTTATAACTTATGGAAACAGGCAAAAGCAGAAAATGCTTTAACGCCGTTAGGTGAGCAGTTAGGTACTGACTTAGAAGCAATGATGAAAGCCAATATCCTGTTAGGTTATGGTGTTGAAGGTATTCGCCAATATGGTTACGGAAATGAAACCATGACTGGTATTTTAGAACACCGTGGCATTGCCGATCGCTTATTACAACGTTTACCAACACTTGTAAACTCTCAAGCATCTATATTGGTACAAAGTTCTGGGGTAGATCGTGCGGTGGATAGTGCTAAATTCTTCACTGCTGAACTTATTAAACAACAACCCCTCTTGAAAGATAAGATTGTACCAACGTCTTATACCAGTTTATCGAGTACAAGTGTTCCAAGTATTTTAGATGGTGGTGTTGACCGTTTTAAACTTTATTTTCATAGTCTAAATGCGGCTGAAGACTTAACTCAACCATTAAGTGCTACCCAACAGAAAATTTATGATGCAAGCCAGGCCTATCAAGATTTTGAAGCAAACAATAAAGATTTAGCTCAAAAGTTGAATGAGTTATCGAAGAATACTCAGGCAGAAAAAACTGCTCAGACCGTACTCATTCCAATTTTTAAAGCAGACTTTATTAAAAAGCTTGGTACAACAGGTTATAGTTTTAGCAATAATGGGTTTTTTACAGTAACTTCACCTAAAGGCGAACAAATTACAGAAAAGGGTAAGGGTAAAAATACCATTGCTAGTGCAGTAGATGCTGCGGCTTATATTTATGAGCTTTATTCTATTTCTGGTGGTATGAAAGATGAGTTAAAAGGTGTTGATTTTGATAAATATATGCCTTTAGACGCCGCAAAATTTTATGCTGAATTTAATGATGCCAATGATTTTTATGAAAAAGGCCCAAGTTTCACAGAGTCAAATCAAGTTACAAGTGAAATTGCACAAGGCCTCAAACAAGATTTATTTCAACAAGTTGATGCAGTTGTAAATAAAGCCCAACCATATAAAGCAGTTTTACGTTTTGCTCATGCTGAAATTATTATTCCTCTAGCGACCAGCTTAGATCTGCATAATATGATGCAGCCTTTACCACTACGCCAAACTTATACCTATTCAACAAGTACATGGCGTGGTGAAGTAGTTTCGCCTATGGCAGCCAATGTACAGTGGGATATTTACCAAAATAACCAAGGTAATACTTTAGTGAAGATGCTTTATAACGAAAAAGAGACGTTATTTAAGTCTGCATGTAATTATGCACGTTACACACCAACTAGTTTTTACTATGACTACATCAAATTGAAACAGTGCTATCAAATGCAATAGATTTTCAGTTTTTAAAGTCTTTCATGGGAATAGGGATTGCTATTCCCATTTTTATTTCTTCATAATTCAGTTTATTTTTAAATATAGTTCAGTTAGAGAGTTGGATATGACACCTTTTTGGATTGCATTGCAATTTTTAACTGTTCTGCCTATTGAGTTAAAAACTATACCAACGGCGCAACAAAATGGTCGAGCTATTTTGTTTTATCCACTGGTTGGGCTGATTATCGGTGGCATACTTTTTATTTTCATCTGTCTTTTGGCTAAACTCCCTATTGTTCTACTTGCCTCAATCACACTCACTTTATGGATTTGGTTGACTGGGGGATTGCATCTAGATGGATTAGCCGATACTGCCGATGCGTGGGTAGGTGGTTTTGGTGATAAACAACGTACTTTACAAATCATGAAGGACCCAAGTTGCGGTCCAATTGGAGTACTGAGCTTAGTTATCATTTGTTTACTCAAATTTGTACTCATCTATGTGTTGATTGAACAACATCAAACACTATTTTTAATACTTGTACCTATAGTTGGACGCGTTGTACCGTCTATTTTGTTTTTAACTACATCATATGTTCGTGAAAAAGGTTTAGGGCGTTCTTTGACAGATCATTTACCTAAAATTGCTTCATGGATAATAACTGGGTTTGTTCTGCTATTGCCATTGTATTGGGAATTGCAAGGGCTTATTACGATTATTGGCTTTTTAAGCAGTCTTGTTTATTTAAGACACTTATTTATAAAACGAATAGGTGGTATTACAGGCGATACTGTCGGCGCAGCAATTGAGATTAGTGAAACTGTACTGCTTTTTACTTTTGTCGTAAGTTATTTTTATTTAGTTTGATATTGAACTCCGCCCAAACAAAATAAAAAAAGCCCTCATTTTTGAGGGCTTAATTTTCAATCTTAAAAAGATGAATTAACGGTTTGGTAAAACATCTTTTAAAGCTTCATGCATTTCAAGCAATGTCTTTTCAGTAGTTTCCCAATCAATACAACCATCAGTTACTGATTTACCATATTCAAGGTCACAAAGGTTTTCAGGAATATCTTGGCGGCCACCTTTTAGGTGACTTTCAACCATAATACCTACAATTGACTTATTGCCATCTAAAATTTGTTCAGTAATGTTTTTAAGAACAAGTGGTTGTAAGTACGGATCTTTATTTGAGTTGGCATGACTTGCATCAATCATGATCTTATTGCTAACTTTTGCCTTCGCTAAAGCAGTTTCTGCTTCTGCAACAGAGCCAGCATCGTAGTTTGGTTTACCATTACCACCACGTAATACAACATGCGCATAAGGGTTACCATTTGTATTAATAATTGAAACCTGACCGTCTTCGTTCAAGCCTAAAAAGCTATGACCATATTTAACAGACTGCATGGCATTGGTTGCAACAGTTAAACCGCCATCTGTACCATTTTTAAAACCTACTGGAGATGATAGACCAGAAGACATTTCACGGTGAGTTTGGCTCTCGGTTGTACGCGCACCAATAGCAGACCATGAAATTAAGTCTTGGTAGTATTGTGGCGAGTTAGGATCAAGTGCTTCAGTTGCACAAGGTAAACCTTTTTCATTTAACTCAAGCAAAAGCTTACGACCAATACGTAAACCTTTTTCGATGTTAAATGAGTCATTCATATCTGGATCATTGATTAGACCTTTCCAACCAATTGTCGTACGTGGTTTTTCAAAATAAACACGCATAACCAAATAGAGAGTATCTTTAACCTTTTCGCTTAGTGCTTTTAAGCGATCGGCATATTCGTGAGCAGCTTTAGGATCATGAATAGAGCAAGGACCAATAACGACAAACAAACGCTTATCAGAACCGTCCAAAATATCGCGAATAGTTTCACGGCCTTTTAGAACAGTTTGTGAAGCAACATCAGATAAAGGAAGTTCTGACTTAAGTTCAGCTGGTGTTACAAGAGTTTGGATGCTTTTAATATTAACGTCGTCGATATCTGGCTTTGAAACGGAATTTAAATGTGTAGTCATTGCTGTCACTGGTTCGATCATACTAAAGGTTGTTTTGTGTACTGAATATACCATGAAATAATTATGAAAATACTACATCCCATGGTATTTCAGTTTGGAAAAATCCTATTGATTTTACTATCTTTCAGTCGAGTTGCCTGTTTTTTCAGCAACTTGAGCTTGTTGTTGTACCACAGGTGCTTTCGGTTTTGCTTTGACTGGATGAACCATAAAGTTAACACCAAGGGCAAATAGAGTGATACCTAAAATTTTACGGATTAAACGTTCAGGCATGCGAGAGCTAATTAATGTTCCTACAATAATTGCAGGAATTGAACCTACCAATAACCATGTAAGCAACATAAAGTCGACATTACCTGCACTCATATGTCCAAGACCAGCAACTAGCGTAAGTAATACGGCATGTACAACATCTGATCCAATAATTCGAATCATTGGCAAGTTCGGGAACATAATCACGAGTGCCATAATTCCAAAGGCACCAGCACCAACAGATGATAGTGTCACGAATACACCTAAAATGATGCCCATAATCACAATGTAGGTACGCTTATTTTGAATAGCTAATTGTTCATTTTCACTATGAGCAGTTTCTTTGTTGCGGAATTTACTAAAAAACTTCTCAATACGAGAGCGGAAAATAATAGAAACACCCGTCAAAGTCAGCATAAAGCCTAACACCATGGTTAATACGGCTTTATAGTGGGTAGATTGACTTAAATAGTGCTCAAGTACCCAAGTGGTAATGAAAGAAGCAGGAATACTACCGACTGCGAGCCATAAAACGATAGGCCACACGATATTCAATTTCTTTGCGTGAACCATTGATCCACAGAACTTTGAAATTGCGGCATAAAGTAAATCGGTACCAATTGCGATATGAGGTTCAATTCTAAAAAGGCCAATTAAAATTGGTGTCATTAATGACCCACCACCAACTCCTGTAATCCCTACACAGAAACCAACTAACATACCCGCTAAGATAAATTCAAAAGCACCAGACATCTTTATCGCCACTTATCACGAAACGCAGATATCTTATTCCTTTTAGAGATAAACTTTTGTCATGAATAATGATTTACTTATGCAAAAAAAAGCTAAGCAATGCAAATATCACTTAGTTTGTTTTATTTTTAATCATTATTTTTAATAAAGAGATTACTTTGATGACTTGAGTGGATTAATTAAAAGTATCAGAGCAAAAGTTAAAGGTGTTGCAAATATCCACCAGCTCACAAAACCAATAGATAAGCCATTTTTTTTGATAAGAATAAATCCGCTCAAAACAAACAACAGACAAGCGGATATTCTTAACAATGAGTGAGATTTCTGAGCTAAGGTTTTGAAATAACCAGTTGATTTGGGGGACCGATATTTCTCGCTCGATATGAATAGTAAATACATGCCTAACACAGTCAGGGTAAAAACAAAGATCATCATGAATTCACCTCAATATTTAACTTATTCAGTTTCTTTTGAATTTTTTGTGTAGCTTTATGCTGAATAGGTCTAATTTTGCAGAATATAAAAAGTGCTAAAGCTGCAAATATCCATAAAAATACGTCTATACGGGCAAAGATCCAATAATCACCGAGGCTTTGAATGTAATTATATTTGATTAAATAACTTAGATTTAAGATTGGAAGTGCAATACAAAGCAGAATAAAAATACTCAATTGAGTTCGCCACAAATGCTGCTTTTTAGTAATTAATGCAATAATTAGGCTCATGAGCCAGACTAAAAAGAAGCTATAAATTTCATAATTGATTGTAGTTATGGTGACGGTAAACAATCGATTCGCATATAAATAAGCAAGGGTTGCACAAGGCAAGCCTACAAATGTGGCAATATTTAAACGGTCAACTAAATAGTGCCCGAAATGAAACTTAGTATTTTTATTTTGAAGTTGGCGCTTAAGGCTCCAAAGTAACAAGCCAGACGCAATCATCACACAACCTAAAATGCCTGAGAAAAATAATCCTAAGCGAAGTAAAGGTTGAGCAAAAGTTGCCATGTGCAAACCATATACTCCCGCATAAAGTGTGGCAACGGCACTATGATTACGCGTATCACTTAAGACTTTGCCAGTTGTAGCATCTAGGATGATTTGCGCTTGATTACGAGTAATGGAGCGGTCTTCTTGCTGAATAAACGTAATTTGAGCCTGATTCGTATTTGGGTTTTTAACACTAATAGTACCCAAAATTTGCTTTCCCCAACGTTGTTCAAGTAGAGCCAATAGTTTTTCGATGGGTAGACTCTGCGCAGGATGCGGAGCATTATTTTCTGAGACTGTTTTGCTCCGTATATCATTGAAATATTGATATGGATTCTCTGGATAGAGTTTTTGCATTCCCCAAGGTAGATATAAATAAAAGAAAATAGCTAAGCCTGTAAAAGTAATAGTCAAAAAGAAGGGTAATGCAAGTACAGATGATACATTATGAAAATCTAGCCATGACCGCTGAGACTTAAAGGTGCGTAAGGTAAAAAAGTCGGTAAAGATTTTTTTATGGGTAATGATGCCCGAGACTAAGGCGATTAACATAATAAAAGCTGCTAAAGATACAACTAGCCGTCCAATGAATATCGGAACGCCAAAAAGTTGATAGTGAAAACGATAAAAGAAGTCACCACCTTCGGTTGCCGAAAGTTTTAGTTCTTGACCTGTGTATGCATCGAGTGTGGCATTGCCATAACCACCGTCAGGTTTTTCCCAATACATGGTGTTAACGGGACTTTCTGCTGTAGCAACAGTTAAATACCAAGACTTGGCATCTGGAGCGTGTTTTTGTAAATATTGATATGCTGTTTTAATTGCAACATCTTGTTTTATTTCGTACTGTGCAAGTGCTGGTTGCATCCATAAATTAATTTCATGACGGTAATACGACAAACTTCCCATTAAAAAAATAGCAAATACGAGCCATCCAAAAATTAATCCAGTCCATGAATGTAGCCATGCCATAGATTGGCGTATACCTTTATGCATAACTCACCATCCGTGTCACAAAAAAGAAAAGAAGACATAACGCGATTGATAACCCAGTGAGTTTCAAAAGTGATTGAATGCAGAAACCTATAATCACGAAAAGTACATAAAACAAAATAGAGATAAATGCTGCCAAATAAATGGCTTCAGGTTTGTCTAGGGTCAAATGGAAAATGCCAGTAAGACCAAGACTTAAATAAGCCATACAGGCATAACCCATACCGAAAACGACTAAGAATCGATAGAAAACTTTTATGCGATATGACATAGGGAGATTTAAAGTTTTGGACATTCTTACTGACACATAAACAAAAATAAGAGGAATGCCAACTCCTAAATAGGAGTTGGCTATGCGATTAATATTTAAACTTTACAGCAACCGTATAGTTAGCTGAGGGTCCATAAAAACCTTGACCATCAGGGAAACTATACAAATATTTCTTATCGAAAATATTATTACCGTTGGCTTGAAGCGTAATGTGGTTATTCACTTCATAGCTCGCCATTAAATTCACTAAAGCATAGGAATCTTGTTTAATGGTGCTGTTTGCTGTCGAGTCATATAGTTTCACGGCGTCTTGCCATTGTAGCCCTGCGCCAACTTTCAGCTTAGGTAAAACAGATGGTGTATAGGTCGTCAGCAAGTTAAGGGTTTGGTTCGGATTATACGTTCTCGCTTCACCACCATTTTTAATATCTTTAATACTAAATTGAGCATAGCCAAAAGTAAGATTGACGTTATCAGTGATTTGACCTGATAAGCCAACTTCAACACCTTGTGATTCTAAATCACTAGTTGGTACT
Source organism: Acinetobacter sp. GG2 (assembly GCF_000292385.1). Taxonomy (NCBI): domain Bacteria; kingdom Pseudomonadati; phylum Pseudomonadota; class Gammaproteobacteria; order Moraxellales; family Moraxellaceae; genus Acinetobacter; species Acinetobacter sp. GG2. The sequence continues at coordinate 265,273 of NZ_ALOW01000040.1, forward strand.
TTTCGGTTAAATGGATTTCCGTCTGAATTACGTAGTGGATAATTATTTTGCTCGGTTTTAAATACTGAAAAAGCACCTGTTAAACGGTCGTCTAGCCATGAGCTTTTAACCCCCATTTCATAACTTTTACCCTCAACAGGTTTCAAAGCTTGATTAGTATTTTGGTCGATACCAGTTTGCGGACGGAAAATAGAGGTATAGCTCATATAACCTGTATATTCAGGCGTAAAGTTATAGGTTAGGCCTGCATAAGGTGAAACTTTACTTTCACTATATTCCATGGGTGAACCATAGCTTTCGCCTTTACTCTCAGCTCGCACATAGTTTGCGCCAAGCAAAAGTTTTAAATCTTCATTGAGATGTAAACGTGTAGCTGCATAAATTGAATCTATATTTTGCGTATAGTTCGCTGCTTCCGTGAAATCTGACCACGTTATAGATTGAGGTGTCCAGCTTGCCCAATTTGTAGTGGTAGAATTGATAACATTGGTATCGTTAATTGTTCCTGTAGATTGATTATCATGCTGACGACTACGTACATAGTTATAGCCTAAAGTTGCTTCATGCTCTCGATTAAAAAGTTTATAAGTTCCTTCAAGATTAAAATCTACAGCATGTTGTTCTTGATGCTCTTGACCACCCCATGGTGTCAAAGACACTCCTGAACCATCAGCTTTTGGATAACCATAATAATAAAGAAGGCGACTATTGTGTTTACTATCAAGATAGTTATAAGTCAGCTTAGCTGCCCATTGATCATTAATTTTCTGTTTTAATTCAACAAAAGCATTTTGCGTTTCATTATCCCAATGTGCCCAGTCAGGGTTTGGGTTATAGGAGCGATCATAAGAAATTTGTTTACCATTGGCATCGAGTAAGGGTAGAGCACCCCAATTGTTTGCATTCGGTTTATTTTTTTCTTGGCTATAACCTACGGTAAGTAACGTGGTATCTGTTAAATCAGCTTCAACAATACCAGCGAAACCATTTTTTTCTGAAGAATATCGGTCAAGGTAAGAATCGCCAGTTTGTTCATAGCCCATAATGCGACCACGGACTTTTCCACTCGGTAGAATTGAGCCAGAGACGTCAGCCTCATAACGCTGAGTGTCCCAAGACCCGTAACTTATACCGCCGCTTGCTTGAAATTCTTGAGTTGGGCGTTTTCGAATATTGTTGATAGTTGCACTTGGGTCACCAAATGCATTCGTTAAAGAGTCAGCACCTTTAACGACTTCTACACGATCATAAAAATAAGTATCAGGATTGGTGTTGTTGTAGTTATAACCTGAGAGGGGAAAACCTACGCCATCAGTCAATATATTTGAAATCTCAAAACCACGAGCCATATAAGTAGTTCGCTCGGTTTCCTGATTGGTAACTGTGACTCCGGGTGTGTTGTTTAGAACATCTCGGGTGCTGGTAAGCCCAAAGTCTTCAATTTGTTGACGAGTAACGACATTAATAGTTTGAGGCGTTTCTTTAGCTTCTATATTAAGCTTGGTTGCACTACTAGAGTTTTTAACACTATATGCTTTTGTTTGTTCAGAAGACTGCTCAGCATTTGATGCTTTAACTTGAATCATCTGCAAAGCTTGTACATCTGTATCTTGAGCATAAGTGAGATTTGCATAACAAATCGCGCAAGCGATTACAGAAAGTTTAAATGGTCGAGGTGGGAAGGTCATAATAGTAAAGATAATGTAAATAATTCTCATTTATTTTATTGTTTGTAAATGTAAGCTACAATTCAAATTGCATTGTTAATTTTGATTAAAATATAGTGAGTGAGTGTAATTCTAGATTATGGCGTGCGGAGACAGACTTTCGCCAGCATGTATCTAGCAAGTTCAAGATTAATAAACCTCTATGCTAGAATGCATTATTTCAAATTCTTGGGTAAACCGACTTGGCAAATCGAAAACTTAAAATAGGCATTGTAGTTGGGGAAGTTTCTGGAGATACGCTAGGTGTCAAACTTATGCGTAATTTCCGCGAGCAAGGAATTGATGCTGAGTTTGAGGGAATCGGTGGACCCCAAATGATTGCTGAAGGTTTTAACAGTTATTACCCGATGGAAACTCTATCTGTGATGGGGATTGTTGAGGTATTAAAAGACTTAAAAAAATTGTTCGCCGTACGAGATGGTTTAATTAATCAATGGACTCAGCATCCGGTTGATATTTTTATTGGTATTGATGCACCTGATTTTAACCTCAGACTTTCAAAAAGTATTAAAGAAAAGAATCTTCCAATAAAAACAGTTCACTATGTCAGTCCATCTGTTTGGGCGTGGCGCCAAGGACGTGTTCACGGCATTAAACAAAGTATCGATTTAGTACTTTGCTTATTTCCGTTTGAAAAAGTTTTTTATGAACAATATGAAGTTCCAGCGGCATTTGTGGGTCATCCATTAGCTAGACAATTACCACTTGAAAATCCAATTCAAATTGCCAAACAGCAATTAGGCCTTAATGAAAATCAAAAGCATATTGCTTTGTTACCAGGTAGCCGTAAAGGTGAAGTAGAGCGACTTCTTCCTATGTTGCTGGGTGCTGCTAATATTTTGCATACCAAATATCCTGACATCCAGTTTTTAATTCCGGCAATTAATGATGCCCGTAAGCAACAGATTGAGCAGGGTGTTCAACAACTAGCACCTCATTTAAAGGCTTCTATTCATATTTTAGAAAATACTGATAGTGAATCTAAAATTGGTCGTATGGTCATGAATGCAAGTGATATTATTGCGTTAGCTTCTGGAACGGCGACTTTAGAAGCCATGCTCATGCATAGACCGATGGTCACTTTCTATAAGTTGCATTGGTTGACCTATATAATTGCTAAGCTTTTGGTCAAAATTCCTTATTATTCTTTACCGAATATTATTGCGGGTAAGAAAGTCATTGAAGAACTGATTCAGACCGATGCAACACCAGAAAATTTAGCCGCTGAAATAGAAAAACTAATGAACGTTGAGACGGCTCAAATTCAAGTGATGCAACATTTAACTATGCATAAACAGCTTATTTCTGGAAATACAGAAGATCCTGTACAAGCCATTTTGCAATGTTTAAATCGTTAATTTTTAAGATTTGATTGGTTAATTGCTTTTAATCCTGCCAATGAAAATTTTTTAAAATGTTCAACTAAATCTTGTAATGGCATCTGAGCAATATTTTTAAGAGGCTCAGGTGCTTGAGCATTAGGTCCTGCAATAATGAGCATCATGCAAGGTGTCATCACGCTTAAAATACAAGGCAAAACAGCTGGATCATTTTCATCTAAGCCTGCAACTTGACTAATGAGCTTACGAATAAGAAAAAATTTTCTCATACCTGCAAATTCAATAAAATTTAATAAATGCTCAGAAGGTGAGAACAACTCACGAATAAAGACTTTGCCATGCCAAACATCTTTTTCAGTTAACTTATGCAGCAAAGTTTCAAGTAATAAGCTCAGCTTTTCTTCTGGTGAGTGAGTGCTCTCGACAAGTTCTAGTAAGTATTGTTCATCTAGATAGTGGGCATGCGCTTCCACCAAAACTGCTTGATATAGTCCATCTCGACCATCAAAGTGATAATTAATTGCAGCTAAATCGACATTGGCAGCGCTAGCAATTGTTTTGTTCGCTGTCTTTGCAAAACCATATTGGGCAATTAGTGGTCCTGCTGCCTCAATAATTTTAGACTTGGTTAAGTCACCATCACTTCGTCTAGATCTGGACATGTTTAAACCTAATTTTCATTCACCATAAAAGTATATCTTTTATTCAAAGATTGGAGTAATTTAAATTTAAATTGAATTTAAACTAAGAAAATTTGAATTTAATAAGAAGGATAATAAGATGAATAAAAAAGTGATTGCCATAGTCGTAGTTATTATAGCTCTGGTTATCATCAGCTTCTGGGCATGGAAATATAATAATAAGAATCAAAAAGATAATGATTTGACTCTATATGGAAACGTGGATATTCGCCAAGTTTCACTCGCATTTGAACAGTCTGGCCGTATAGAGAAACTGTTAGTTCAAGAAGGCGATAAAGTTAAAGCAGGTCAAGTACTGGCGACCCTGAATACCAATTCTTTAGAAATTCAGGCTAAGCAAGCTCAAGCACAACTCAAAGCTCAACAAGAAGCAATCGTTAAACAACAAATTGGAGCTCGGCCAGAAGAAATTAGTCAAGCAAAAGCACAACTTGCTTCTACACAGGCTGACTTAGATAAAGCCAGCAAAAACTTGCAAAGGTTACAAATATTGGTGAACAGTACCGATGGTCGGGCAATAAGCCAACAAGAGCTCGACTATGCCAAAAGTAATAAAAATAGTGCTGAGGCAGCAGTCCGTGAAAGACAAGCTAATTTAGAATTGATCATTAAAGGTGCCAGAAAAGAGGATCGGGAAGCGACTAAAGCACAATATGAAGTGACGAAGGCTAATTTAGATTTAATTAATTATAACCTTACCCAAGCTGAACTAAAGTCTCCTGTAAATGCAGTGGTACGGGCACGGTTACAAGAAGTTGGAGATATGACCACTGCGCAAAAGGCAGTTTATACATTGGCTTTGACTGACCCTAAATGGGTTCGTGTATATGCAAATGAAAAAGATTTAAGTTCCATTCATATGGGCGGTACGGCACAGGTCATTCGAGATGCTTATCCGGATCAACCTATCAATGGAAAAATTGGCTATATATCTTCTGTGGCTGAGTTCACTCCTAAAACTGTACAGACTGATGAGATAAGAACAACTCTAGTTTATGAAGTTCGGGTTTATGTAAATGACCCGAATGATCAATTGAAAATGGGTCAACCGGTGACTGTAAAAGTACCACTTGTTTCAGGTGAAAAAGCTCATGACTGATAATAATGTAGTGGTTCAAGCTCATAATTTATCTATGGCTTTTAAAGCTGAAAATAAAAAATCAGCAGAAATTAAGGCAATTGATGATTTGAATATGCAGATCAATAAAGGAGAACTTACTGCTTTAGTTGGCCCAGATGGTGCAGGAAAAACAACTTTATTAAGATTAGTTGCTGGACTATATAAAGCTACTTCAGGTTCTCTGAATGTGCTTGGGTTTGATATCGATAAACACCCGCAAGCTGTACAAGACCGTGTTAGTTATATGCCACAACGCTTTGGGCTCTATGAAGACTTAAGTGTACAAGAAAATTTAGATTTATATGCTGACTTACATGGCGTTCCAAGGGAAGTACGTAGTCAAAGATTTAAACGTTTATTGGAAATAACGGATCTTACTCAATTCACTGAGCGTCTAGCTGGGCAACTTTCTGGTGGTATGAAGCAAAAACTAGGTCTGGCATGTACTCTAGTTCGTTCACCAGAGTTATTGTTACTTGATGAGCCTAGTGTTGGAGTAGACCCTTTATCAAGACGAGATTTATGGATCATTATTGAACAGCTTGTTCAAGAGGAAAGCTTAAGCGTTATTATAAGTACAGCTTATATGGATGAAGCAGAAAAGTGTGACTATGTGTATATCATGTATGAGGGCAAAATTTTAAAGCAAGGTTTACCTGAGCAATTAAAAGAAATAGCGCATGGACAAACATGGAAAGTAAAGTTTTCAGAGCAAATTAAGGCACGGACTTTACAAGCTCAATTGCTTGGAAATTCTGTTGACATTATTGATGCTGTTCCAAAGGGTGAACAAGTAAATTTTATCGGTCGCCAAAAAGAATTATCAACAGATATTTTACCTCAGGGGCTAGTCGCTCATAGGCGATCAGCAGAACTTGAGGATGCGTTTATGATGTTGTTGCAGCAGACTCAAAAGCAACGAAAACTAGTATCTGTTCCTGAGCAGAATTTTCAATTAGAACAAAACAATCATTTGAAATCAGAACAACCCGTCATTGTGGTTAAAGATTTAGTTAGAACCTTTGGCGATTTTACTGCCGTTGCCAATACATCATTTGATGTTCAACGTGGTGAAATATTTGGATTACTTGGTCCGAATGGTGCGGGTAAAACCACAACATTTCGGATGTTATGTGGATTGTTACCAGCAAGCAGTGGGTATCTAGAAGTTGCTGGTAAAAACTTACGTACAGCCCGTGCTGAGGCCAGAGCCAAAGTAGGGTATGTCTCTCAAAAATTTGCGCTTTATAGTAATTTAACAGTCTTGGAAAACTTAAAGTTTTTTGGTGGAGCTTATGGATTATCAGGTAAAAAACTAAATCAACAAATTGATAAAGCCTTACAGCAATACGATTTAAAGCCACATATTAAAAGCGGTGATTTACCTGGGGGGTATAAACAACGATTATCTATGGCTGCGGCACTGTTGCATGACCCAGAAATTTTATTTTTAGACGAACCCACGAGCGGAATTGACCCGCTTGCACGGCGTTCATTTTGGTACAGCATTGGCGAGCTGGCAAATCAAGGGATTACTATCATTATTACCACTCATTTTATGGAGGAAGCAGAATATTGTGACCGCATTGCAATACAGGATGCTGGAAAGTTATTGGCCTTAGGTTCACCACAACAAGTACGCAATTTAGCCAGTCAAGATAAGCATATTAGTGATATGAATGAGGCTTTTATAGCGATTGTGGAACAAGCACGTACATTAAGGCACGCTGTTTAGGAGGTCTACAATGAGCTTAGGGTTTTGGAATCGCTTGATCGCATTAGTTCGTAAAGAAACTAAGCAGCTCATTCGTGATAAAAGCAGCCTTGGAATTGGACTCGTTTTGCCTGTTATTTTAATTTTACTGTTTGGTTATGGACTTTCCTTTGACTTAAATCAGGCCCGGGTCGGAGTTGTAGTTGATCAGTCTTCACCACAAATCCATCAGGCTTTAGCGGGTTTGAATGGCTCACGATATTTAACAAGTCAAGAGTTTCATAATTTGCCTGAAGCAGAGCAGGCCATTCGAGATGGCGGAATTGATGCCATTTTGCATTTTCCTTCAGATTTCGCCACTCAGGCACAGCAAGGTAATGCAAAGGTTCAACTATTATTAAATGGCACATCCACCACCATAGCAACAGCCTTAGAAGGTTATGTTGCAGGTGCTTTAGCTACCGCGCCGTCTATACAAGTTGACCGTGGGCAAATATTAGCAACGTCAAGCGCCATTAATATTGAACAACGAATATGGTTTAACGAGTCTGCTAACAGTACTTGGTTTTTAGTCCCTGGCCTAATGGTACTTATTTTGACTCTAATCGGTGCATTTTTAACTGGTTTACTTATCGCCCGTGAAAGGGAGCGAGGAACACTAGAGGCCTTATTTGTCACACCTGTAAGACCATTTGAAATTGTATTAGCAAAGCTTATTCCTTATGTTGTTGTGGGCATGATTGATATCGTAATCTCTATTATTGCTGCCTATTTTATTTTTGAAGTGCCCATGCGCGGTTCATTATTCTCAATTTTATCGGCTTCATTTCTCTATTTAGTTGTTTCTTTATTACTTGGTTTAACTATATCCGGTTTTGCTCAAAGTCAGTTTCAGGCAAGTCAAATTGCTTTATTGGCAAGTTTTATGCCCGCACTTATGCTGTCAGGATTTGTTTTTGATACCCGCAACTTACCTTTAGTCGTGCAAATTATTAGCCAATTGCTTCCAGCTACACATTTTATGATTTTAATTAAAACTTTATTTATGGGAGGTGATGATTGGAAGTTATGGCTTAAAGAATGTGGCTTTTTACTGGGATATATCGTTGTTTTGATATGTGCCGTGAACTTTTCACTAAAAAAACGGTTGAGATAAAGTTATGTGGCAGCAACTAATCGCCTGGCTAAAACACTTAAGTTTTTTGGTCAAAAAAGAATTCTTAACCATTTTTAGTGACCCTGCAAATAGAGTCATTCTATTTGTACCTGCACTGATGCAAGCGCTTTTGTTTGGTTATGCTGCAACTTATGATGTTAACCGTGTGGATTATGCGATTTTAGATCAGAGCAATGGGCAAGTTTCACATGAGCTAATCTCAAAACTAGATGGCTCTGGTATTTTTAAGCGTGTTACAACACTTCAATATACAGATCAAATCAAACAAGTAATTGATAGCCGTCAGGCACTGGTCGTGATTACGATTCCATCAGATTTTGAGGGCAAATTAAATGATAACCAAAGTCCACCTATACAAGTCATTGTTGATGGCAGGAATTCATCAACCGCGGTTGTAGCTGGTTCATATCTAAATAAAATAATTGGGGAGTTTAATCAGAAAAAATTTAACTCTGCATTACCTATTAGTCTTGAAACACGAACTTGGTACAACCCAAATCAAGAGTCTCGTTGGAGCTTAATGCCATCATTAATTGCAGCATTAAGTATGATGCAGACATTACTTTTATCTGCTTTATCAGTTGCTCGTGAACGTGAGCAGGGCACATTTGATCAGTTACTAGTGACACCATATACACCATTACAAATTATGATTGGTAAGGCCTTACCACCAATTTTTGTAGGGTTGATACAATCAACTATTATTCTCTTGATCATTTTGTTCTGGTTTAAAATTCCCATGAATGGCTCTATTGGGCTACTTTATTTTGGTTTGCTAAGTTTTAATGTGGCTGTAGTTGGTGTGGGTTTATCTATTTCAGCGTTATCTTTAAATATGCAACAAGCCATGCTATTTACGTTTTTACTCATTATGCCTTTAATGTTACTTTCAGGCTTACTGACACCTGTAGAAAATATGCCGAAAGTATTACAAATAGTAACGTACGCAAATCCATTAAGGTTTGGAATTAACTTGGTACAACGAGTTTATTTGGAAGGTGCAGGCTTTGCACAAGTTCAATTTAATTTTATTCCAATGATTATATTGGGAGTGGTTACTTTACCTTTGGCAGCTTGGCTATTCAGAAACAGATTATCTTAATTAAAAAGCCCCATTTTAGGGGCTTTAAAACTTATCTAGGCACGTATAATAAGCTCGTAACCTGTATATTTACGAATGTTGATCACACCAATATCAAAGATTAAATATTGGCCTTTAATACCCTGTAACACACCGCGAATTTTTGGTGTTTTATCTAGGTTTAGAGATTTAATTTTTTCAGGATATTGTTCTACTGGGTAGACAAATTCGCGCGGCAACTCATCTTCTAATAATTCAACAGTTTCGTTAAATTCAAGATTTTGGCTAAATTCCTCACGAATCGTTTGAATTTTTGGTGCAAATTCTTCGATTAATTGATCACGCTGTTCTGTCAGTTTGAGAGGTTCAGCTTCGCCTTTAAGTAGTTTACGCCAATCAGTTTTGTCAGCAATTAAAGAACCAAACATCGTTTCAAGCTGACCAGATAAACGGCGTGATCCAACTTTCATAATTGGTAAAGCCTGAGTTGCTCCTTGATCTAACCAACGACCTGGCATATGACTAACACGAGTAATACCTACTTTTAAAGCACTCGAATTTGCCAAGTACACAATATGGGGTTGGAAACAAACATTATGGGCAAAGTCATCTTCACGACACGTTCCTAAATGATAATGGCATGTTTCAGGTTTCATAATACAAAGGTCACATTCTGCTTTAGTTTTAAAACATTTAAAGCAGTGACCTTGAGAATAAGACTTCGGTGTTTTAGTGCCACATGAAGTGCAATAGATATTACCTGTCCATTCGATTTCTAGTTCTTGTCCTAAATTAAAAGGAAGATCAATTTCTGAACGGTCTAATACAAATTTGTATTCAACATTTGCCTTGGTTGTCTGTTGATCAGTTACACTAGCATCTTTTAGACCTGCATGCATTTTATGGCAAATGCCTTGTAGTTCCATAAAGTTTAAACTCACATCTTTCAATTAAGGGTTGCAGTTATGGCTGAACAAAATGTCATCACTTCTATGCTAGACGATTTATCAAACGAACAGCCCATTCATACTGCACTTTGTATTGGCCAGAAAATTGACCAGAATAACGCAATTCAATGGCACTATTTTACCGTAACTGAGCTTTTAAGTCTGCCTTTTACTCAGCGTTATGACTTGGGTTTTGTATTGTTTGATACAGATGAAATGCAAAACATTGGCGATGTTCAAAAGTCACAATTATTAGTGAAGCTAAGAGATTTGTTGGCAAAACGGATTGTTGTGGTAAGCAAACGCAGTGATGAACAGCTATTACGTTCTTTAGGCTTCACGCAACTCATCGATAAAACATCACATGATAGTGATTTTGCTTTATGGCAATTCAACATCTTGACATATAAACATGTGCCAGACTGGTTTAACTCAAAGTTTTGGGCGAACCCAGAGAACTGGAATAAATTTCGCTGGTAAAAGGCAAGCAAATCTCTTTCAAAATTTAACAATTTGGCTTTTGCTGTGTTCATAAGAATCCGCGTATGCTCATGTATAAATCATGCATAAGAGATACACATGACAAATTTAAGCAGTATTGTAGAAGTTTTGGCTCAGCAAGCTTTAGGTGGGAACCAGCAAGCATCAGGTCAAGGTGGTTTGGGTGGAATTTTAGGTTCTGTATTGGGACAAATGGGCGGTGATACTTCTTCTGGTGCTCAAGGCGGTTTGGGTGGAGTATTAGGTTCGGTATTAGGACAAGTGACAGGCAACAACAATGCACCTCAAACAGGTGGTGGCGTACAAAGTTTATTAATTGCGGTTGTACCTTTAATTTTAGGTTGGGTTCAACAACAAGGTGGATTACAAGCTGCTTTAGAAAAGTTAAAAGGCGCTGGCTTAGGTAGCCAAGTTCAAAGTTGGGTTGACCCAAATCAAAGTAATAGTGAAGTTCCTACCCAGCAATTACAAAGCCTATTTAACCCAGCAGATATTGAGCAAGTTGCCCAGCAGGCTCAAGCGCCAAAAGAACAAGTTTATGGTGCGATCGCATCTGTGTTACCTCAGGTTATTGACTCTTTAACACCTCAGGGTGACAGTACAGATCATCAAGAAGCGAATCAAGACATTCAAAATGTGATGAATCTGGTCAGTGGTTTCTTAAAATAAGAGATATACTTTAAAAAAGCCGATCATTTTTATATCGGCTTTTTTAGTACGTACAATAAAATAAAAGGGCGCAAGCCCTTTTATTTTATGAAGGATGGTTAATAACTTAGAAGTTATATTCCATACCAGCACCTACAACAGTACGTTTATCGTCTTGAGCAAGCCAGTCACGTTTTTGTTGAGCAACAATACCGTAGAAACGTGCTTGTTTATTGATTTTGTAGTCTAAGCCTACGCCGTATTGATCAATTTTACGATCTTGCTGACCATCTACAGAAGCTTTAGATGATTGGTATTGTCCTTTTACAACAAAAGGTGTTTCACCAATTTTGTAAGTTATAGCACCAACCCATGCATCTTCTTGTAAGCCTTTATATTTAGTCAACTCATCAGTTGGTTCAGCATGTTGCCATAAACCACCCAACACAAGACCAGTTGCGCCAAGTTTACTGAAATCGTAAGAACCTGTTACACGGTAAGCATCAGAGAAAATATTGCTAAGGCCATAAGCATTGTATTTACCTTGTACGCTGTAGTTAGCAGCAGCAGCCAATGCTAAACCAATATCTTTGTTTTCGTAGCCGAGAGAGCCTGAAACTGAGTCACCAAAACCATTACGTTTGTCATCGTTACCAGATGCGCCTGGAGTTGGATCAGCAGGCGTTTCACCTTGTTGGAACATTACATTGAATGTTACACCAGCAAGAAGTTTAGGATCAGATTCAAAACCAATAACGTTATTTAGACGTTCTTCACCATACATTGTGTTGGTAATATCTAAAATAGTGTGGTCGTTATAGATGTCTTGGTAGTTACCAGCGGCATTTTTGAAGTAAGAGTCAAATTTACCAACTTTTAATGTACCAACATTATTTGATTTAATACCGATATAACGGTTACGTTGACCAAGATCTGTACCATCACCATCAGCATTAATTTGCCATTCAGCTAAATAAACTGCTGACAAGTTATCAGTCAATTTCTCTTCGCCTTTTACCCCAATACGAGACGCGTTAGAGTTAACTTCGGTAACGTCACTTTTACCATCGAAATTTTTGTTGTCAACTTGGTCAATGGTAACATTGAGTTTACCGTACAAAGTTGGCGCTGCTTGCACCGCGTTTACGCTTAGAGTTGCAACTGCGGCAGCGAGAAGCAATTTCTTCATTGAGATTTCTCCAAAAGGTATTTTTAAATGGCGTATGCCTAGCTAACTTTTATTTTGTAGTTGGCTTATGTACAAAAAGTTACAGAAGCTCACCAACTTGCTAAGAAGTATCTGTAAACTTTGTGACAGTGGAGTGAAGAAGAAATGACAGTTTTATGACAAATAAGAATTAGAAATACTTTATTTTGTTTTGATTTTATTACACTTTTTAAATAAAAAAGCGGAGCCTAAGCTCCGCCTTTAACTCTTTAAATCAAAGAGCTGCTTTAATTTTTTCGGCTAAGGCCTTGATTTTATCTTGATCTCCTAATTGCGCAGCATGTTTACCAAGCTGGTGAACATTTGTTGGAATTAGGTGAAAGTGAACGTGAGGGACAGTTTGTCCAGCAGCGGCCCCAGATAATTGCATGAGAACAATACCATCTAGGTTTAGTGCTGTTTCCATTGCTTTCGCAATCTTTTGCACAATCTGGATGGTGTAAGCTGCTGCCTCAGGGGGTAAATCAAGTAAAGTTACTGCAGGAGTTTTTGGAATAACTAATGCATGACCATCGGCTTGGGGCATAATATCCATAAAAGCTAGAACTTGATCATCTTCATAGAGTTTTATCGCTGGAAGTTCACCACGTAAAATTTTTGCGAAGATATTTTGATCATCATATGCCATGAATTATTCCTTTAAGTACTATTTACACTTCAATTCTTTTTGACGTTCTTTAATTGCGTCTAGACGTTGCTGCTCTTTATCAGAGAATTTTGGCTTAGTCGTATGACAGTTTTCATTACCATATTTTTCTTTAGCATCTTGGTCTTTAAAGCAAAAGCCTTTTGATGCATAAATCAAATTGTAATCATCTTGCAATTTTTGACATTCTTGCTCAGGTGTTGCAGCTTGAGCACTGAAGCCGGCAAGAGATACCATTCCAGTGAATACTGCAACGAATAATTTATTCATGAGCTTTTCCTCAGTTAAGGTATGAACCTGTACTCAATATAAGGTTTATTCCCAATATTTCAATGACTATTAATTACTCAAGTGTTATTAAAAATCATGTTTTATCTTATAATACAAAAAAGCTTTACATATCAATATCTTTTTTAAAATTTAAATTAAATCAATTGGTTATATTTTATTTTAGATTAAATAATAAAAATATATACATAATAAATATTTAAAACGATTATTAAAATTTCATAGTGATGAATTAAATACGCTATATGAGTAACATCGGTTCTTGTTTATGTAATCAAGAAATTTCTATATTTCTTTAAATGAAAACTATTTATTACTGTCATTGCAGTTTATGGCTAAAACAAACGGGTACAAGAGCGAATGCGGGACTTTGGTCGAAGAAAGCTTTTTGTATAAAGTCAAAACATGAATGGGTAGGTTAGCGAACGCTCATGAAAGTTTTGAACGTTTGCCTGTTATTAAAGAATTTTTAAAGTACTTCGAATAACATCTTTTTAATTTTATATCTTTTAATATTTCTTAAGTGTTCGTTACATAAATGATGTGTGTTCACTGTTGAATATATCCTGTATTTAATTGAGCATGAAATGACATAACTTAAAAAGGATGAATCACATGATAGATGAAGAAAAGCCTTTAAACTTTGAAGATGATGAAGAGCCTCTTGATTTTGAAGATGAAGAATTTATAGACGATAAAAAAGAGGATGAAATGTATAACTCGATCACTAAGGATGGATCTAGCGTTGATCCTGCCGATGACGGAACAAGACATATTCGCCCTGAAGATGGTGATCCGATAGAACTTGATGAGTAAAAACATCAATTTAAATAATATTATTCTTTTTAATATTTAAGTATAAGTGTAATATCCGATCGCTGTCACAAACAGCAAAAGTCCTGAATGATCAGCGCAAAAAATCAAAAGGGTAGAGCCTGCTTACAAAGCGGGCTTTTTATTTTTTGTATAAATTTAAACTGAAAAGTTGGCTGAATGAGAAGAAAATATTCTTGTTTTTAAACTAATAAAATATGCATCAAAATAATAGCTTACAGCTAAATACTCCACTTATTTATAGTGAGCATTTAAAAGGAGCACGAATGTAAATAATAAAAATAAAAAAAGTAGAAAAGCCATAAGTTAAAGCATATCGTTAAATTATTTAGGTATTTTACACAATTTAACATTTTATGCAAATTGGTTTGCATTTTATTAAGATTTGTTAAAATTCGATCAAAGTCTGATCGTTTTAAATGTATGACAATTTTTGTCTAATTTGATAGATTGTTTTGTTTTTTACAACAATGGGTAGGCTGTATGGAAAAATTGTTATTCGCTTTTGCTGTGGTAATGACGCTGAATGGTTGTGCATCACTCACCCATAAAGCTGATGAAAATTATGTTAGCAAGTCACCAGTTACTCCAGTGAATACCGCATTTAATGGAACGAAAGTACCTGAGCATGGAATTTTTACTGAGCAAGATATTGCTAACATGCCTGAACATTCAAATATCAATTCACGTTATGAGGTAGCATTTTAATAAGTGAACAGAATTTGAAATTGAATAGTTAAACTAAATAAACTGGTCAATTAGCAGAAATATTAAATTTACTAGCATTCTATTTAGTAAAAGCTGCTAAGTATAAAACCACCAGTTTGGTGGTTTTTAAAAAGATAAAATGTTAAATTTTAATCATTGAAAAAATTGGTTTTATAAATGAAAATTATCATTATTTTTACTTCTATATTTTTATTATGCGGGTGCGCAATTAATACTAAGTCATTATCATCACCAAAAAGTAATGATGATAAAACGATATTAGAAGCTGAAAAATATAAGCAACAATATCAGAAAAAAATCTTTCGAACTTGGGATGTCCCATCATCTTCATCTGGTATGAGTGCTAGTGTTAAAGTTTTTTTAACTGACACAGGTCAAATTGAGCAAATTATTTTTCTTGATAAAGAAGATCCAAAGTTTAAATCAAGTATTGAAAAAGCTATATGGCGTTCAAGTCCATTTAATTTACCTAATAATCCTGAGGTTCGAAAACAAGCTAGAAAATTCAATATAAAATTTATATCTAAGTAAATTTTTCAATATGAACTTGTTCTTTACTTCAAGAAACTACCAGCAGGTGGTTTCTTTGTTTTTATAGGGAATTTTACGATTTATTGATAACTTTAGGTTATTAATTATTTAAAAACTAATCATTATTTTTTATCAGCTTTTTCTTCTATGTTTAGTTTATCGAAAAAGAGGAATAAGCCATGTTGAATCAACATGAGATTAATTTAAAGCAGTACCACAATAAATCTTTAAGTTATTTGAATAGCACCGCTCATTCTGAAGGGGTTGAATTTGATAAATTTATTAAAGAAATTGAGAAATACCCAAATGCGGTTGTTTTAGATTTAGGTTGTGGTGGTGGTCATGTGGCTTATAACGTTGCTCATCATGCTGATCTGGTTTTTGCTTATGATTTATCTCATGAAATGCTCGATACTGTTTCAAAAGCTGCCAATGACCGAAAAATAAAGAATATCTTTGTACAACAAGGTATAGCTGAAGATATGCCTTTTACAGATGAACAGTTTGATGTAGTCATTAGTCGATATTCTGCTCATCACTGGCAACATGTACCAACGGCCATGAAAGAAATAAACCGGGTTTTAAAACCTAATGGTACCGTTATTTTTGTTGATATTGTTAGCTCAAGTTTTCCCATATTAGATACCTTTTTGCAAACTATAGAAGTGATTCGAGACCCGAGTCATGTAAGAAATTACAGTATTAAAGAATGGGTTTACTTCATTGAGGACGCTGGCTTTGAGTTAACTGCTTTAGACAAACAATCGCTCATGCTAGATTTCGATAGTTGGGTACAGCGCATGAAAACACATGAAGATCAGATAAAAACGCTTAAGTATCTACAAGAAAATGCATCAGATATCGTCAGAAAATATTTCAACCTTCAAAAAGACGGGAGTTTTGAAAGTAAGGTAGGGTATTTTGTATTTAAAAAGATATCTTTTTAGCTCGGTTGTATGTTGAAGTTTCTAATATTAGAAATCTTTGAAACTGATCAAATATACAGTTATGTTTTATAAAAAGTGAAAAAGCCCTTTATATCAGGGCTTTTTCATAGTTGTTTTTTAAATTATAGTCGAACGTTCCGTCAACCAATCTGCCAGTTTAGGCCAAAATTCTTGCGCACTTGCTTGGCTAGACATCAGTCCTAAATGACCTCCGGGAATAAGAGTAAAGGTGACATCTTGGCTACTGGTTAATTGGCTTAAT
The DNA here is from genome assembly GCF_000292385.1 of Acinetobacter sp. GG2. NCBI lineage: Bacteria > Pseudomonadati > Pseudomonadota > Gammaproteobacteria > Moraxellales > Moraxellaceae > Acinetobacter > Acinetobacter sp. GG2. Next base: position 281,694 of record NZ_ALOW01000040.1, read on the forward strand.
GGCTGAGCAGCATCTGCTGTGACCAATTGATCGCTACGACCTGCACCGACTAAAAGAGAACAATCAATATTTTTTAATTCAATTTTTTTATCTTTTAATTGAATAGAGCCTTGATTCAATGGATTTTGTAGCCATACGTTGAATAACATGTCCTGATTAATACCACCAGGATAATCAATCATATTGTTTAAAAAACTACTTAATGTAGCGTGCTCTTGTACAAATTGAAGGTCATGAAGGTTTTTGAGTAATTGAATATGACCGTCGAACCAGCCTTTAGGGTCAAGAATTTTAAATCCCAAAGAATTTAAAATACCTGGAGTATGGATCAACCGCTTTGGTAAACCAGAATAAATACGTTGCTGAAGTTTTTTATTATGACTAATAGCATTATTTATGGTTCTGTAGAGTTTTCCAATATAACCAGATGCATAACTATTGATAGGGCTGCCTAACACTATAAGGTTTTTGACATAATTAGGTTGGTTATGCGCTGTATATAAAGTAACGAATATGCCTGCCATACTCCATCCATGTAGTGAAATTTGATTGCTACCTGAATGCGTTCGTATTACCTCGATGGCTTTAGGAATAAAATCTTCAATAAATGATAAAAAGTTTAGATGTCTATCTTTAAATCCTAAACGTCCCCAATCGACAAGGTATACGTCGAAACCTGCATTCTGGAAATGTTTAATAAGAGAACGATAAGGATATAAATCATAGATCGCCATATTAATCGCTAAAGGTGCAACAAATACTAATGGTTCTTTAAAGCGCTTTTGAGCAGCAGCATAGTAACGAATGCGAGTTTCATTAAATTGACCAATAACTTCGTAATGCGTGCTTTGAGACAACACCAGTGTTTTGGGGTGGAATAGTCGGGTAGAGAGGTGCTTGATTTGACTTTGTTCAGAGACAAGGGACTTTAAGCGTTTCATCTTGTTTTACCAACTATACTAAAGATTGATTGAAGTCTAAGCGATAATTTTCAGGTTTACCTTGACCTTAAATACCCTAGGCACTCAAAATGATGATAGTTTTTAGTACATGACCAGTAAAGGCGAACATTTAATGAACCAGTCTGATGATTTAGAATACCAACTTGATACTTTAGCCATTCGTACCGGACATACTCGTAGTTTTGAAGGTGAGCATGGCGAACCGATTTTTTTGACTTCATCTTTTGTATATGAAAATGCTGCTGAAGCGGCTGCAAAATTTTCTGGTCAAGTTCAAGGAAATATCTATTCACGTTTTACCAATCCGACTGTATCGATGTTCGAAAAACGCTTAGCAGCTTTAGACGGTGCTGAACGTGCTGTTGCGACAAGTTCTGGAATGGGCGCGATTTTGTCAGTTGCTATGGCATATTTAAAAGCGGGTGATCATGTTATTTGCTCAAGAGCAGTTTTTGGTTCAGTTGTCGCTTTGTTTGAAAAATATATTGCCAAGTTTGGTGTAGATATTACATTTGTCGATTTATGTGATTTGGACGACTGGAAAAACGCAGTACGTCCAGAAACTAAACTTTTATTTGTTGAGTCACCATCGAATCCTTTAGCTGAGATTGCAGATATTCAAGCACTTGCAGATATTGCACATGCGAATGGTGCATTACTTGCAGTTGATAATAGTTTCTGTACGCCTGTTTTACAGCAACCATTAAAATTTGGTGCAGACCTTGTGATTTACTCGGCAACTAAATATTTAGATGGACAAGGGCGAGCATTAGGCGGTGCTGTTGTCGGTAATCATCAGTTGTTAGAAGAAGTTTTTGGTGTCGTCCGTACACTTGGGCCATCAATGAGCCCGTTTAATGCATGGGTTTTCTTAAAAGGTCTAGAAACTTTACGCTTACGTATGAAAGCACACTGTGAGAGCGCTCAAATTCTTGCCGAATGGTTATCTACCCATGACAAAGTAGAGAAAGTCTATTACGCAGGCCTTCCAACTCACGAAGGACATGAACTTGCAGCAAAACAGCAAAATGGTTTTGGCGGGATTGTTTCTTTCGTTGTTAAAGGTGAACGTGAAGGCGCTTGGAAGGTGATTGATAACACCAAATTTATTTCAATTACTGGTAATTTAGGTGATGTGAAGTCAACAATTACCCATCCTGCGACAACAACACACGGCAAACTTTCTGCTGAAGCCAAACAAGCAGCAGGAATTCAAGAAGGTTTAATCCGTGTTTCAGTTGGTTTAGAAGATATTAACGATATTATTGGTGATATCTCACGCGGATTAGATTTAATCTAAATAATTTATATATTTAAGACTGAGCCATACTTATTTTAGTATGGCTTTTCTTTAAATTCACTTTTACTTTTAACCAACGATTGAAATAAAAAAACTACATTTTGTTATAAATGACTTTAAAATCGAAACGTAAAAAAGTTCTAAAGTTAATAAAAATAACAAAGCGAGTTTTAACCATGCTTAAACCTATAATTTTTTTAGTCGCTATAGGGGCAATTGGTTTAATTGGATATGGAGTATTTGCCCAAAAAGATGAACCAACTCAAATCAGCGAAACTGTGTTGTTGATTAATGATGCAAACAAATCAGTTGAAGATGCCGATCATTCAATTGAAAAAGCAAATGCCTCTTTTCAGAAAATGCCTTTAAATGAATACAAACCTGACAATAAAAATCTTCAAGCTTCACAGTAGTGTCAGTTAAATTAGAGAACCAGTTCCTAAGTCTCAAAACTTTTGTATAGAAAACTTTAAATGGATGAGTTAACGAAAATAGTTTCATAGATACCAATAGAAAACATTAATTTATTGTGTCAGAATTGCGGATTAATTTTGATTTAAACGTAATGACCTCAATGATCTTGATGATCGGTAGGGGTAATAAAAGAGTTTAAGTTCCGAAGTGTTATGTGACTATCAATCATATTTGATAGAGATACGGAGTTAGGTTTATGAATATCAATATGCTCATGCAGCAAGCGCAGCGCATGCAAAAAGATATGGAATCAAATATAAAAAAGGCCAAAGAAGAGCTTGCTCAAACTGAAGTACATGCTGAAGCTGGCGGCGGTTTAGTTAAAGTAACAATGACTGGTCGTTATATCGTAAAACGTATCGAAATTAATCCAGAATTACTTCAAGATGAACCAGACATGATTGAAGATTTGATTGCTGCGGCGGTTAATGACGCTGTACGTCAAGCAGAAGTAATTTCTGAAGAGAAAATGCAAAAAGCTAACTCAGGTATGGGTTTACCTCCTGGTTTAGCAGGCATGTTCTAAGGAAATTCAGTGTTTAGTGATAGATTTGAACAACTCGTTCAAGCTTTACGTATTTTGCCTAGCGTTGGACCGAAGTCGGCCCAACGTATGGCTTTACATCTGTTGATGAAAAATCGTGAAGGTGCCTTTGCTTTAGCGCATGCTCTCCATGAAGCATCAAGTTATATTCATGAATGTAGTGTTTGCCACTCTTTAACAGAGCACGAGATTTGTGACATTTGCGCCTCAACAGAAAGAGAAGATCAACTGCTTTGTGTAGTTGAGTCTCCGGCAGATGTGATGGCAATTGAGCAAAGTGGTAGTTTCCGTGGCAAATACCATGTATTAGGTGGTCATCTTTCTCCTTTAGATGGGATCGGGCCAGAGGAAATAGGTATTCCTTACCTAATTCAACGCTTAAGCCAAGGTACTATTGAAGAAGTTATTTTGGCAACTTATGGACTTGATACAGAATTTATTAAGGTTGACACCCTTTGGCCTAAACTTGGAGTATGTCAGGTCAATGTCAACGAAAACGTATATTTGTTGGATGGGGTATCGTTAGATTTAACTGAGTTTTGGAAAAAAATCTTTGTTGCTCAACAAAATATTTTTCACGCATGTAGTGAAGATATCGATTTAATTTACCACTATGCCGATGAACAAAACCTGTTAAATGTTTTTGATACTCAAGTTGGACTTTCTTTTCTCGGACATGGTTTACAAGTCAGCTATCAAGGTGCTTTAAAGCTTTGTTTAGACATTGACATTGAAAAAGATCAAACACGTTCAGACTGGTTGGCGAGACCTTTATCTCCTCAACAGCTATGTTACGCTGCAAATGATGTTTTATATCTTATGCAATTGGCTACCCATATTCAGGAGCAGCTTAAGCAAAAAGGGCTTTACGACTATGTTGTTGAAGATTGCAGTAGTCTCACCAAAGAAATTATTAGTGAAACACCAACTTCATTGCTTTATACAGATGTAGGGAATTATAGACATTCGCGTCGTCAATTAATGCAGTTGCAAAATTTGAGTGAATGGCGCGAACATATAGTTAAAGCAACTAACCAGCCACGTAGTTTTGTTCTTAGAAACTCGACAATGATTGATTTAGTCGAAAAGAATCCGCGTAATAATTTTCAATTATCTCAAGTCAGAGATATTCGTCCAAATGTTGTTCGTGAATATGGCAAGATTATTCTGGATCTTTTAAAAGACTTACCAGTAGAAGGGCAATGGCCAGCTAAAATTGCTAAACCTTTTAAAATTACTTCAAAAGAAACTTTAGATAAAATGGATGCGTTAATTGCTAATGCTATAGAGCAAACCTCCATTCCAAAAGAAGTTTTGCTTCGTAAGAAATGGTTAAATGCGATTCATCAGCATGTGCTTTCTAAAGGTGACGAACAAGATTTACCTGATTACTTGTTGGGATGGCGTTACGAATTACTCACCAAACCGCTTATTGAGCTATTTACAGAAGAGAAGGCAAGTCTCTTATTTTAAATTTATAAAGGTGTTTTTAGTTCAAATAAACTCCTTGTATCTAAGACATAGTTTGTTTGGTTAATATTTATTCAAATAATGCTTGTTAATATTACTTTAAAATAAGACTCTTTTATAAGCACAGTTTTATGAACTTAATTTTTTATTTAGCTTTGCTTTATATTAGTGGGCTTTTTTAAAGTTTAATTACTATAAATATGAGTTAATCTTAATTATATATACCTATGCTGAATTAAATTAACTTTATTCATGAGAAAAATTCAATTGCGTATATATACAGGTCTGTATATTCTTGGTAGCAAGAAAAACAATTTCAAAATAAATAATATATAACTATAAGTTTGTTTCGGTGCAGAAATATAGAGGCCTTCTCGGGGAGAGGAGGCCTCTAATTTTATTTGTGCAATCTTAAAAAGTTTTTAAAATCAATAATAAGTTAATATTGAAATTAATTTTTTATGCTATAAATAAAGCTTACTAATAACTAGAGAGATAAACATGACTAATAATTTTAATGCTGAACAGGCAAGAAAAAATGCTAAAGATGTAAAAATTGATCAAACAATATTATTAGAAAAAATCTTATCTGGAACCGAGGAAATTTCCAAAGAAGGTAAACGCCGAGCAGTGTTTCAATTTCCAATAGATGCCTTACATCCTGAACATATTACCCAAGTAGAAGAAGAGATAAAAGCTAGAGGTTTTAATATTTCAACTAATATTGAACAGTCTGGTACAACGGTCAATATTGAAGTTAGTTTCTAAATTTTTTATCAGACGCCCATACTTTAGGGCGTTTCTTATATTTTTTTACAATCTAAATTTATAAAAATCAATATATTGTTTGACAGGTTTGTACTTCTTCTGTAGCTTTACTTTTTGAGTGGAATATGGATATGAACTTTCAAACAATACTTTCATCTTTCAAAAATCAATCTACTGGTACAGATGCATTTAAAAACTTAAAAAATGCGTGTGAGCAGTATCTAAAACAATCTCCAGATCTAAACCAAAAATCAGCGACTTATCTTATTTATGGGTTTGCTCGTAGTTATGTAATGTTATATGAAGATGAAGCAGTGACTACCGAGTTTGCGCGAGCTTCAAAAGAAACATTAATGAATTACATGAGTCATTTAAATGAGGCCTTACTTACTCAAGATGACAGCTTAATTTTGAGTGCGTTAAATCAGGTGAGTAATGACTATATGCAAGGCTCAAGAGTCTTTTAAAGTTATTAATAGGATACTTCTTTAGTCATCAAGTTAACCAAAGAAGTATCTAGTGGTAATTTTAATGTGATTTTTTCTTACCACCGCCATCTTGTTTATTGACGGTAGACCATGCAATACGTTCAGCTTCTTCTTGAGAATGACCTCTATCTACCTCACTCTCAACAATATGTTTAGCCTGACGCTTTTGCTTTGCTGTATAAGATGATTTATCGCCACGAGACATAGCATAGACCTCCTATTTATAGATCTATAGTTATTGAAACACATCCGAATTTATAATCGGTTAAATAATGTCTTATCCTGTATGCATAAGTTAAAACTTACCAAGGTTTAATTTAAAGCAGAATTTAAATTAAATTTATAATTTTCAATAAATTAAACTGGATTAACTTCAGTTAAATTAAAGTTTGATTGTTTTCAAAATGTAATTTTTTCATTTTATAAAAGTAGTTCAAAGGATTTTTTATGTAAAATTAATAGGTTATTAAAGGTAGAAAATTTAAAACTTTAGAAAATTAAAAGTTATTTGTCGACCTTAATGATTGTTGTGGGTTAATATTTCGCAAGAAAAGAAAAAACGACTGATGCGTAAACAAACCTGCGTGTGTCTGTTGTTTTTTTTCATGTATGCTGTCCTTAGTTCAAGAGTTGATTTGAAATGCACTGTGATATTTATAGATCGAGCAAAAAAGATGAAATGTACATTTATATTGCTCGTCAAAACTATCCTGATGATACGGAGCAAGCCGATCCGTTTGAAAAAGTTCCAGAAGCTGTTTTACAAGCATTTGGTCGTGCAACATTTGTCATGCATTTAGAATTGGCTCCAACACGTAAATTAGCGCGTGTAAATGTTTTACATGTTCTAGACTCATTACAAACAAAAGGTTTCTTTATTCAGATGCCGCCAGAAGGGTTAATTAACCCAAATGCAGTTGAACCAGAGGGCTTACGTGGTGCGTGAAGATCAAGCTGGAGTTTTAAATCAATTACTTTCTTCTCTCGATGCAATTCCTGAGGAAATCATTGCTTTAACAGCTTATGGCGTTGGCGCTCTTATTGCTTTGTGGTGTTGGTGGCGTTTAATGCGTCGCTTACCTACTACTTTTGGCGCAATAAGCTGGTTAGTTGTGTTTGCTATTTTATTGACGCCAACCGTTTCGGAAGGGCCTAATGCATCTGTAGCACCAGCTATTTTTGGTTTACTGTTTGGTGTGTTAACTAAAGACAGTCCTTTAATCTGGTCAAATTTATCCTTAATTCTGTTTGTGGTTGGTCTAGGTTTGGTTATTGGCTATTGTTGGTCAAAATATTCAACAAACAAGAGCATGCGTTCCATCTAACCATTGAAATAGAAAAATAAGGTCTCTACATGTCTGCTGATACCCAACATTTTACCGGTACAGATCAATATATCGCGACTGATAGTCTTAAACTTGCTGTAAAAGCAGCTCGTGCTTTGCAAAAGCCTTTATTGGTTAAAGGTGAGCCAGGTACAGGTAAAACTTTACTTGCTGAGCAAGTTGCAGAAAGTCTTGGTTTAAAACTCATCACTTGGCACATCAAGTCAACGACTAAAGCACAGCAAGGCTTATATGAATACGATGCTGTGTCCCGCTTGCGTGATAGTCAACTCGGTGATGATCGTGTTTACGATATTAAGAACTATATTAAGCCCGGTAAACTGTGGGAAGCTTTCACCAGTGAAGAGCGCTGTGTGCTTTTAATTGATGAAATTGATAAGGCGGACATCGAGTTTCCAAATGACTTGTTACATGAACTTGATAAGATGTCTTTTTATGTTTATGAAACAGGCGAAACGATTACGGCTACTCAACGTCCAATCGTAATTATTACTTCAAATAATGAAAAAGAATTACCAGATGCGTTCCTGCGTCGTTGCTTCTTCCACTACATTGAGTTTCCAGACGAAGCAACTATGCGTGAAATTATCTCGGTACATTTCCCAAGTATCTCTGCAACCTTAGTAAATGAAGCACTTCAAGTTTTCTTCAAACTCCGTGAAATTCCTAATTTGAAGAAACCACCATCTACTTCAGAATTAATCGATTGGTTAAGTCTGCTTATGGCAGATGATATGCCTGAAGATGTATTACGTAATCGAGATACATCAAAAGCGATTCCACCTTTGTATGGCGCACTCATTAAAAACGAGCAAGATGTGCAACTGCTTGAACGTTTGGCTTTCATGTCACGACGTTAAAGGAGGGAATAACCCATGTTTGTGCGGTTATTTTACACCTTACGTAAATACGGTGTTCCAGTTACTACACGTGAGCTCATTGACTTAAACCGTGCAGTAAGTGAAGGTTTAGTTTTTGCCGATCAGGAAGAGTTCTATCAGCTTGCTAAAACCATTTTAGTTAAAGATGAACGCTTTTTTGATAAGTTTGACCGTGCCATGAAAGATTACTTTGATGGCATAGAAACCTTTGATATCGATGAGTTACTCAAGCAAGTCCATAAATTACCAAAAGACTGGTTCGATTTAGAACTTCTCGAAAAGCATTTAACACCAGAGCAAAGAGCTGAGCTTCAAAAAGCAGGCTCTTTAGAAGAACTGATGAAAATGCTAGAGGAACGCTTACGCGAACAGCATAAAAAACACCAAGGTGGTAACCGTATGGTTGGCACAGGTGGAACATCACCTTTTGGCGCTTTTGGTGACCATCCAGAAGGCGTCAGAATTGGTGGGCCAGGGCGTAAACGTTCGGCGGTTAAAGTCTGGGAACAGCGTAAATACCAAAACCTAGATGACGACCAAGTCCTTGGAACTCGTCAGATGCAAATTGCGTTACGACGTTTACGCAAATTTGCTCGTCAAGGTGCTGCTGAAGAGCTAGACGTTGACGGAACAATTCGGGAAACAGCCAAGCAAGGTATCTTGGATGTTCAAATGGTTCCAGAGCGCCGTAATCGAATCAAAGTATTGATGTTGTTTGATGTGGGCGGTTCAATGGATGCTCATATTGCCCAATGTGAAAAGTTATTCAGCGCAGCTAAAACAGAATTCAAAACACTTGAATACTTTTATTTCCATAATTGTCTTTATGACTATGTTTGGAAAGATAACTACCGAAGAACAGCTACGCGTATGAATACATGGGATTTGTTTCATACTTACGGACGCGACTATCGTGTAATTGTGGTAGGTGATGCCAGTATGGCACCGTATGAGCTGAAATCGGTAGGTGGCTCGGTTGAATATATGAATGATGAGGCAGGTGAAATTTGGTTACGCCGCTTACGTCAGCATTTTGATAAAACAGCATGGTTAAACCCTGAAACAGACGGGTATTGGCATTACACACAAACAATTGGTTGGATTAAAGAGATTTTTGAAAACCATATGTATCCAATGACCCTAAAAGGCATTGAGGATTTAACGCGTTACCTTTCTCGATAAACTTGATAACTTTAATAATTTAAAAAGAGGGATGATATGCAACATCAAATTAATGGTATTGCTTTACCGAATGAACAAGGATTTTTTGGTGAGTATGGAGGGCAATTTATTCCTCCACATTTAAAAGAAGCAATGGATGAAATTAATGTTGCTTATGAAGAAATTCGCCATACAGCTGAATTTCAAAATGAACTATCAGACCTCTTTACGAATTATGTAGGCCGTCCAAGTCCCTTATTTCATGCAAAGCGTCTATCTGAACAGTTAGGCGGCGCACAAATTTATTTAAAGCGTGAAGACTTAAATCATACGGGTGCCCACAAAATTAATCACTGCTTAGGTGAAGCTTTACTTGCTAAATATATGGGCAAAAAGAAAGTCATTGCTGAAACTGGAGCAGGTCAACATGGAGTTGCTTTGGCAACAGCGTGTGCTTTAGTGGGTATTCCGTGTGAAATTCACATGGGGCAAGTCGATATTGAAAAAGAACATCCAAATGTTGTCAAAATGAAAATTTTGGGTGCACATTTGGTGGCAGTTACACGTGGTACAGCAACATTAAAAGATGCTGTAGATAGTGCATTTGAAGAATATTTAAAAGATCCTAAAAACTTTATATATGCCATTGGTTCTGTGGTTGGACCTCATCCATTCCCTAAAATGGTTCGAGATTTTCAATCTATTATTGGTAATGAAATTAAAGATCAAACGCACCATCGCTTTGGTAAAAATCCAGATTATGTGGTGGCATGTGTTGGTGGCGGTTCAAATGCTATCGGTGCGTTTACAGCATTTTTAAATGATTCGGATGTAAAACTCGTTGGGGTTGAACCAGCTGGACATGGGTTAGACACCAATATGCACTCGGCAACCTTAACTTTAGGTAAACCAAGCCAAATTCATGGTATGGCGTGTTATGTGCTTGAAAATGAGGCTGGTGAACCTTTACCAGTGCATTCTATTGCTTCAGGACTAGACTATCCGGGTGTTGGGCCACAACACAGTTTTTTAAAAGATTTAGGTCGTGTGGAATATAGCACTGCAACCGACCAAGAATGTTTAGATGCTTTTATGACACTTTCTCGTGTAGAAGGAATTGTTCCTGCACTAGAAAGCTCACATGCGGTGGCTTGGGCAATTCGTGAAGCACCAAAGCTGCCGAAAGAAACCATGATTGTGGTGAATCTGTCGGGTCGTGGAGATAAAGACTCCGATTATGTTGCAGAAAAGCTTAAGCTTTAAGCCAACTAGAGTTCATAAGCGGTCAGTATTTAAAGGCCGCTTTTTTGTTTCAGAGACTATATATTGCGCTACTTATAAAGTTCATTATTTCTTAATTAAAACAAAGTATTCTAATTTAAAGCCGTGATTTCTATAGATTGAGATGTAAAACACTGGTTCACAAGGCAAAGCGTTGCGTTGCTTTGTCTCACTCAGTAGAATAGTCACTTTGCAAAAATTGCCTTTGGAGACGCCTAAGTGGAGCGACCGACGATTAGCCCTGAACATTTACAGGAAGCTGCTGAAAATTTATCAACAATTCGAGACTTTATTCGTTTTGGGGTATCAGCATTACGTCAACATGATGCACATTTAGGACAAGGTACTGAAGATTATTTTGCAGAAAGCTCTGCATTAGTTTTACAAACCTTATCTCTTGAATGGTCAGCAGATGCAGAAATTCTAGATGCTAAGCTTTTACCAAGTGAAAAAGCAGAATTCTTAAGCTTGCTGGAGCGTCGTATTAATGACCGTATTCCAACTTCTTATTTATTAAATTTAGCTTACTTCTTCAATAAGCCATTTTATGTTGATGAACGCGTACTTATTCCTCGTTCACCAATTGCAGAGTTAATTGAGCAACGTTTTGCACCATATTGTTTAGATGAAAATGGTCAAATGCGTGAAGCGCTCAATAACTTACCAGAAAATACTAAACCTAAGACTCCGCAACGTATTTTAGACATGTGTACAGGTTCTGGTTGTATTGCTGTGGCTTTAGCTTATGCTTATCCAGATGCTGAAGTGGATGCAACAGATATTTCTAAAGAAGCTTTAGAAGTAGCTTCAATTAATGTTGAACACCACAATAAGCAATATCAAGTTGCGTTACTTGAATCTGATTTATTCGCCAAGATTCCAGCTGAAAATCAGTACGATTTAATTGTAAGTAACCCGCCATATGTTGATGCCGAAGATATGGCTGACCTACCAGAAGAGTTTTTACATGAGCCTGAACTTGCATTGGCAGCGGGTCAAGATGGTTTAGACTTAGTACGTAAAATGCTTGCTCAAGCAGCAGATTATTTGACAGAAGATGGTTTAATCGTCATTGAAGTGGGTAACTCTGAATGGGCAATGCGTCAGAACTTCAATACGATTGATTTCAACTGGCTCACTTTCCAAAAAGGCGGTTCAGGTATTTTTGCTTTGACTGCTGAACAATGTCGTCGTTATAGAAAATTATTTGCAGAACAATCTTAAGGAGTTGTACATATGGCAGGGAACACTATTGGACAACTCTTTCGTGTAACTACATGTGGTGAATCACATGGTGTTGGCTTAATGGCAATTGTTGATGGCGTGCCACCGGGCCTTGCATTGACTGAAGAAGATCTGCAAATAGACTTGGACCGCCGTAAACCTGGTACATCGAAATTTGCAACTCAACGCAAAGAACCTGATCAGGTTGAAATTATTTCAGGTGTATTTGAAGGGAAAACCACAGGTACTCCAATTGGTTTGCTCATTCGTAATACTGACCAAAAATCGAAAGATTATGGAAATATTGCGCAAACCTTTAGACCGGGCCATGCGGATTATACCTATACACAAAAGTATGGTTTCCGTGATTATCGTGGTGGCGGTCGTTCAAGTGCTCGTGAAACTGCTATGCGCGTTGCAGCAGGCGCTATTGCGAAGAAATATTTAGCAGAAAAATTTGGTGTCTTGATTCGTGGTCATGTCACTCAAATTGGTAATGAAGTTACCGAGAAACTAGATTGGAATGAAGTTCCAAATAATCCATTTTTCTGTGGCGATGTAGATGCTGTTTCTCGCTTTGAAGCATTGGTTACTTCTTTACGTGAACAAGGTACAAGCTGTGGCGCTAAGCTAGAAATTTTAGCTGAGAAAGTTCCTGTGGGTTGGGGCGAGCCTGTTTTTGACCGTTTAGATGCTGACATTGCACATGCAATGATGAGTATTAATGCGGTGAAAGGTGTAGAAATTGGTGATGGTTTTGCAGTTGCTGGACAGTTTGGTCATGAAACACGTGACGAATTGACGAGTCATGGCTTCTTAGCAAATCATGCTGGTGGAATTTTGGGTGGTATTTCAAGTGGTCAAACCATTCGTGTAGCGATTGCCCTAAAACCAACAGCAAGTATCACAACTCCGGGGAAAACGATTAATTTAAATCGTGAAGATACTGATGTATTAACTAAAGGCCGTCATGATCCGTGCGTCGGCGTTCGAGCAACTCCAATTGCGGAAGCAATGCTGGCTATTGTTTTAATGGATCATTTCCTACGCCATCGTGCTCAAAATGCAGATGTTGTTCCTCCATTTGCTCCGATTGAACCTTAGTCATAGTTCTGGTTGAATTAAGAAAAGCCACATAATTTAAAGTATGTGGCTTTTTTATTTATTGATAGCAATTTTTTTAATTATATAGACTTATGAATAATTAAGTTAAGTCTACAATTTGTTCTTCATTTACAGCAATTTGATATTGATTACGACCATTTGTTTTTGCTTGATAGAGTGCATGATCAGCACGGCTAACAAAGGCAGAAATTGAATCATTTAAACGCGGAACAGTCGTTGCCACACCCACACTAATGGTTACATACGGTGAAACACTGCTACATGGATGAACAATTGCAATTTTTTTAATTGCGTTCATTAATCTTTCAACTTGAATTTGAGCCTGTTGTGGGTTTGTCATAGGGAAAAGAAGTAAAAACTCTTCACCACCATAACGAGCAACCAAATCTCCACTACGAGCGGCAATAGATGAAATTGCAGTAGCAATATCTCTTAAGCACTGATCACCCTTAAGATGGCCCAAGGTGTCGTTATATGACTTAAAAAAGTCGATATCAACCATCATAATAGTAAGTGATGTCTCATGACGTAGTGCACGTCGCCATTCATTATCTAGTGTTTCATCAAGATAACGTCGGTTAGCAAGCCCAGTTAAAGCATCTTGTTGTGAAAGCAAAGATAGCTGCTGCGCTTGTTGCATGAGTTCAATACGGTTGAGCTCAATCATACAGTTTTGTAAATAGTTTTCTCGGTGTTGACGGTCTGTTGCGTAAGCAAGGGTCATCCCTAAGAAACTACTAAACGTATATGTACGGTTTAAAAAGGTCCAGTCAATGTCACCTTTTACATAGGTACTGACTAAAATACCAACAAAACCACCAACCCATCCAGCAATAATGGCAGTATAAAAGCGCATACCTACAGCACCGTAGATAATCACAATTGCATACATCATCGCTGCATGAAAAAGAACATTATCTTGGCCATTTTCTAAAACGTTAATTAAAATAAAGGTGATAGCAACGGCGGAAGCAGAGCCAATTCCGACATAATAATCAAACCACTGATTTAATTTTTTAATAAATGATAAAATCCATGCAATTAAAACTATTATACCCACCCAAGAATAATAGTTTAACCAGGATAAAACTTGTTCAGTCGGTAAAACTTGGTATATACCAAAGCTTAAAAATAAATATAATATTAAAATAATAGGTGCTCTATAGCGAAACTCATAGGCCGCACCTTCTTGATATTGAAAACGATAAATCGTTTCAAGTTGCTTTGGAAACCTGAGGAAATTTAATCCGCGTGTGGTTAATAAATCTATTTGTTCCTGTCCCAATATATTGGAACCTTGCAACTTCATAATTAATGCTCTCTATATTGGAAGTTGGCATAAAATGAGACTTGGTTTATTAAAGTTCCATCTAAAAGTATTGGTTATATAATGTGTGGATTATTTAAAAATAATAATACAGATTTTTTAAAAAAGTAATGATTTTTATACTCTCTAATTGTGATAAAAATCACGACATTTCAATGATTAGCGTCACAATTATCTAAAGACCCCAAACCTTTGAGAAAAAATGACAAATGGTCGATTAAAGATTGTATCTTTATCATTTTCGGATAGACTTATAGCCGTGAAGTACAGATGATTGCTGTCATATAAATAGGAAAATTAGCAATGACTGCTTTAAATCAATATGGAATGAATTTAGAAATTACAGCGCATAATGAATGGTCTCAGCGATTTTGGGATGATCTTTTACCAGTTAAGGAGCGAGTCAGTAAACATCCGTTTTTTACTGAAATGGCCAATGGGGGATTGAGCCTAGAGAGTTTCCGTTATGCATTACTTAATTTCTATCCATTAGTAGCGCACTTTCCATCATATATGGCTGGTGCATTAGCTAAAGCGACTGCTTTTGCTGAACCAGGTGTAACGGAAGCACGAGACTGGTTAATTCAAAATATTAAAGTCGAAGAACGCCATTTGCGGTGGTATCGTGATTGGGCTAAAGGTTTTGGATTAACTATAGAACAGCTTGATAGCGTGAGACCGCCGGCTGCAATGAATGCGGTGAACCATTTTCTATGGAATATGAGTCATCGTGGTAATTTAGCTGAATGTTTAGCTGCCACCAACTTAGCAATTGAATGGGCGACAGGTGACTGGTCTATTCAAGTCTATAAAGGTATTCATGCTTATACAGATCACCCTGAAGTCACGATTGATAAGCGCTCTTTAGCTTGGTTGCGTGCCCATGCGCATTATGATGATTTACATCCTTATGAAGCCATGGAGTTGATTAAACGTTTGTCGAATGACCGACCCGATTGGCAGCAAAAAGCATTTCATGCTGCTGAAGAAGGATTGCGTTATTATGAGCTGGCTTTAGATGATTGCTATAGGATACAGCTTAAAGCTTCTGCTTAAGCTGATCTTGAAAAGGGAGAATATTTATACAATATTCTCCCTTTTATTTTATTCAAGCAATTTTAAAAGCTTTACTCTATAAGGTGTATCTTCAGGTAATAATTCAAGTAAGCGTTCAACAGCATCAACTCGATCAGGCACACGACTGACTACCCGTAATAGTTGATCTATATCATCAATTTGATAAATTACATGGCTCAATCGAGCATCAAAACAATCTCTCCAAGCGCATAAGAATGGGCTTTCTGATTTGGCTAAAAAACTACCTCTGTAGAGTGTTAAAGTGGTTGCAGTAAACCCTAAGTTTAACGCCTGCTCAGCCATAAGAAAGTCACATTGAATTTCACAGTTGAGTCTATATGGCCGTGACTCGATAACATCTGGAATTAAGTTTCGAAGTTGAGAGAGTTCAGATTTTAATGTGGTTGTACTCACTGGGCGGTCGCCATATAAAGCGTAGTGTAGTTCTTCTAAGTTTATACCTTCTGGACACAAGGCAAGAATACATAATATTTCGATTTGACGCTGCGTGAGTGTTAAGCCATGTTGATTGTATTGAACTTTAGGTGTGCCTAGAGCCTTAATATATAAAATGTTTTTTTGATGAAGTTGAATGGCTTGTTTTACAAGATCTGCACAGCGTTCAACTGCTAAAATTCCAAGTGAATTATGCTTTTGATACTTAGTTGATAAGTTCATAATGCCATAAAACTGGCCTGTGTTTGCATCGGTGATTGGGGCTGCATAACAGACCCAGTCTCTAACGCTGTTCATCTGGTTTTCATGTGAATAAACACAGCTTGCTGAATGTGTATTAAGTGCAAGACCAATTGCATTTTGACCAACCGCTTGAGTAGACCATTGCCCACCTTCAACAAAGTGGACTTGTTCAGCAGATGAACGCATAGGTGTACTACTCCATGTCCAGAGTAAAGTACCGTGAGGATCTGTCACGCCAATTGCCATATCCGCATCTTCAGCAATATGCATCAAATTTCTATGACACTCTTGGATTGAACGACCAAATAAGGAATGTTGCCATTCCTGATCAAGATCAAATATAGGGGCCGCATCTAAATCGAGTGAGGGCTTTTTCACTGAATAGGCTGTTTCAGAAGTTGTTTCCGTTCTAAAGAAAGACGGAAGGTTATCTGTAGAAGGCAATAATAGTTGTTTTGACATATCCATATCGAAATTCCTTTATCGTTGAAATGGCGTATCCTTAGCCGCTCAACAGGTTTAACTTTCTTATTGTGACAATTTCCTCTTATTTCATTTACCTTAAATAGTTTTAATGGGTTTGACCATTAGCCAATTGGATAAGTTTTGTTATTTCGGATTGCGCTAAGACAAAACATCTTCTCTTGAAAATGGCTTCGGTACAGGTTCTCCAAAGTATTGCCGATCGGCAAAATAGCTAGAACGTACCATTGGTGCACTCCAAATATTTTTAAAGCCTAAACGCTTTCCATGCTGAGTGTATCTTTCAAATTCTTTTAAATGGACAAAACGATGAATAGGGGCATGTGACTTTGAGGGCTGTAGATATTGCCCAATAGTGATTAAATCTACATCGTGATCTTTTAAATCATTGAGTAGAGCAAGCACCTCAGCCTCAATTTCTCCTAATCCAACCATCAGACCGCATTTGGTTTTAATATCTGGACAGTATTTCTTAAAACGTTTTAATAAATTTAACGAATGCTGATAGTCCGAACCAGGGCGCATCGCTCTATATAAACGCGGTACTGTCTCAATATTATGATTAAACACGTCGGGTGGCGATAAACTTAATGTCGAAAGTGCAGTTTCTAAACGACCACGAAAGTCTGGAACTAAAATTTCAATCAGCGTGTCTGGACAACGGTTTCTGATTTCTTCAATACACTTCACAAAATGTGCTGCACCACCATCGTGTAGATCATCGCGGTCTACAGAGGTAATCACGACATATTTTAAGTTTAGGTTGGCGACTGTTTCTGCCAGATGCTTAGGTTCATTTTCATCTAAAGGCATTGGACGACCATGAGCTACATCGCAGAAAGGGCATCGTCTTGTACAAATATCTCCCATAATCATAAATGTTGCCGTACCGCCACCAAAACACTCAGGTAAATTTGGGCATGCGGCTTCTTCGCAAACACTATGTAGTTTTTGTTGACGTAATAAATTTTTGATACGTTGAATTTCTTCGAAATCCGTTATTTTTGCTCGAATCCATTCTGGTTTTTTAGGTAATTCTTCGGTAGGTAAAATCTTAATCGGAATACGAGAAACTTTATCTATTCCTCTTAATTTAATACCTGTCTCTATTTGCCTTTTAAAGTCCATATATAAAATTCCATTTTATATTTAATTCATTTTAAATTAGGTTGTGTATAATAAAATCTTAATTTATAAAAATAATAAAAAATGAATTTATTAATACACGCAGTACACAGCAAATATTATAAATTAACAAAGGTTGGTTAAAGGTTTGTTTTATAAGTTAATGAAATGAATTAAAATTTTTTGATTTTATTTTTGTATTGTAAGTTTTTGAAAAATAAAAATTAATAGTTAAAAAACTTATTTAAAAATTTTTAGTCTAATAGCATATTAAATTAAATTGAGCTTTATTATTTATAGCGAAATATATATCTCGCTGAAACTTGGTTGATTTTCAATAATCAAGATAATAAAGGAAAAGGATATGCAATTAACGGAAGAGCAATTACTCGCAGCATATAAACGCATGCGTGATATTCGTGAATTTGAAGATCGACTTCACGAAGAAAATACCAATGGTGATATTCCAGGCTTTATTCACTTATATAGCGGAGAAGAAGCTGTAGCAGTCGGGATTTGCGAGAACTTAACCGACAAAGACTATATCACTTCAACACATCGTGGACATGGACACTGTATTGCAAAAGGCTGTGACATTCACGCCATGATGCTGGAAATTTTTGGTAAAGATGACGGGCTGTGCCGTGGAAAAGGCGGTTCTATGCATATTGCCGATTTAGACAAAGGTATGCTCGGTGCCAACGGGATTGTGGGTGGTGGACCTCCTTTAGCAATTGGTGCAGCTTTGACAGCAAAAACCTTAAAGACTGGTGGCGTCGGACTGTCTTTTACAGGTGATGGTGGCTCAAACCAAGGCCTTACTTTTGAAGCGATGAACATGGCTGTTGTTCTTAAACTTCCAGTGATTTTCGTTTTTGAAAATAACGGTTTTGGCGAGGGGACTGGTCATGATTACGCTGTAGGAAGTAAGGACATAGCTGGTCGTGCAGCAGGTTTTGGTTTACCTGCGGTTAAAGTTGATGGTACAGACTTCTTTGCTGTCTATGAAGCTGCTCAAACTGCCATTGAACGTGCACGTCGTGGTGAAGGACCAAGCGTGATTGAAACCATTACAAACCGTTTTTATGGCCACTTTGAAGGTGACCCTGGCTTGATTCGTTCTAAGGAAGAAGTCGAGTTTATTAAAGAAAACAAAGATCCTTTGAAAATTTTCCGCGAAAAAGTCAAAGGCAAAATTGATGATGCCAAACTAGACGAGATTGATGCAGCTTCAAAGGCAAATGTTGATGATGCCGTTGCAAAAGCTCGTGCTGCGGCATATCCAAAACCAGAACAACTCCTTACCGACGTCTATGTCTCTTACTAAAGGAATAGTAAAGATGCCAAATAAAAGTTTTCGTAATGCAATTAAAGAAGCCATTGAATCAGAAATGCGCCGCGACCCAACCGTATTTGTTGTTGGTGAAGATGTTCGCGGTGGACACGGCGGTAAAAACACTGAAGACAACCAGTTAGAAGGTTTCGGTGGTGTATTGGGTGTAACCAAAGGTTTATGGACAGAATTTGGTTCGGAACGTGTGATTGATACACCAATTACCGAGTCTGCAATTATTGGTATGGCCGCTGGTGCTGCTGCAACAGGTTTACGTCCAGTTGCTGACTTAATGTTTATGGATTTCTATGGCGTGTGTCATGACATGCTTTATAACCAAGCCGCTAAATTCCGTTATATGTTCGGTGGAAAAGCAAAAGCGCCAATGGTTGTACGTGGCATGATTGGCGCAGGTTTTTCTGCGGCAGCTCAGCATTCTCAGTCGCCATATAACGTATTCGCCGCGGTTCCGGGCTTAAAAGTTGTGGTTCCATCTAGCCCATATGATGTGAAAGGACTATTAATTCAGGCTATTCGAGATGATGACCCTGTAGTGTTCTGCGAACATAAAATGCTTTATGACATTAAAGGCGAAGTTCCTGATGAGGCCTATACCATTCCTTTTGGTGTAGCAAATTACACCCGTGAAGGGACAGACGTGACCATTATTGCTTTAGGCCTGATGGTACACCGCGCCAATGAAGTAGCAGACAAACTGGCAAAAGATGGTATTTCAGTTGAAGTAGTAGACCCTCGTACAATTTCACCTCTGGATGAAGAAGGAATTTTAGAGTCTGTTGCATCAACTGGACGTGTGGTTATTGTGGACGAATCAGCGGCACGCTGTGGCTTTGGGCATGATGTGGCTGCACTAATCGCCCAAAAAGGTTTCCACTATTTGAAAGCACCTGTTGAACTCGTAACGCCACCACATACGCCTGTTCCATTCTCTCCAGTTTTAGAAAAAGAATGGATTCCAAGTGTAGAGCGTATTGAGCAAGCTGTGCGAAAAACATTGGAGGCTTAGGATGAGCGAAATTAAAACGCTGGAGATCCCAAAATGGGGATTATCCATGGAAGAAGGCACGATTGCCCAATGGTTGATTAAAGAGGGTGATAGCTTTAATAAAGGCGATGAAATTTGTGAAATTGAAACCACAAAAATCGTCAATGTGTTAGAAGCGCCTTTTGCTGGAACGCTCCGTAAAATTTTGGCGAAAGACGGTGATACTTTACCCGTCGGTGGTCTTATTGCGGTATGTGCTGATAGTGAAATTTCTGATGCAGAAATTGAAACGTTTATTGCGTCACTAGGTGGTTCAGCAGCTAAGGCCCCCGAAGCACCTTCGGAACAAAGTAAATCGGAAACATTTGCACCTGTTGCTGAAAAAGCCGAACAACCACAGTCTGTAGCTGCAAGTGCTCCAGCTCCTGCAAAGGTAGCTAAAGGTGACTACGATGTACCGGAATCATTGCAAGGCTATCAAACATCTGATGAGTTGTTTACAACACCGCATGCCTTAAAGCTTGCAGAAAAGCACAATGTGAACTTAGCGAAAGTCACAGGTTCTGGTCGTGAAGGCCGCATTAGTGTTCAAGACATCCAGAAGGCTGTACAGGCTGCTGGTGGTCAATGGCCTGATGTTAAGCAGCAAACTCAAGCTAAAGTGGTTAAATCTACTGCTGATGATAGCCGAGTTTCAGCGACACCTGTAGCACGCCGTTTAGCAAAGCAATGGGGCATTAACCTAAATGACTGCCGTGTTTCAGGTACTCGTGGCCGTGTCTGTAAAGAAGATGTTGAAGCGGTTTATTACCGTAATAATCCAACCTCGGTAAATGAACAATCTGCTCAATGTGCTGCTCAACCACAATCGACCGTTACTACTGTGGCGATGAATGGTATGCGTAAAGCGATTGCTTCACGGTTACAGGCTGCAAAACGTAATGCACCGCATTTCCGCTTAGTGGTCGATCTAAACGTTGAAGCTTTGCAAAAACTACGTAAGCAGATTAATGAGACCGTTCCACAAGTGAAACTTTCAATTAATGACATGCTAATTAAAGCAGCTGCTGCGGCACTGATTAAAGTACCTGAGGTAAACGTTCAATTTGATGAGGCGACTCAATCAATTTTACAGTTCTCTCAAGCGGATATTTCGGTGGCTGTAGCGATTCCAAACGGTTTAATTACACCCATTGTAAAAGCAGCAAATCAGAAGTCTTTAGCACAGATTTCCGATGACATGCGTGATTTGGCAACGCGTGCCAAGACTGGCAAGTTACAACCTGATGAGTTTCAGGGCGGCAGCTTTAGCATTTCAAATTTAGGAATGTTAGGCATTAAACAGTTCGATGCCATTATTAATCCACCGCAAGGTGCAATTATGGCATTAGGTGCTTCTGAATCACGTGCTGTTGTTGAAAATGGCAATGTCGTGGTTCGTGAGATTGTTACAGCGACGTTGTCATGCGATCACCGTGTCATTGATGGTGCAGTTGGGGCGAAATTCTTGGCCAGCTTTAAGCAGTTTGTTGAAAATCCTGCTTTAATTTTGGTGTAGGAGAACCCGCATGTCAGAAGCTCAATTTGATTTAATTGTGATTGGCGCGGGACCGGGTGGGTATGTGGCTGCAATTCGTGCAGCCCAGCTCGGGTTAAAAACCGCAATTGTAGAAGAGCAACATTTAGGTGGAATTTGTCTAAATTGGGGCTGTATTCCAACCAAAGCTTTGCTTGCAGGGGCAGAGCTCGCAACCCAGTTTAAACATGCCGTACAGTTTGGTTTTCAGGTATCCCAACTCGATTTTGATATTCAAAAGCTTGTGCAACATAGCCGACAAGTGTCAGCTCAATTAGTACAAGGCATCGATTACTTGCTTAAAAAGAATCAGGTGACAGTGTTTAATGGCCGTGCTCAACTTACGGCTAAAGAAAAACTTGAAGTGACAGATGCTCAAGGTAAAAGTCAGGCTTTGAGTGCACCGCATATTATTTTGGCAACTGGAGCTAAAGCTCGACATGTTCCTCAGCTTCCTGTCGATGGAAAATATGTCTGGAGCTATAAAGAGGCTCTTGTTCCAGAGCGGTTACCGAAAAGTTTACTGGTTGTAGGTTCAGGTGCAATTGGTAGTGAGTTTGCGAGCCTTTATCAAGACTTGGGTTGTCAGGTCACGCTTATTGATTTAGCCAAGCAGATTTTACCAACTGAAGATGCGGAAGTTGCTCAATTTGTCAGAAAGCAATTTGAACAAAAAGGAATGAAGGTCTTAACCGATGCTGTTGTTCAAAGTATTCAAATTGAAAATGATCAAGTCCACTGTGTAATTGAAACGGCAAATGACGTTCAAACGATTATTTTCGACCGTGTGCTTTCGGCAATTGGTGTACAGCCGAATACCACAGGGTTCGGACTAGAACGTTTAGGTGTAGAACTGAATCCACAAGGTTTTGTGGCAATTGATGACTATTGTAAAACCAATGTAGCAGGGCTTTATGCGATTGGTGACGTGGCTGGAGCACCGTGTCTTGCCCATAAAGCAAGCCATGAAGCCATGATATGTGTCGAGAAAATTGCTGGTGTAGCAAACGTACATTCACTCGATCGTAGCCAGATTCCGGGTTGTATTTTTACTCATCCACAAGTGGCGAGTATTGGTTTAACGGAAAACGTAGCAAAAGCTCAGAATTTACCTGTACGAATCGGCAAGTTTTCTTTAACTGCAAATGGTAAAGCTTTGGCAATTGGAGATGCGTCAGGTTTTGTGAAAACTATTATTCATTCAGAAACGGGCGAACTGCTTGGTGCACATATGGTAGGCCATGAAGTAACCGAACATATCCAAGGATTTGCTATTGCCAAATACCTAGAAGCAACTGATGAAAGTTTAGCTCAGGTGATTTTTCCGCATCCAACCTTATCAGAAGCTATGCATGAATCCATTCTAGCTTCAATGCAACGAGCGATTCATATGTAGAAATTCTGCATTTACAGGAGTTGAACATGGTTAAGGGATTAAAAAATAAAGTCGTTTTAGTGACTGGGGCAGCTCAAGGCATTGGCCGTGGGATTGCCCTGCGCTTGGCGCAAGAAGGGGCACATATTGCATTAGTGGATATGAAACAAGATCGACTGAACGATGTGCAGCAGGAGATTCAGGCTTTAGGTGTAAATGCGAGCACATTTATTGCTGATGTAAGTGACCGAGAGCAAGTGTATGCCGCTATAAATCATGCTGAGCAGGCACTTGGCGGGTTTGATGTCATGATTAATAATGCTGGAATTGCACAGGTTCAGGCGATTGCGGATATCACACCTGATGAATTTCAAAAAATTGTTGATATTAATATTGGTGGAGTGCTGTGGGGCATACAGGCTGCTGCTGCAAAATTTAAGCAACGCCAACATAAAGGTAAAATCATTAATGCTTGCTCAATTGCAGGCCATGATGGTTTTGCTTTACTCGGTATTTACTCGGCAACCAAATTTGCAGTACGAGCACTTACGCAAGCTTCGGCAAAAGAATATGCCAGTCATGGTATTACGGTAAATGGATATTGCCCCGGAATTGTCGGAACAGACATGTGGGTTGAAATTGATAAACGTTTTGCTGAAATTACTGGTGCTACTATAGGTGAAACTTATAAAAAGTATGTAGAAGGCATTGCTTTAGGTAGAGCCCAAACACCAGATGATGTGGCTGCATTAGTTGCTTTTCTGGCAAGTGAAGATTCAGACTATATTACGGGTCAATCCATTTTAACGGACGGTGGAATAGTCTATCGCTAAAACAACATCCTGATTTGAGGGAGATAATAATGAAAGCAGCGCGTTTTTATGACAGAGGTGATATTCGTATTGAAGATATCCCTGAACCAGAAGTCAGTCCCGGCACTGTAGGCATTAAGGTAGCTTGGTGTGGAATCTGTGGTACAGATTTGCATGAATTTATGGAAGGGCCAATTTTTATTCCACCGTGCGGACATCCGCATCCTATTTCAGGCGAATCTGCGCCTATTACTATGGGACATGAATTTTCAGGTGTGGTCTATGCTGTAGGTGAAGGTGTTGAAGACATTGAAATTGGTCAGCATGTGGTGGTAGAACCTTATATTGTGGCCGATGATGTGCCGACTGGACCGGGCGATAATTATCATCTTTCCAAAAATATGAACTTTATCGGTTTAGGCGGTCGTGGCGGTGGTTTATCGGAAAAAATTGCGGTTAAACGCCGTTGGGTACACCCAATTTCCAATAAAATTCCACTGGATCAGGCAGCCTTAATTGAACCGTTATCGGTGGGTCACCATGCTTTCGTGCGTAGTGGTGCAAAGGCTGGTGATATTGCACTGGTTGGCGGTGCTGGGCCAATTGGTTTATTGCTTTCGGCAATTTTAAAAGCGAAAGGTCTTAAAGTCATCATTACCGAATTAAGTGCCAAACGTAAAGAAAAAGCCAAAGAGTCGGGAGTCGCAGATTATATTTTAGACCCATCTGAAGTTGATGTTATTTCTGAGGTTATGAAAATTACCAATGGCGATGGTGTCGATGTCGCATTTGAATGTAGTAGCGTTAACAAGGTATTAGATACTTTAGTTGCAGCAGTGAAACCAACTGGTGTGATTGTCATAGTTTCGATTTGGAGCCATCCAGCATCAATTAATGTGCATAGTGTGGTAATGAAAGAGCTTGATGTACGAGGCACAATTGCCTATGTAAATGACCATCAGGAGACGATTAAACTGGTTGAAGAAGGTAAAATAAATCTTGAACCTTTTATTACGCAGCGTATTCGACTGGATGATTTGATTTCACAAGGTTTTGAAACCTTAATTCATAACAATGAGTCGGCAGTTAAGATTATTGTACAACCCTAAATAGAAACTTAAGGCTGTAAAAAAGAGCGAATCATCGCTCTTTTTTATTAAAGTAAATTGTTATTTTTGGCTTCAATAATAGGAGGTAATGGCTGTCCTAAAGAGCTTAGAGACTCACGTTCAATCAAACGCACAATAGAATCGAGCGGTAAATCATTTTCTTGTAACCCGAAAGGTTCTTCAATTTGAGCACTTAAAGCATCTAGCCCTAAAAACATATAAGCGATTAAGCCAACAATAAGCGGTGTCCAAATACCTAAAGCTGCTTCAAGGCTAAATGGTAATATGAAACAGAAACAATAAACAGCGCGATGTAAAAGTACAGAATAAGAGTAGGGTAAAGGTGTACCTGCAATACGGTCACAACCCGCTTGAATATTGCCTAACTCAATAATATGTCGATTTAGCGTGCTATAGATAATGTCACTAATTTCACCGTCTTTTAGTATTTTAACTAAATCTTTTTGAATGTTTTCGAGTACAAACTGCGGTGCATTAATATGATCATTTAAATAATCGAGTGAAGAGTTATTTAAATAAGCATGTTCAAGAAATTTGGTCGGCTCAGCGGTTTGCTGGCGCAGTCGATCACGTAGTAAATTACTAAAAATTAAGACCTGATGAATTAAATGTTCACGTTGTTCATTGTTAAGAACGTGACTATCTCTAACAATATGTCTGGCATTAGCAATTAATGCACCCCAAAGTTTGCGGCCTTCCCACCAACGGTCATAACAGGCGTTATTTCTAAAACCCGTACAAATGGAAAGAATCACACCAAAGATTGTAAATCCAATTGCGGGTACAGTAGGAATTTGAATCCAATGATAATAAGAAAGCCAAACTACACATGCTGAAATAAATACAACAAAACTCAATGCTGGCAAGACCTTGGGTAGAACAGTTCCTTTCCATGCAAATAAGAGTTTAAAAACGTTGCTTTTATCGCGAACAATCATAGAAAGCCTTTGAATTTAATGGATCTAACCAACTGCAATATGATACGCCTTAGATTCAACAAATACCTAGCTAAAGCTTATGTTTTTGTCTATAACGCCAAAGCGTTGTACGGCTAATACCAAAAATATTAGCAACCATATTCAAGTTATGCTCATATTTTTCTAAAGCAGCTTGCACATTTTCTGGACTAAGCTCGGTATTTGTCTCAGGCAATTTAACGTAATCGTCAGCATTTAAAAGCTCATTTGGTAAGTCTTCAACTTCAATCTCATCCTTACCATTTGCCATCGTTAATGCATAAAGTAGGGTGTTTTTAAGCTCGCGAACATTTCCCGGCCAGTCATAATTTAAAAGAACTTGCATGGCTTTTTGATTGACGTGACGAGGCATGGTGTCGAGTTGAGTTGAGCTTTCTTTTAAAATCTGATCGACAATGAATGGAATATCGACTTTTCGTTCTCTGAGTGGTGGTATAAAAATTGGAATTACGCGTAAACGGTAGAGTAAATCATGACGGAACCGTCCGGCTTTAGCTTCTTCGCGTAAAGCTTTATGTGTTGCAGTAATAATTCGGACATTTGCTTGAATCGGTTTTTCACCACCTACAGGCGTAAATTCACCTGTTTCTAACACTCGTAATAATTTAGCTTGAAGCTCTAAAGGAATCTCGGCAATTTCATCCAGAAACAGTGTTCCACCAGCGGCACGTTCAAACACGCCTTTATGGTCACGAATTGCTCCTGTGAAAGCACCTTTAACATGTCCAAACAGCTCACTTTCTAAAATATTGGCATTGAGAGCAGCACAGTTAATCGCTACAAAAATTTTGTTTTTGCGCTGGCTATAATCGTGAATGGCTTTTGCTACCAATTCTTTACCACTCCCAGATTCACCGCGGACAAGCACTGGAAATTCAGTAATAGCTACTCTTTGAATAATCGAAAACATACGAGCCATTTCTGGTGAGCAGCTATTAAAAACTTTGGCTAAGTCTTTCAATTGCTCTGTTATTTCTAACGGTTCTGTAATGTCATTTTCATTGCTTATCGGCTGTAAAATATGTAGCTTCCCAATAATCCGATGCTCGGCAATATAAATATCATGTTCTTGATAGATAAATCGCTTTCTAACTTTAGGAGTATTAATTTCGAGATATTGATTGTGATGATCTTGAGTAAGCGCTGCCATGCTCTCGACAGAAATATCATCTGTGTTAAATTTATAGTAAATTGCGTGAGTCGTTGTGTCTGCTAAAAACAGACTCGAATTTGGGAATAAAGCCTTAAGTTGCTCAAATAAAATATAAAAATCTTGTTCAGACTCAAAATTTAGCTTTGCCATTTCACATGTTTCACAATCGTTTCATTGAAACATACTTGAGTTTCACAGAAACATCAAGAAAAGTTTATATTCTGATTCCAATTTTAAATTTTTAATTAACTATATGATTTTTAAACTTATTATTTAAATAAAAATAATTGGCATTGTATTTGCAAAATATAGGATAGAAATAAATTATCGGGGTATAAATCATGTTCTTTAAGCAATTTTTTGAACAAGAAAGTTCGACTTATACATATATGCTTGGATGTGAAGAAACACGAGAGGCTGTTTTAATTGACCCAGTTGCATCAGATATAGAAATCTATGCAAAAGAATTAGAAAAGCATCAATTTACGCTCATCTATACCTTAGATACACATGTTCATGCAGATCATATTACTGCTGCAAATTTACTGCGTGAACGTTTTCATTGTAAATCGGTTTTACATAGAAATTCAGATGTAAGTTGCGGAGATATTCTTATTACAGATGGTTGTACGCTGAAACTAGGCAAACTTAGTATTGAAGCACGTTATACACCAGGTCATACCAATGCTTGTACGAGTTATCTAGTTGGAAACATGGTTTTCACTGGTGATGCATTATTAATTGATGGTTGCGGTCGAACTGACTTCCAGCAGGGAAATGCAGGCACACTATATGACAGTATTCATAAGCAATTATTTAGCTTGCCTGACGACACTATTGTTTATCCGGGACACGATTATAAAGGTCGTTTATCTTCAACCATTGGCAATGAACGTTTAAATAACTCACGTTTAGGCCAGAATCGTTCGCGTGAAGATTTTATTAAATTAATGAATAATTTAAATCTTCCATATCCAAAGCAGATCGATAAAGCACTTCCTGCTAATCAGGCCTGCGGCTCAATTTCACAATCATAAGGTGGCAATATGGAAATTAAACGAGTTAATCAAGAATTTTATGTTGCTGCTCAAATCACCGCTGATGATGTCGCAAAAATTGCAGATCAGGGAGTAAAGACTCTGATATGTAACCGCCCGGATGGAGAAGGTGCAGACCAACCCAATGTGATTGAAATTGAAGAAGCAGCTCAGCGACATGGCCTAAAGGTAATTTATCAACCTGTTAGCAGTGGCAAAATTACCGATCAACAAGTTGCCGAGTTTAAACAGCTTTATAAGAATGCCCAAAAACCTGTTTTAGCGTATTGCCGTTCTGGTATGCGTGCAATCAGTTTATGGGCTTTGGCCGAAGTTGCTCCAAAAGATGCAGCACTGTTAGTTGAATCTGGTAATAAACTTGGTTTTAACTTAAAAGGCCTAGTTCCACGTATTTTAAAAAGAGATCATGAACCAAGCTCAGTTCCTTGCTATAGCGTTGTAATTGTGGGAGCAGGCGCAGCTGGAATTTCTGTAGCATCAAGTTTACTGTCTCGTGAACCTCATTTGGATATTGTCATTATTGATCCGGCAGACACTCATTATTATCAACCGGGCTGGACTATGGTGGGTGGTGGTATTTTTAAACCGCACGTCACTGCACGCTCAATGGCAAGTGTGATTCCTTCAAAAGTAAAATGGATGAAAGCCGCGGTTGCTGGATTCGACCCTGAGCATAATCAGGTTATTTTGGAAGGATGTCAGCCCATTCAATATAAAGCCTTAGTCGTTTGTCCTGGTTTAAAACTCAACTGGCATGGCATTGAAGGTTTAGTCGAAACCTTAGGTAAAAATGGGGTAACGTCTAACTATCGTTATGATCTAGCGCCGTATACATGGGAGCTGGTGCAACAGCTAAACGGTGGAAAGGCAATCTTTACTCAACCGCCTATGCCGATTAAATGTGCTGGTGCTCCTCAAAAAGCAATGTATCTTTCAGCTGACTACTGGTTAAAGCAAGGCAAACTAAAAGATATCTCTATACATTTTTATAACACCGGCGGTGTTTTATTTGGCGTGAAAGAATATGTGCCTGCACTCATGCAATACGTCGAAAAATATGGCTCTGAACTTCATTTTAATCATCAACTGGTCAAAGTAGATGGGCCTGCAAAAAAAGCATGGTTTAAGGTAGTGAATGAGGAAAATGCAGCATTAGTCGAGACCGATTTCGATATGTTGCATGTTGTTCCACCCCAACAAGCCCCAGATTTTATTCGTGCTAGCACACTCACTGATGACGCAGGCTGGGTGAGTGTGAATCCTCAAACTTTACAACACACACAGCATGCCAATATTTTCGCTTTAGGTGATGTGATGAATGCGCCTAATGCCAAAACGGCTGCTGCTGCACGCGCACAAGCTCCGATCGTCGCTGTGAATGTGATAACGCAGCTCAAGGGTGAACAAAACTTCTGTGAATACAATGGGTATGGCTCATGTCCACTCACAGTAGAGCGTGGAAAAATCGTTCTAGCCGAGTTTGGTTACGGCGGTAAATTGCTTCCTAGTTTTCCAAAATGGGTGATTGATGGACAAAAGCCATCTCGTTTGGCTTGGTTACTTAAAGAACAGATTTTGCCACCGATTTACTGGCAAGGCATGCTCAAAGGCCGAGAGTGGATGGTCAAACCTGAGCGAGGATAAGTAAAGCAACGCTTTACCCTGAGAAGCGGCTAAAGCTTCGCAAGAAGATGAGAAATTGCTTACTCATCAAATGGCAGCTCACAGCAAATGAAATATATGCAATTTTAGGCTTTTGATATGTTACTACTTGTCGTTGAAGGCATTGTGATTGGCTTTTTACTTGGTCTTACTGGTGCGGGTGGCGGTATTCTCGCTGTACCCGCTCTCATGACAAGTCAAGGCTGGACAGTGGCTCAAGCAGCGCCTATTGGTTTGCTGGCTGTCGCGCTATCTACCCTGATTGGGACTATTGAAGGCTTACTTAAAAAGATTGTGCGCTATCGCGCTGCAATCTGGATAGCAATTATTGGTACTCCAATGGCCCATATTGGAATCTTAATATCCAATACGATTTCACCTGTCTGGCTCATGTTAATGTTTAGCTTGGTTATGTTTACAGTGGGTTATCGACTCATCAGTAACCGAGTTTCAGATTTCCATAACCCGCCGTGTCAGGTCAACCCAAGTACAGGGCGATTTATCTGGAATTTTAAAACTGGAGGTGTACTTGCCGGCATTGGAATTATTGCGGGGCTTTTAACTGGTATGCTAGGTGTTGGTGGTGGCTTTGTAATTGTACCAGCGCTTAGAAAAGTCACAAATTTGGATATGCATAGCATTGTTGCAACCTCACTTATGATTATTTTTCTCATTAGTGGCATAAGTATTGTGATGCATATTGCAGAGGGTTTTCATTATCCAGTCGCCATTACGAGTGCGTTTGCTCTTGCATGTGTAGCAGGCATGCTATTAGGTCGTCGAGCTATTCGCGTTATTCCACCTGCGATTGTACAAAAAGTCTTTGCTTTAATGGTTTTTGCTGTCGCAATTTATATGGTTATTAAGATTGTTAATCTAACAAATATCTGAGCGATATAGTATTTTAACTTATCTATATAAATACAAAGTTTCCAGAGATGATGCATTGAAATTGTCTATGGAAACTTTTTGATTTAAATCATATAAATTTTTGAGAAAGCGATATGAAGCGAATTAACGTGGCAATTTGTGGTTTTGGACGGATTGGGCAACAAATTGCAGAGCTTCTTTTAAATCGATCGACATACTATAAACAAAAATATCAAGTTGATGCCCGTTTAGTGGGTGTCTGTAATTCATCTTCAGGTTTAATTGACCAAGATGGTTTACAAGCTTCAAAGTGGCTAGATAAAACACAGTATGAAACTGGTTTGACTGAGCAAAAGTTTTTACAACAGATTCAGGCGGATGTCATTATTGAGACTGGCCCAAGTGATTATGTGACAGGTGGAAAAGGCCTATTTTATTTAAATTATGGTTTAACACATAACATGAATGCGATTGCAGTATCTAAAGGTGCGTTAGTCGTAGAAGGTAAAAAACTAATTAACTTGGCACATCAGCACAATAAAAAACTATTTTTTAGCGGAGCGACTGCTGCGGCTTTACCGACTGTTGATTTGTTTGAATATAACTTGGCTGGTTGCCAAATTTTAGAAATAGAAGGTGTGTTTACAGGCACCACAAATTTTATTTTGAATGATATGTTGCAACACGAATGTGCATTTACAGAATCTCTTGAAAAAGCTCAAGTAAAAGGTATTGCGGAACCTGACAGTTCTTTCGATGTAGATGGATGGGATACCGCTGCTAAAATTACAATACTAGCCAATACTGTTTTGGGAGCTGATATAAAAATTAAAGATATTCCAAGACAAGGAATCAGTCATGTAACTGCCGATCATATACGTGATTGGAAAAATGAAAATCTAACTCCTCGTTTGGTTGGTTTTATTCATATTAAAAATCAGCAAATTCAAACGGGTGTTGAATTAAGACTAGTTGCAGCAAATCATCCTTTTGCTCATCTGCAAGGTTCTAATAAATGCATACGAGTGTTAACGCAAGAGATGGGTGAGTTTGTGGTCAGTGGAGGGGCATCTGCGCCTTTAGCTACAGCAGCTGCAGCTTTAAAAGATTTCGAGTTATTGCTAAAAACGGGCTGTTAAAATTAATTATGATTTATAAAAAAGCAGGCTTAGGCCTGCTTCTCACAACTTTTTTGACTATTAAATAACTTTTTTCCAATTTCTAACTTACTAAACATTAAGTAATTGCCAAGTAAAATTAATAAAATTCCAAGTACAGCATTTAAAGTCCACTCATATCCTTCAAAGAAAGTAGAAACTGTTAAAGCAACTAAAGGGAAGAGCAATGTGCTATAAGCTGCTTTGGCTGCGCCAATTCGTCCAACCAGAGAAAAATAAGCAGAGAACCCAATAACTGTACCAAATACAGCCAAGTAAAGTACCGAACTTAAAAATGGGAAATTCATCGGTGGCATTAAATCTTGTCCTGTAAATAAAGCTAGACTTAACATCACCAATGCACCATAAGTCATGGCATAACAGTTTGTTGAAAAGATATTTAGACCACGTTTTTGGTGTCTAACACTAATCATATTTCCTAAAGAAAAACCGTAAGTGCCTATTGCACATAGCCCAATACCCATTAATAACTGCGCATTAAACTGACTATTAATGAGGTCATGCCAAAACAGTAGAACAATACCACTTAGACCCAAAAGTGCAGCTGGCGCAAAGTTTGGAGAAGGTTTCTGTTTAAAAAAGATAAGCGCATTAATGGCATTAAAGAAAACAGCCATCGAAAAAATGACAGACTCTAAACCGCTATTTACATATTTAACCGCAGTATAAAAACAAATAAAGTTTAGGCCGAAAACACAGAGTCCTTGTAGCATACAAAACAAGTGATCTTTTAAAGCAATTCGCTGTAATTTTCCTGAAAATAGTAAAACAACCCACAGTAATAAGGCTGAAATGGCAAAACGCCATAAAATTGCGACAACGGGTGTTGCATAGTGGCTTTGAACGGCAATTCCAATCCATGTTGTTCCCCAAATCAACACCACCGCAACATAGAGTAAAATATTCATAACTTCATCCTCGATTACCAAGCTTAAGTATCTAGGAATGCTTCATTTTTCACGTATATATTCTTGTGTTATACATGCAAGATCTTGCGTTTTTTATAGATCTAAACTAGCTGAACTTTGCTGAATATGGTTAACTTAAGCTCAATGATATTCGTTTTAATTTTGCATGGCCTATCAAACTTTAGAACAGCTACAGCGATCTAAAGCCAAGCTTCACGAAACTGTGGTGCTTGATGAAAATATGCAACTTGCATTTTGGTCTAATCAGCAAGATCGTGTAAGTGTCTGTAGCGATCATCACACTCTAAGTCTGTATATTCAAGATGGCTATGAAAGCTATCAAAAAACACCTGCGGGCTGGAAAAATGGCGGTGGGCCGGGGCGTTTTTGTTTGTTGCCTGAACATCAGGAATCAACTTGGGACATACGTGGTGGGCTTAAATTTGTTCACTTGTACTATACCGACCAACATTTACGTGATGTTGCCGAAAAAATATGGGACAAAGAGCCGAATCAAATTCAACTAAACGAAGTTGCATTTAGTGATGATGAACGGATTCGAGCACTTTATCAGTTCTTCTTGCTAGATTGTGATTGGCAAGATTCTTCAAACCATTTACAAATGAGTACAACAGCAAGTTTATTGCTAAATCATTTAATTCGAAGATATAGCAATGTTAAGTGGCAACAGCCAGCCATTAAAGGAGGCCTTGCTCCTCATAAACTTAAATATATTCAGGAATGGATTGAAGATCATATAGATCAGGCACTCACTTTGTCTGATTTGGCAAATGTTGTGAATTTAAGCGAATACCATTTTGCTCATATGTTTAAACAGTCCATGAATATGGCACCTCATCAATATGTCATGCAAAGACGTTTAAATAAGGCAAAGGGGTTAATTCAGTCATCTCAGCTTTCTTTACAAGATATTGCTCTAGTATGTGGTTTTAGTTCAGCAAGCCATTTAAGCCATCGCTTTAAACAGTTTTATGGCATGAGTCCTTCGCAGTTACGTTAAAGGACTCATTGCTCATTTTTATAAAAGATAAACACCTAAACCAATTAGTGCTGATGCAAAAATGACATACAGTACATTAATGTTAAAGCGGAATAAGGCAATAAATGCAGCCACTGTAATGAGGGCCGCGATAGTGTCAAAGTGACCAGAAAAACCGTGCGGCCATAGCACGTGATAACTAAAAAATAATGCTAGATTTAAAATGACACCGACCACAGCCGCGGTAATCGCAGTGAGTGGCGCCGTAAATTTAATTTCATTGTGTGTAGATTCAATAAAAGGACCACCAGCAAAAATAAATACAAATGAAAAAAGAAAGGTAAACCAAGTCACAATGACAGCGCCGAGTGCTCCAGCAAAAAATAGATGCTCGGGCCCAAGTAATGAATGATTAACACCTCCTAAAAAACCAACAAAGGCAACCACCATAATCAGTGGACCAGGTGTAGTTTCACCTAACGCTAAACCATCAATCATTTGCGTAGGTGAAAGCCAACCAAAATGATTCACAGCCCCTTGATAGACATAAGGTAAAACCGCGTAAGCGCCTCCAAAAGTCAGTAATGCAGCTTTAGTAAAAAACCATGCCATTTGAGTATAAGAATGATGCCATCCAAAATATGCGCCTAAAGCTAAAATTGGCAATAACCATAAAACGATTGCCATAAAAATAAGTTTAGCTAACCGTAACCAATGGAATTTAGCATGCTCTGGGGTCGGGGTATCATCATTAATAAATGCTGGACCATAATCCTTTTGACTGGCTTTATGCCCAGCTGTTGAGGAAAATAGTTCTGGGTACTTTTTACTAACTAAATAACCTGCAATGCCTGCTGATAAAACAATAAGCGGGAAAGGAAGTTTTAAGACAAAGATGGCAAAAAACGCAGCTATTGCGACGAACCATAAAAATCTATTTTTAAGTGAACGACTGCCTATACGGTAAGTTGCATGGAAAAC
The DNA here is from genome assembly GCF_000292385.1 of Acinetobacter sp. GG2. Classification (NCBI taxonomy): domain Bacteria; kingdom Pseudomonadati; phylum Pseudomonadota; class Gammaproteobacteria; order Moraxellales; family Moraxellaceae; genus Acinetobacter; species Acinetobacter sp. GG2. The sequence goes on from NZ_ALOW01000040.1 coordinate 316,448, forward strand.
AATTGCGGTGACGGCAGGCTTGATCCCGTAAAAAATACCTGCGATAACGGGAACATCTCCAAATTTTATATAAACCCAAGACAGCCCAATTAAAATAAATAAAGACGGTAGTACAAATAGAATGCCTGCGACTAATCCTCCCGCAGTTCTGTGCATAAGCCAACCAATGTAGGTCGCTAATTGCTGCGCTTCAGGGCCGGGTAACAGCATGCAGTAGTTCAGTGCATGGAGAAATCTTTTTTCAGATATCCAGCGCTTTTGTTCAACGAGTTCCTGATGCATCACAGCGATTTGTCCAGCTGGCCCGCCAAAGCTAATAAAGCCAAGCTTGAGCCAAAATAAAAAGGCTTGCCAGAAGGTGACTTGAATAATACTTTCAGGTAAAGGGGATTTTTCGTTTTCCATTTTTTATCCCATCAAAAAATTGATTTATATTGATCAGCAGCATCAAACTCAAAATTGCTAATGAATTAAGCAGGTGCGTTGTACTAGGTAGTTATAAGATACAGAACAAAAATGAATTTCTTATTATTTTAAAAAGATATTCTTCTAAAAAAAGCTCTAGAAGAATATCTAACTTTTATTTTTTAGTGATCATGTTCTAAATAATCTGGTTTTTTCGGAAGCGCAAGGCTACACAAGAAACAGATAATCAGCATGACAATCACATAAATAAAGAAGGTATTTTCAATTCCAGCAGCTTTGAATTGCAAGGCTACCGAAGGTGCAGAACCGCCAAAAATAGCATTACCTACTGCATACGAAAAACCTACGCCTAAAGCTCGTACATGAGGTGGGAACATTTCAGCTTTTACCAAACCACTAATAGAGGTATAGAAACTGAGTAACATCATCATAAAGATGAGTAGCAGGGCAATAATAATCGGAGAGTCAATATTGGCTCGCATCCCGACCACCATGACTGGATAGATAAATATGGCGGACAATAAGCTAAATGCCAACATTGAAGAGCGGCGCCCAATACGATCGGATATTGCACCAAATACAGGTTGAGCACACATATAGACAAATAGTGCGAAGGTCATGATATAACCAACGGTTTTTCCATCCATCCCTAAATTGGTCAAATAAGTTTTTGAATAAACAGTTTCTACATAAAACGTTAATGAACCAGCAGAAGTGTATCCGACCACTAATAAAAAGGTTTTCCAATGCTTTTTAAAGAGTTCTCTTAAGCTACCAGACTCTTTACGCTCACTATCTTGATGAGAAAGTGTTTCTTCTAAACGACTACGAGCAAGTAAAGATAAAATTGCCGCGATACCACCAATCACAAATGGAATACGCCAACCGCCGTCATGTAATTGTTGCTCACTTAAAAATGCCAACAAAATAACGCCAAGTAAGCTTGCGAGTAACTGACCACCAGAAAGGGTGACATACTGGAAAGACGAGTAAAAACCACGCTGACCTTTTAAGCCTAGTTCACTCATATAAGTTGCAACTGCACCATACTCGCCACCCACAGATAAGCCTTGAAGTAATCGCACTACAAGTAAAAGAAAGGGTGCAAATAAACCAACTTGATCATAAGTTGGCAAAGCTGCAAACAAAAATGAGCTTAGGGCCATCAGACAGATTGAGATAATCATCGACTTTTTTCGACCATGTCGGTCTGCGATGCGTCCAAATACCCAACTACCAATCGGACGCATAAAGAAACTTGCAGCAAACACACCCCAAACATAAATAGACTTAGTCGTACTATCCATATCTGGTGCGGTTAGGGCTTGAGTAAAGTAGGCAGCAAATACTGCATAGATATAAAAGTCGAACCATTCAACTAAATTACCAGAGGCTGCGCCTACAATCCCACGTATCCGGCTACGTTTTTCTTCCTGAGTATATGTCATATTTATTCCATCGTTTTGTAGACAAAAACTAGGAATTTTTTAGGTATGCTATACAGAAAATAGAATGAAACATTAAAAATCACTCGACCTTGAGCACTTCCTTAAAATTCCTAACCATTCATTTTTTCTAATTTTAAAATTCGATTCTAGTAAAATTACGTCCTTTTGTTCGATTTAAAGATAAATTAACCAATGATCGAACATTTCCTTTCATTCAATTTGATAATGAATTGCATTTAAAATCATTGAGCTAATTTTAAAAATATATCTATTGTTAAATTTCTCCTGACTCCTCTAGTTTTGAGCTTAGTTTCATTTTTGCTATTTTGTAATACTTAAAAAGTTATAACCTCAATTTCAAAGAAAATAAAAGAAATTTATATATTGATAAGTAAGTGCATAAAAGTTGCATCAAATTCACTTAATCGAAAAAATACAGAATGTGTTGTTTCTCAATATGGGTGCCTGTATTCTTGCGTGGCTGAAAAATAGGGCACATAACCGTTTTTTAGCTTTATAAATTATGCTCGCTATGGCAGGTAACTATTCAATGGAAAGACGCGCGTTAAATCTTTACTTCATGACATGCTCTAAAACAGCATTGGCTTCATCTATTGCACTTATAAGCTCTGTAGTTTATGCAAATGAAGCGGAGGTTTCGCAGCTCCCAACCATTACTGTGAATGCCACACAAAATAGTGATGCGCTATACACCTCAAAGAAAGTTAATCTATCTGGTTTTCAAACTGGCGATGTAAAGAAAGTTCCTGCCTCCATTACAACCATTACTTCTGAGCGTCTAGCAGATCAGCACGCAAAAACACTCACCGATGTTATTAAAAATGATTCATCGCTAGGCGATGGCTACGCTGCTATTGGCTATTATCCAAACTTTGTCGCTCGTGGTTTCGCACTCGATTTAGGTTCAAGTTATCTCATTAATGGTCATAGTATACGTGGTGAGCAAAATGTTGCTTTAGAAAATAAAGAGCAAGTTGAAATCTTAAAAGGTATTTCTGCGATTCAAAGTGGAATGTCGACACCCGGTGGTGTGGTTAACTACGTGACCAAAAGACCTGCCGATATTAAAACTATTACGGTCGATGCAAATTCAGAAGGCGGCTATACACTGGCAACGGATGTAGGCGGCTTTGTTAATGACAATTTTGGTTATCGCGTTAATTTAGCGCATGAAAGTATCCACCCAAACGTTGATCACGCAAATGGTAAACGTGAGTTTGGTTCAGTTGCTTTAGACTGGAAAATTAATGATCGCTCTAAATTACTGTTTGATATGGAAGCGCAGCGTCAAAGTCAACGCTCTGTACCGGGCTATCAACTGCTTGATGGGCAAGAAGTACCAACAAATGTAGACCAAGACCGTTTATTGGGTTACCAGTCTTGGAGTAAGCCTGTTGTAAATAACAGTGTAAATGCGAGTTTAAAGTATCAATATGCATTTAACGATCAATGGAATGGTAGCTTAAGCGCATCACAAAGCCGTGTTGTGATTGATGATAATAGCGCTTTCCCATGGGGATGTTATAACGATATTTGTGAATATTCTGGTTTAGGTAATACTTTTGATAAACAAGGTAATTATGATATTTACGATTTCCGTAGCCCAGATGACACACGTATTACTAACCAGTTTGCAGCTGGGTTAAATGGTGAATTCAACACTGGTAACATTCAGCATCAAATCGCTTTCGAATTACAACGTACATATAAAACCTTAAAGCACCATACACCACTGAATGTAGCGGTAGGAACAGGCAATATCTATGAAGATACGGTCGACTACAGTCCATCATCAGAAATTCCAGACGATCGTTACAAAGCTCTAGAGAGTGATCAGACTGCATTTACTGTATCTGACCGAGTTCAATTTAATGATCAGTGGTCAACTTTATTGGGTGGGAAACTTATTCACCTCGATGAGCAAGCTTATAATTCAGATGGGCAGCAAAGCCGTGATACGGATTTAAACAAATTCTTGCCACAATTAGCGCTCATGTATAGCCCAACTACTACAACTAATCTTTATGCTTCATATACTAAAGGTTTATCAGATGGTGGTGAAGCACCATGGTTTGCTAATAATGCTCTAGAAGTTCTATCACCGAAAAACTCTGAACAATATGAAATTGGTGTTAAGCAACAAATACGCAACTTCTTGGTAACAGCAGCTATTTTTGATTTAAAACAAGATAATCAATATAGCAAAGTAAATGCAGATGGAACTTTCGATTTTGTTGAACAAGGTGAACAACACAATCAAGGTATTGAATTAGGTTTAACAGGAGCCTTAACCGATACACTTGATGTAAGTTCAGGTATTACCTATACCAAATCTCGTCTTGTTGATATTGATACTGACAGCTACAAAGGTCATCAAACTCAAAATGTACCAAAGGTACGCGCAACAGCACAGTTATCTTATAAAGTACCTTCTGTTGAAGGATTAAGATTACTCAGTGGTATGCAATATAGTAGCAGTAAATATGCAAATAAAGAGGGCACGGCAAAAGTAGGTGACTATAGCGTCTTTAATATTGGTGCTGCCTATAAAACAAATTTTGCTGGGCATGACACGACATTCAGATTCAATATTGATAACTTATTTAATAAGAAGTATTGGCGTGATGTAGGTGCATTTATGGGGGATGACTATCTATTCTTAGGTAATCCACGTACAGCCCAGTTCTCTACAACTTTCAGTTTTTAAAATACAGAACAAATAAAAAAGGAGCTTATAAAAGCTCCTTTTTTATTTTCAGGAATTAAGCCGACATTTTTGGTTTAACCATATTATTAATCGACAAGATATCATCAAGCACTTGAGTTGATAATAAACCTTCTTTTTGAACTAAAGCCAATACGCTTTGTCCAGTTTCGTTTGCAGTTTTAGCAATACGAGTTGTAGTTTCATAACCTAGGTATGGGTTGAGTGCAGTCACAATACCAATTGAGTTTTCAACTAAAGCTTTACAATGTTCAGGGTTCGCCGTAATTGTATCAATACACTTGCTTTGGAACATTGCCATTGCTCTACCAAGTAAGTCCATAGACTCAAATAGTTTGAATGCAATAAGTGGTTCCATTGCATTTAACTGTAGTTGACCTGCTTCAGCAGCTAAAGTTACAGCCAAATCGTTTGCAATAATTTGGAAGCAAGCAAGGTTCATCGCTTCAGGAATAACAGGGTTTACTTTACCCGGCATGATCGAGCTACCCGGTTGACGAGCTTCTAAGTTAATTTCATTAATACCAGTACGTGGGCCACTTGAAAGTAAACGCAAGTCATTAGCAATTTTTGAAAGTTTTGTAGCAGTACGTTTTAATAAACCAGATAAAAGAACAAAGTCACCCATATCTGAAGTTGCTTCAATTAAATCTGGCGCTGACTTAATTTTCTTATCAGAGATTTTTGCAAGTGCCTGAATAGCCAGTTCACGGTAATTATATTCAGTCGTAATTCCCGTACCAATTGCTGTACCACCAAGGTTCATATAAGCTAAAACATTTGGAATAAGCGTATTAATTTGCTCAAGATCTTTCTGCAAGGTAACTGCAAATGCACCAAACTCTTGACCTAAAGTCATAGGTACAGCGTCTTGTAATTGAGTACGGCCCATTTTTAAAATGTGCGCAAACTCTTGAGATTTGTTAAGAAAACTTAAAATTAAATTGTTAAAAGGAAGATTTAACTCATCTAAGCTTAATAACAGACCTAAACGGATTGCAGTAGGGTATACGTCATTTGTTGACTGCGACATATTAATGTCGTTATTTGGATGCAAGTATTGATATTGCCCTTTAGAATGGCCCATATATTCCAAAGCAACATTTGCTAATACTTCATTTGCATTCATATTAGTTGAAGTACCAGCACCGCCTTGCATCATGTCGATTGGGAACTGGTCATGGAAATTACCACGAATAAGCTGATTACAGCTGTATTCAATTGCTTCGAATTTAGTTTGATCTAGGTTTTTAAGATTATAGTTTGCTTCAGCACAAGCTAGTTTAACCATAGCTAATGCTTTAATTAAATTAGGAAAATTTCCAACTTTGCTATTTGTTAAGTTGAAATTTTCTAAAGCACGTAATGTTTGAACTCCGTAATAATGGTCATTGTTGATTTCTCGATGACCAATAAGATCCTTCTCAATACGGGTAGTAATATCAGCGTTCATCATTAAACTTCGATTCATTAAAGATGATTCATCTTAGAATTCGAAATGCTTCACTTCTAATGCATTTATTAAACCAATTATGCATTTTTTGCATATCAAAAAATGAGTTAAGCTAAAATGAATAGTTAAAAATTGAATAGATCAATAGACTTAATTTCTATTAATATTTAATTATTTCAAATAATTATATTCATGGTTGATGTGCAGAATTGTAAAAATGATTACGTTAATTGAGTGTTTTAAATATGGTTAGGCCATAATTTTATTTTTTAAAAATAGTAAATTTAATTGAAATTTCATGTGAATATTAATTTTAAAGAATAAATAATGAGCTTTGTTTAATAAATTTTAATAAAATTGTGATGCATTTCACATAAAAATACATATAATACAGAAAATTTTGATTTATTAAGTTTATGTTAAAAGTAACTGCTGGATTATTAATATTGGGAAGTTTTGCTTGCTATCTTCTTTGGGGCACTGAAGAAAAAGCTGAAACCAAAAGTTCACACATGCTTAAAGAGGCTGAGCAATCAATAAAAAATGCTGAGCTATCCATTCAAAAAGCAAAGCAAAATATTCCAACTGCATCGTATCGATGAGTTATAGCTTGAGATTGTTGTCTATTAAATAATCTCTTGATTCAAAATTATTGAGATGTAAGCGCTGTAAGAGACAAATGCATGAGAATGAAGTTTATTGCATATGACCCTAGTTCTGGTGAAAAATTAAGCTTAAAAGAGCATGTTCATCACATGGATAAATATACAACTTATGTTTTTTTTAGCGATGAAAAAGACAACATGGTATTTAATCCACAAAAAAAACAAATATTTGAAATTAGTCAATATACTGCAAATATGATGGTTGAAATTTCAAGAAAATTATACTACTTGATTGGAGAGTATTAGTTTGCTTTGAATATCTCCTTTGTCCATAAAGTCATTATTGTGAATGATGACTTTATAAGTTCAAAATAAGCAAATCGATACTTTAGTATAATAGTCGGAATTGAATTTTCACCTTATACTCTTTATAAATATTGTATGAAATACAATTAATTATTATCACTACATAGAACTTGAAAATAAGTTGTAGTAATTATTCATTAAATTTATTTTTACTTTATAAGCTATTGTAAGAGTAAATAAAAGATTCTTATTTCTTGGTGAAATAAAAATGGGAAAAGTTGTTTAATCAGATTTTATGATTGCTCTTAAAGTTGAATAGTGTACTAATTTAATAGTATCAAAATTTAGTCAATAACTTAACAATGGGTTATTGAAACAGTTCATAGTCCGCATTCTTCCCCAAGATGCGGACTTTTTTTATCCAAATTTTACTTCATTCCTGAAGCTATATTTTTTATAAAAAATGATTAAATAAAAGCCTATAGTTATTTCTAAAACTTATTTGGTTGAACTGAATTATTTATTTTTCTGATGTTCTTTTATTCATTGATTTCAAAAATTTTTTTTATTAGATCGTACTTATGTTCATCTCTTAACGTGTTAAAACAAAACCTATTATTCTCTTATCTTGTTTTCTATGTCAGAATTATTAAATACTTCATTTTCATAGTTTGGCATTGTCCAATCTTTTCTCGCATTTTTGCAGGTACTCCCTATGTTTTACCATTTTTATTCATCTCTACATTTATTCATACGACTTCCCAAAAATATCAATTAATAAAATTATAAATATAAAAGGGAATAGATAAGATGAATTTAGAAGTTCGCTGGGTAGAGGATCTCCTCACTCTAGAGCGTGAACGCTCAATTTCAAAAGCAGCAGAGAAAAGGTTCATTAGCCAATCTGCCTTTACTCGAAGAATTCAGCAAATTGAAGAAATGATTGGTGCTGAAGTCATTATTAGAAACAATAAGAACAATATCGAATTTACAGACATTGGACGAATTTTGTTGGTAATGTCTAAAAACATTGAAAAGCAAGTCGAGGAGACCGCAAAACTCATTAAAAATATTAAAAATGAAACTGAATCTACTATTCGTTTTTGTGTTGTTCACTCATTAGCTTCAGGTTTTTTAACAACATTTTTAAAGAAATTTCCTACTCTTATTCGTGATTTAAAAATTGAAATTGTCGCAACCAATAGTGGAGAGGGGCTGTCTTTGTTAAAAGAAGGCGCCTGTGATTTCATGATTTGCTATGCAGATAAAAGCAATATTAGAAAAGTTGGAGATGATATTTTAAGTGGTATTAAAATTGCCGAAACAGTTATTGTTCCTGTTTCTGCTACAGAACCTGACCATAGCCCTAAACATACAATACAAAGTAATTTTGCTCTGCTTGCCTATAGCAAACATGCTTACTTAAGAAAACTGGTAGACCAACTGATAGAAGGTAAACTTGTTTATAAAACGTTATATGAAACGGACAATGCAACTAACTTAAAAGAACTGGTTTTACAAGGTTTAGGGGTTGCATGGATTCCGAAAATTAACGTTGAAGAAGACCTTGCAGCTGGAAAATTAGTTATTTTAGATCAGCAAGAATATTGCCTTGCGCAAGATATTTATATCTTTAAAAATAATTTGAGCGATAATAAATCGGTACAACAAATATGGAATGGTTTTAAAGCCCAGCAAGAACAATAACGCATACTCATTCGCAAGATGAAGTACACGATATTTATATATAAATTAATCAAATAAGTAGATTATGCTTAGGTCTTCATGATGAAAGGCATGATAAAGCATTGCCCCTCATCTAAGTTCTTTGCTAATTTAGAGTAAATTTCAATAAGTCAAAAGTAGGGTATAGGAATCTTTCTATCATTTATACCTGTTTTTGAACTTATTTCACTGGATTATTGAGTCCAAGCGGAGACAATTTTGTTTGATCTAGACAGTAGATTATTAAATATTTTTTATCATATTTATCGGTTCAAAAGTGTTTCAATGGCTGCAGATGCTATTGGTTTAACACAGCCGAGTGTAAGTAACGGTCTAAACAAAATTCGCCAACATTTTAATGATCCTTTGTTTATTCGAGTTGGAAATGAAATGATTCCGACCGAACTTGCAAAGCAGATTTTCCCTTTAATTAGTGAAGTTATTGATAAAGTTGAAAGTATTAATAACTTTAATGTGAACTTTGATCCGTTAACGTCAGATCAGCTGTTTACCATTGCGATGACTGATGTATCACATTTGGTTTTATTGCCTCAGTTAACTAACTATTTAAAAGAAAAAGCACCTCTCATTCGTTTAAATATTAGACCAATTACGCCAGAAACCAGTTATCAAATGGCAAATGGTGAAATTGATTTAGCGATAGGTTTCTTGCCACAATTAGAAGAAGGTTTTTATCAGCAGAAGTTTTTCCGTCAACACTATGTTGTGATTAGCTCAAAAAGCCACCCGCGTTTAGACCCGAATAACTTTACTTTAGAAGATTATATGCGCGAATATCATATCGATATTGATGCAGGTATTGGGCATTATCACATTAAAAATGAGCTACAAAATAAAGGGTTGGATCGAAATATTTTAATTCGCTTACCAAGTTACTTAGGTGTAGGTTTAGTTGTTCAGGAAACAGATGCGATTGCCACTGTTCCATATTATTTAAGCCAAGTTTTATTGGTTAGAGAGAACTTACAAATTTTACCTGCACCGCTTGATTTTCCAACTTATGACGTTAAGCAACATTGGCATATGTCTTGCCACCATAAGAGTAGTCATAAATGGTTCCGTCAAACTTGCTATGAGCTATTTAAAACAGCTTAAGAATTTTATTTATAAAAAAGAAGATGCAAGGAAAGTCCTTACATCTTCTTTTAATTTTTTAATTAGATTTCAATTGCAACAGCAGTTGCTTCACCGCCACCAATACATAGGGCTGCAACACCTTTCTTTTTACCTAAGCGTTTTAATGCATAAATGAGAGAAAGAATAATTCTTGAACCTGTAGCGCCAATTGGATGACCTAACGCGCAAGCGCCACCATGTACGTTAACTTTTGCTTCATCTATTCCTAGCTCATGAATTGGTGCCATTGCTACCATTGCAAAAGCTTCATTAATTTCCCAAGCATCTACTTCATCAACTGACCAACCAGCACGCTCAAGCACTTTTTGAATTGCACTAATTGGAGCAATTGTAAATTCGCTTGGATGTTGTGAGTGAGTAGAAGTTGCAACAATTTTTGCTAAAGTATTTAAACCATGAGACTGTGCATATTCTTCAGTAGCAAGTACTAATGCAGCAGCACCATCAGAAATTGAGCTTGAGTTTGCAGCTGTAATTGTACCGTCCTTACTAAAAGCGGGACGTAGAGTTGGAATTTTCTCAAGATTTGCTTTTAATGGTTGCTCATCTTGATCAACAATTTCCACACCTTTACGTGTTTTTACTTCAACAGGAACAATCTCTTCTTTGAAGTAACCTTCGGTAATGGCAGTTTGCGCTTTTTTAAGTGAAGAAATCGCAAAGTTATCCATTTGCTCACGGGTAAAGCCTTTGGTGTTTGCCATATCTTGAGCAAAAGAACCCATTAAACGGCCTGTTTCAGCATCTTCAAGGCCATCTAAAAACATATGGTCCTTAATTTCGCCGTGACCCATACGGTAACCACCGCGAGCTTTCGGTAAAATATAAGGTGCATTGGTCATAGATTCCATACCACCCGCCACAATAATATTGGCACTGCCTGCTTTTAAGGTATCCGATGCCATTAATACAGCTTTCATCGCAGAGCCGCAAAGCTTGTTTATGGTCACAGCTCCGACATGATCAGGTACACCAGCTTTACGCATAGCTTGGCGAGCAGGGCCTTGACCAATACCTGCACTGAGTACGCAACCGAAAATAACTTCATCTACTTGTTCAGGTTTAACACCTGCACGTTGGATCGATTCACGGATGACAGCAGCGCCAAGATCTGGAGCGGTTAGAGAAGATAAACTACCCTGAAAACCACCCATTGCCGTACGGCTACCTGAAACTATAACTATTGAACTCATCTTAATATCTCTTATTGGTGTTTTTGCTAAATTTGCCTTTAGCCTAAACCAAAGGCGCCACTAAATTAAAAAGTTGGAGGGGTGTAACTGAGCGTTCTACCAAAGAACCACAGCAAGAATAAAACTAATGGAAAATGCACAACGAGCTGAGTGACTGTAAACCCAATCACATCTTTTGCTTTTAGTTTTAAAATGCCTAACATTGGAAGCATAAAAAATGGATTGATTAAGTTTGGTAAAGCTTCAGCTGCATTATAAATTTGTACAGACCAGCCCAAATGAACCTTTAAATCATTTGCTGCTTGCATAACATATGGGGCTTCAATAATCCATTTTCCACCACCTGACGGTACAAAGAATCCAAGTACAGCAGAGTAAACTCCCATCACAATCGCAAAGGTTTCTTTTGATGCGATTGAAACAAAAAACTCGGCAACATAATGAGACAGCGATAAATCCTGACTGTTTAAAGCTTGCGTCATAATAAATGCAATACTTCCATACAGAGGGAACTGAATTAAGATTCCTGATACGGCTGGAACTGCCTTTGCAACAGCATTTAAGAAGTTTCGAGGCGTGCCATGCAACGCTAGACCAAGCATTAAAAAAACAAAGTTGTAAGTATTTAAGCTTGAAATCGCAATAATTGGATTACTTTTTGAAAACTCAAAAAACATCCAGATTAAGCCTAATGCGACCACAATAATTGTTAAGATAGGCGAGTTTTCTAACCAATCGCCCGGACGATTAGATTTCTCCTCATGTGGCTTGTCTTCTTCAAACTGCACATCAAAACTATCAATCGTTTTAACATTATTACCTTTTGGCGCTGACCAATACGCAATGGCGATTGAAACAATCACCAAAATAATGGTCATCGCAATTGATTGCCAAAGGAAAATCGTTTCAGTAAATGGAATAACACCAGTTAGGTTGTAAATTGACTCAGGTAAGCTACTTTTATTTGCCTGAAGCTGTGCTGCTGAAGAGCTGATTCCTAGTGCCCAAGTCGCCCCCATACCAATGATTGCTGCCGCAGCTGCTGCACGGTAATCCATATTCAGCTCTTTACGTTTAGCTAATGCAATCACTAAAAGCGCTGTAAGGATTGTACTAACAGCCCAATTGACCAGTGAAATTAATAAGCTGACAGTTGCTACCAAAACAATGGCACCGCGACCAGAGCTTGGAATACGTGCCATTTTTTGGATGAGGTATTTGACGGGCTTAGATACAGAAACGACATAACCTACAATAATGAGCATCGTCATTTGCAGGGTAAATGGAATAAGACTCCAAAAACCGTTACCAAATGAAGTCGCTACATCATGGATTGGGGCGCCAATACTCAAAGCAGCAATAGACACAATAATGACGCCAAGCAAAGCAAAAATATATGAATCAGGAAACCATTTTTCAGACCAGTCACTAATCCGAAGAGCAAATCTTTCAAAAATTCCTTGCTGTTTTTCCATAGCTGAAAAATCCTTCTCGTTCTTATTTATAAACAGCACATCCGGTGCTTAAAAGGGCTAAGACTCAAGCTCACTTTCTAACTTGAGTCTTGTACAGCTAACTAAATCTTAGAATTTACGCGACTAACGTTTTATAAAACTCGACACCTGTAGCGGCTTGAATTTGTTCAAGCGTGACATCTTTAGCAAGTTCAATCAGCTCTACGCCTTGTGGGGTAATATCCATTACACCCAAGTCAGTAATGACTCGATGAACTACGCCTTTACCTGTTAAAGGTAAACTACAGTTTTTTACGATTTTTGGTGTACCATCTTTTGCACAATGTTCCATAAGCACTACAACTTTTTGGACACCAACAACCAAGTCCATTGCGCCGCCCATACCTTTGACTTTCTTACCTGGAATCATCCAGTTGGCTAAGTCACCATTTTCAGAAACCTCCATTGCACCTAAAATTGCAATGTTGACATGACCACCACGGATCATGGCAAAAGATTCAGAGCTTGAGAAAAATGCAGCACCAGCGCGAGCAGTAACCGTTTGTTTACCAGCGTTAATTAAATCAGCATCAACAGTTTCTTCTGTTGGGAACTCACCAATACCTAATAGACCATTTTCAGACTGAAGCCAAACATTAATATTTTCTGGAATATAGTTAGCAACTAGAGTAGGTAAGCCAATACCTAAATTGACATAAAAACCGTCTTTAAGTTCTTTTGCAGCACGTTGTGCCATTTCGTTACGTGACCAAGCCATTTTATACTGCCTCCGTGCTTAAAGTTTTATGCTCAATACGTTTTTCAGGTGATGCATTCAGTACAATACGGTTTACATAGATACCCGGCAAATGGATTTCATCCGGATCCAATTCACCAATTTCAACCACTTGTTCCACTTCTGCGATTGTAATTTTTCCAGCCATCGCACATTCAGGGTTAAAATTTTGAGCAGTTTTACGGAACACTAAATTACCTGCTTTATCTGCCTTATATGCTTTTACAAGAGCAACATCAGCTGTTAAAGATTCTTCTAGAATGTAGTTTTTGCCATGAAAAGTACGTTCTTCTTTACCTTCAGCAATGAGGGTACCCACGCCAGTTTGAGTATAAAATGCAGGAATCCCAGCACCGCCAGCACGTAACTTTTCAGCTAAAGTACCTTGTGGTGTAAGTTCTACATCAAGTTCGCCATTTAAATATTGGCGCTCAAACTCTTTGTTTTCACCTACATAAGAAGAAATCATTTTTTTGATTTGTTTGGTTTTAAGCAAAATACCTAAACCAAAATCATCTACACCTGCATTATTTGAAATACAAGTTAGACCAGTTACACCACTTTGCTTAACTGCAACAATTAGTTTTTCAGGAATTCCGCATAAACCAAAACCGCCTACAGCAAGTGTTTGATTATCTGCAATAACATCTTTCAGTGCTGCCTCTGCATTGGCATAAACTTTATTCATTCTGTTGTTTTCCTATATCCCTTAGTAATTTAGTTTTAGCATCACATTTTGCGTTATAGAAGTTAATTTTTTTAAAGGATTAATAAGTATAATCAATGAATGGTATCAAATTTATAACAAAATATCAGTTTTACACTGAGCAAAAATTGTTAAAAAATAATCGCAAGCTACTGAAAATTATAATAATTAATAAGTTTATCTTAAACGTGTGCTTAATTTATCTTAAAAGACAGTCTTTAATTTTTTAAAATTTATATTGAACCAAAGCCTCGATAAATTGAGTAGAAATATTTGAAATCTCGAAGTTCTTCTTATAAACAATTCCCACAGTCTTATGGATAGATTCATCCTTTAACTCAATCAACACGTTATGTTCTTTATCAATGTGTTTTGCGAAGTGTCTTGGAATTGCACTTACTCCTATACCGTAAGCCACAAAACTTGAAAGTGATGAAATTTGATGACATTCCACTTTTAAATCGAGCGTTATATTATTTCGCAAACAATTTTGCTCAACTAAATAACGAACAATTGAAGGTTTTTGTAAGGTCACGAATGGATTTGAACAAAGCTCATGCCATGTAATAGAAGATGATTGAGCAAGGGGATGAGTCTTTGGCAATAGAGCTAAGAAATCTTCTTCAAATAGGGGCTTAAATTCTAAGCCTTCTGTGAGATCTGGTTCAAAACAAATACCAAGCTCAAAAATACCATCCTGTACTTTTTCTATAATGGTCTCATTTGGAATATCGTGAATTGAAAAATTAAGATTGGGGTGAACAGCTAAAAACTGGTGAATGACTTCAGGTAAAATTGCATGAGTCACAAAAGGCATAGATGCAATACTTAAAGTTCCCCGATTAAGTTTAAAGCGTTGTTTAACATCATTTTCCATCTCATCCCAATTGGCGAGTAACTTTTTCGCATAGGGAATAAGAGATTTACCTTCCTGTGTAAGCTCAACACGGCGTGTATTACGGTTAAAGAGTTTACCGCCTAATTCTTCTTCTAAACTTTTGATGGTGAGGCTTAAAGCAGATTGGCTTAGATGTAGCTCTAAAGAAGCATTGGCATAGTTGAGGGTACGTGCAAGAGCTAAAAAAGCTTTTAGTTGTTTAAGCGTCATTTCTTACCTTTAGATTACTCAACTTACCTTGAAGGGTAATTTATACGAAAATTTGCCTAATATGATGTTTTTTGACAAAAATTAAGAAAAAGAATGATCAAATTCTTACTTAATATAGAACAAGCAATAGCTATTAAAAATACTAGCTACTTTAGTAAGTTGTCTTATAAAACCCATCTCTATTATTAGAAAAATATAAATATGCCAATTACATGAAAGAATTCAAGATAAATACACGGGCTTGCGAACGAGTAGTACCTGTATGTTGACGGAAAAAACGATAAATGCACTATCACTGATAAACTCCAGTTGTTGCGCCACCTCACTTATTTGTATACCTTAAGATAGTATTTCTATTGCTCTTAATAATCTCCATTCCTGTATCACGAATAAATATTCGGCTAATAACTCCAGTCCGTTATCTACAGAATATTTTTAGAGAAAGCTTGTATAAATAAAATTTTCTCTATCGGTAATATTAGAGTTAATCTTAAAACAAGTAGCAAAAAGACTCTCTTTTAGTACTTTAATTTAATCCATGTTCTTCATAAAAATTGATCTTATTAAAACTATTGGAAACAGGAAAGTGTTTAGAAAAGTTAAAGTATCTTGTGGATTTTTTATTCAAATTAATTTATTACTTTTATGTTAAAAAGCAATTTCTCATATAGAATTTCTACTAAAATCCCTGTTTTTTACTGATTGCATTATGGTTGTTTATGGGAAATTTAAGAATTTTAGGTGAATCTCTGGAAAATGCGGAAATATTAAAAGACGTTCAATATCATATTAAAGATAGGAGATTACCTATCTCTTTAAAAGATGATTTAAACAAACAAGTTATTGAGATTGAAAAATATTTTGGTGAGGATAACTTTGAGAAACTCGAAGTTAAGAAAAACAAAATTAACATCTGGACAGGAGTTCTTGCAGTTCCTATCTTAATTTATTGTATTACCTTGTTCTTAAGTCGATATGTACATAATTTTGGAATTAATATTGATGTAGACATGATGAATCATATGTTATTTGAAAATATATTGAAGTACATATGGGCGATTATTCTTTATGCAGCAGTATTTTTTGGATTAATTTTTTACTTTTATTTAATGAATAATCAAAGTAAAAAATTAATTGAAAAGAATGTTGAGAAGCTTCTGGGTAAATAAATTTTAGAACATTTAAGCCTCGCATTGGCGAGGTTTTTTTGTCAGCATATTTAAACATTCTCTGGGCATTTTTTTCTAAAATTTCTTCTAAAAGAAATAGTAATAATTATTTTTAAAAACTCAGAAAATAAATTATGCATGATTGACGTGATGATAGTGATAAGAGGATCCTTAAAATATTTAGGCATAAATTAGCAAGAAAATAATTAATGTTTAAAAAATGAATTATTTCAAGTATAAAAGAATCTATTACTTTATAAAAATGAGTTATTAAAAATGTCTCCTATCAAAGTACTTTTTGTTGCTGGATTTGGACCAATTACAAGAGTTAATGAAGAGAGTAAAACACTCTATCAAGACACATTAAACCTTCCAATAAAAGCGATGGAAGGCAATGAATCTTATATGAGTACAGAAGATGGGGAGCTTGGCGGTGTAAAACACTTTGCACTGTGGCCATTACATCAAGCAGCAGAGTCCTGCTTTGGTCGAAAAGAATGGCCTGAAGAGTTTACTGTTCCTCAAAGTTGGATTGAGTTTGAAGTTGAGGATATTAATCAAGCTTCAGCTCATATGATTTCTAAAGGATATCAACTACTGGTAAATAATCGTTTAGAACCATGGGGGCAGTCAGTTACTCGCTTTTTAAGTCCTGAAGGAGTACTCACTGGGTTAACAGTTACGCCATGGTTACGTACCGCAAATGAATAAATTAGTAATTTTATCTAAAACATAATAGAAAAATGTTTACTCAGGAATACCGTAGTTTGGTTTTCTTTGTCAGAATCTTGATAATCTTAAAGACCTGATTATTCATTCTTATTTTTTGATGAACGGTCGCATTGTCAAGTTGATCCCATAGTTCAAATGGGAAAAACTCTGAACTATGATCAAATACCCATAACCATTGGTAACTATGAGTCAGTGTATTACTATCAAAACGAACATCTTGAACTTTGACAATCTTAAATTGTTTATGATGTTCGTCTTGAAGAGTGATTTCATGGTTCTCCATTAGACATCCACAAATTAAAGACAGTTTTAATTTTACTAAAATTAAAAGTATCTGTTTAGTTGATTAAGTTGGCATTCATTTACAAAAGATTTCTGCTTGTTAAAGTTTGTCATTTTCAAAATGATAATAATCTTTACTTTTGAAATACAAGGTTTTAAGTAGGCTGCATTGTAAGGATAGTATGTAAGTGTCAGAATGCACCATTGACATTTATCTTCGAGTTATCGCTATGAGTTTAATAGGCTTTATGTATGCAAGTAAAACCAATAGTGAACATAGTCAAATAAAACAAGATTTAATTGATATTCTTACAGAAGCTGTCAAATTTAATTCTAAAAATGACATTACTGGTGTGCTTTACTATGGTAATGGGTACTTCTTACAATACTTAGAAGGTGAGAAAGAACAAGTTGAGGCGCTGTTCTATAAATCAATTTTGAAAGATTCGAGGCATCAAAACTGCGAAATCATCTTTTTGGAACCATCTGAACAACGGTTATTTAAACATTGGAGTATGAAATTTGCTCCTATCAATACAAAAATTAAAGATTTCTTTTTTCATCATCATGTTGATGAATTTAATCCGTATTTACTTAATACTAATTCAATCCCATCTTTTATTGAGTTACTTGTAGATCAACCCAATTTGAAAGCGGATCAATATCAAGTTTAATCAATATTATAATTTTGATTAGATATAACTCGAAAAAGAAAATAGTAAAGGGCGATTATATTACAGCTTCTAAAAAAGCCCTGCATCATCAGGGCTTTTAAATTTTTATCACATATAAATATGACAACTTAATGTTTATGGATGACTACTAACTAGTGATTTTTCAAACGCCATTTCCGCATCTTTTACAATACTAGAAAGTTTTTCTGGTTGAATAAATGCATTGGTTTGTCCAGCGTCTTTACGCGCCTTATTGCCCAAGATATCTGCAACTTCTGGATGGCTAGTAAGCACAATATCTGCCTTCATGTTTTTCAAACGCTCAAAACTCTTACGATAATCTGCAACAATATTTGGATACTGATGATTATTTTGTAAAACATTGCCAGCAACAGAGAGACTGCAAGGGAAAACAACATTTAGGTTCTTACCGTTAGATTTAACTTCAGTTGACCAAGTTGTACAACCTGGGGTATGTCCAGGAGTAAGCGTGGCTTTAAGTTTAAATTTACCTAGTTTAACTACTTCTCCATCGTGAATGACTTTATCAACTTTAACTGGAGTAAAAGGAATAGTTTGGAAGGTGTTTTCACCTATAGGTTTTCCTATTTCTAAAGCCTTAACATCCTGCTGCATTGCAATTAATTTAGCACCAGTATCTTGTTTAATGCGTGCAAGTGCACCTACATGGTCCCAATGAGCATGGCTCGTAACCATAATTTTTACATCTGATAACTTAAAACCTAATTGTTTAATGTTCTGTTCTATTTGCTCTGTATTTTCTGGAAGGCCCGTATCTATCAATAAAGCTTGATGACCAGAAGCTAACAAATAAGCTGCAAGACCGTGAGTACCCACATAGTATATATTTTCAGTAATTTGAAATGGCTGAGTATTTTGAGTCCAGTCATCGGGTAACTTTAATGGTGCAGCTGAGGTAGATAAAGAAGTCAACAATATACTTCCTATAAACAACATCTTTTTCTTCATCTTTATTGGACTCGTAGATTGATCGCAGTAATTAAAGTTTTATATTTTAACGCCTTTGCCATGATTAGACCCTAATCTATTCATAAAAAACATGATTATTAGAGTAAAAAAATTCTGCTTAATTTTTAATATAAGGGATGGAATTTATTTAGTAATGAGAAATTAACCTCCTTAATATTTATTAAGTTAATGATGTAATTAAACTAATTTAAAAAATATATTATTCAATTGGCTTAATTAAATAATATAGAGGTATTGATTTAATTTACTCAATAATTAATAAGTTTTACAAAATAATAATAATTTTTAAATAGTTGAATTTTACCAAATATGCAATATAAGTAATTGTATTTTATTGATATTTTTAATTTTAAATAAATTACATTGTTTTTAAATATTTTAGTGATATTTTATTTTTAAGCTCATTTACCTATTACCACACATGGATATTGTGATTTTTATCATTATAGGTTTGGGATAACCTAAATATCTTTTGGTAATTTTATTGAACCTAGTATTTATTCTTTAGGGAGAAGGAATATATGTGGGAACTATTTGTCATTCTACTTTCGCTTGGGCTGTTGATGTATACAGCTTACAAGGGCTTTTCAGTCATTCTCATGGCACCAATTTGTGCCTTACTTGCAGTTTTACTCATTAACCCAGCCAATGTTTTACCGTTTTATTCGGGTGTCTTTATGCCCAAAATGGTGAACTTTATTAAAGATTACTTTCTTGTGTTTTTGCTCGGGGCAATTTTCGGTAAAGTTGTTGAAATGTCAGGAATTGCTGAGTCTATTGCTCGAACCATTGTGAGATGGATTGGAGCAAAAAAAGCAATTTTAACCGTTGTACTATTAGGTGCAATTTTAACCTACAGTGGTGTAAGTTTATTTGTTGCTGTATTTGCCATTTATCCTTTTGCCAATCAGTTATTCAGACAAGCTAATATTCCAAAACGTTTAATTCCGGGAACTATCGCGCTTGGTGCATTTACATTCACCATGGATGCATTGCCGGGTACTCCACAAATCCAAAACGTAATTCCAACCACTTTCTTTGGTACCAATATTTATGCCGCACCATTTCTAGGAATTATTGGTGCTATTTTTGTTTTATGCATGGGTTTAAGCTACTTAGAATGGCGTCGCCGTGCTGCTGCAAAAGCTGGGGAAGGATTCTCTGGTTTTGGTATAGACAATATGCAGTCTCAAGAAATTGAAGCTGATATGGCTCTACAAAATAATGGAAGTAAGGCTCGTCAGTTTCTAGCATTTGTACCGCTCATTCTTGTTGCAGTAATGAACAAATATTTGTCTAAAGCAATCAAAGAGTGGTATCCAAATGGCTTTGATTTTGCCTCAGTTGGTCTTGCTGATTACACCGTAGATGTTGCAAAAACTGGTGCGATCTGGGCGGTTGGTCTTGCGCTCATTGTCGGGATTATTACTGCAATTTTGTTTGATTACCAACGTGTAGTGACGAACTTTAAAGAAGGCATTAATGCCAGTATTGGTGGCTCACTTTTAGCAGTGATGAATACGGCTTCTGAGTATGGCTTTGGTGCAATTATTGCGTCATTACCGGGCTTTGCCATGATTAGTCATGCAATGAGCAGTACCTTCACAAATCCTTTAGTAAATGGGGCGGTGACGACAACCGTTTTAGCAGGTATTACCGGTTCAGCTTCTGGTGGTATGAGTATCGCTTTAAGTGCGATGGCTGAACATTATAACGCCGCAATTTTAGCTGCAGGTATTCCACCAGAAGTCATGCACCGTGTGGTTGCAATGGCCTCAGGTGGTATGGATACCTTACCGCATAATGGTGCTGTAATTACTTTACTCGCTGTTACAGGTTTAACCCATAAACAATCGTATAAAGATATTTTTGCAGTTACGGTAATTAAAACATTAGCAGTATTTGTAGTGATTACGGTCTTTACCGTAACGGGTATTGTTTAAATCAGCACGTTATAAGTATTAAGGAGTAAATAGATGACTAAACTTTTAGACGGTAAAGTTGCTTTTATTACAGGTTCTGCAAGTGGTATCGGTCTAGAGATTGCTAAGAAATTTGCTCAAGAAGGTGCCAAAGTTGTTATTTCTGATATGAATGCCGAAAAGTGCCAAGAAACGGCGAATTCACTTAAAGAGCAAGGCCTTGAAGCATTATCTGCACCATGTGATGTGACCGATGAAGACGCTTATAAACAAGCAATTGAGCTTACTCAAAAGACCTTTGGCACGGTTGATATCTTAATTAATAATGCTGGTTTCCAACATGTTGCACCTATTGAAGAGTTTCCAACGGCTGTTTTTCAAAAGTTAGTTCAGGTCATGTTAACAGGGGCATTTATTGGTATTAAACATGTTTTACCAATCATGAAAGCTCAAAAATATGGACGTATTATTAATATGGCTTCAATTAATGGCTTGATTGGTTTTGCTGGAAAGGCTGGTTATAACAGTGCTAAACACGGCGTGATTGGTCTAACAAAAGTTGCAGCATTGGAATGCGCGCGTGATGGTATTACAGTAAATGCTTTATGCCCCGGTTATGTAGATACGCCATTGGTTCGTGGGCAAATTGCAGATTTGGCTAAAACGCGTAATGTAAGTTTAGACAGCGCACTTGAAGACGTAATTTTGGCAATGGTTCCTCAAAAGCGTTTGTTATCTGTTGAAGAAATTGCTGACTATGCGATTTTCCTTGCGAGTAGCAAAGCTGGTGGAGTAACAGGCCAAGCTGTCGTTATGGATGGTGGCTACACAGCACAATAATTTAAGTATTTTAAAAGCCGCTTATTTTAAATAGGCGGTTTTTTTATTCGTTAAAAATTTATGATAGTCTGCTGTTCAAAATAATGATTTATATCTACTCTATTTGTTTATAAAAAATCTAATAAAATAAGTTCATTAAGGTATAAAATTATACTTTAAAGGTATTTAACTTATTTCCATTTTTAAAATTTAATAGAGTATGAGAAAGTAATCTTTACTCTCTTTCTTGATTCGGTATTTTCAGGAAAATTCGTCAATTAAAGGATATTAATTGGCATACAAGTTGCTTTTTAAGCAATAAGTTATTTAGCTAGGTGAAAAGGATATGATATCACTCAGCCAACAGATGGAACTCAATCATTATTCACGCAAAGCTGAATTTGCGCAAAATCTGATGTCCACAATTTGTGGTGAACACCGTCTAGATACAATTTACAAAGATACTCTCGATTTTCACTATGACGGAATGCGTTTGCCTAATAAAAAAATGGCAATCGGTACAATCAGTTATGGTGCAAACGTTGCTATTAACATCTCAAATTTAAAAGCGTATAGCATTAGTTTGCCGATACAAGGTCGACAAGCTCTCAACATTCGTGGTGCTCATTATCAATCTGATGAAAATAGAGGCCTTATTGTTTCTAATAACGATCACCAAGATTTGATTATCGATAAAGATTGCAGAAAATTTCAGGTGGTTATTCCTGAACGGAGTATGCAGATTGTTCTTGCAGATCTACTCAATAAACCCATAGAAGCTCCCATTATTTTTAACCCTGAAATGCACTTAGACTCTGAGCAACTTATTGGTGCATGGTGGAAGAACATTCAAAATTTTGTACAGTTAAAATCGCAATATAGCAATTTTTATGGTTTGCAAATGCTATCTGAAGACTATGAAAATTTTGTAATTAAAGCGTTATTGTTGTCTCAAGAAAATAACTACTCTGAAGCCTTAAAGTTACTCTCACATCAGGATGAGCCAGCTTATATTCGTAAGGTTCGTAATTTTATTATTGAACATGCGCACGAAGAGATCTGTGCAGAAGATTTGCAGCGTCTGGCTGGAGTTTCAAAATCAAAATTGTATGACGAATTTCAACAATACTACGGTACAAGCCCTATGTCGTATTTAAAAAAATATCGTCTCCAACAAATTTATAAAATCTTGAGCACCACAGGAGCAGATAGAAAGGTTTCTATTTCAAAGCTTGCTTATGACTGGGGTTTTAACCATTTAAGTCGTTTTTCTCAAGAATATCGTGAAGAATTTGGAGAAAATCCAAGTGAGACTAAAGGCAAAATTTTTTAATATTTAATTTTTCCATTAAAAAACTGATTTAATTATTTAAATCAGTTTTTTATTTATTGATTAATATTTATAAACTTTCTTCAAGTTTTAATACTTGTTTGTTTTTAGATTTCTCATAAATCACTTTCAGACTAAGTGCGATAAATGAAATGAAGGTTGGTAGTGCAAGAATAAAGAAAATACCACTTAAGCTTAGGTTGAAAGTAAAAATAAGAGAGCCAAAGAAAGCACCTAAAATTGCACCGATACGACCAATACCATGCATCCATGAAACACCAACCGCGCGGCACACTGCAGGATAGAACATAGCTGCAAGTGGCAGTAATGAAGACTGAGCACCTGCGAGTAATGCACCAATTAAGAAAATAGTAAGACCTAACAAGAAAATATTTGTGCTCACCAGACCTGCAACAATGAATAGAGCAAAAGCGATGAGATATGAATATTTAATCACTGTAGTTGGGTTTAGTTTATCCATGTACCATCCCATAATGGTTGCACCAATCACACCACCAAAAGGGAAAATCGCTGCAATTAAACTAAACTGTTGAGTACTAAAACCTGCTGTTTTTAAAATCGTTGGCATCCAGCTTGTTAAAAGATAAAACACCAATAGACTGGTAAAGCAGCAGAGCCAAAGCATGCTTGAACCCCACAGGTATTTACCTAAAACCACTTTAACTGGATTTTCATCAGAGGCATTTTCTGCTTGAGTTAAAACAAGTTTTACCGGCTCTTGGAAGGAATGTCCTTGAATGTTCTCTAAAATACGCTGAGCTTTGTCTTGTTGATGACGTGTAATTAAGTATTGCGTTGATTCAGGTAATTTAAGCAATAAAGCAACTACTAAAATGAGCGGAATGCTTCCGCCGATAATAATTACTTTGGCCCAGCCATAGTTTTCTAATAGATAAGCTGAAAGGACACCACCACAAGAAATACCCAGCATAAATCCACAGCCAGCAAGGCCTGTAAGGAATGCTTTACGTTTTACAGGCATATATTCAGAGACAATCGTACTGATGTTTGGCATGGCTGCACCTAAACCAACACCTGTAATAAAGCGATAAATCATTAAGTCTTGGGTTGAATTGGCAAAGCCACACAAAATCGTAAATATGGAAAATAAAAGACTTGTAAAAACAATGACGCCTTTACGTCCAAATTTATCGGACAAAGGCCCCGAAATGATTGCACCGATTGACATGCCGACTAAGGCAGCACTTAAAACCGGAGCGAGTTGAGGCTTGGTAATACCCCAATCATCTAATAATGCAGGAGCAATAAAACCAATAATTCCGGTGTCTAGACCATCACAGAAAAAGACGAAAAAGCCTAGGATAAAAACCATCCACTGTAGCGGAGACAGTTTCTCACGGTTGATAATCGTGTTTGCATCTATCGTTTTCATATATATTCCTTATTCATTAAAATTTTTTGCTGTAATTGACGAAGAAACGGTTTTCAGAGAAATCGTTCCCATGCTTAACGTCGTAATTGATGAAGATGTACTGAAGAGCTAAACCTTTGAGGAATGGCTGTTGAAGGGCATAATTGACAATAACGTTTGCTTCACTTTCTTTATTTTTTAAGCCATCTGCTGTTTTAAAGTGATCACCATATACATATTTGAAAGTCGTATTTAAACCCGGCACGTAATCTTTAAAGTCATAGCCATAAATGAAGTGGTAAGACTTTTCATCTTGTTTGAAAAAACCAGTGGTGTTCCAGTTAATGAAATAAGTTTCAGGCAAGAAACCATCTGGTAACGGGTAAGCAGACTCACCAATAATTTGCTGATAACCTAAACCAAAGCTATGATTTTTTACTTTAAGCGTTTCTAGTAACCCTACATTTTGTGCATCGATGTCAAAAAGATTTCCATTATCTTTGGCATTGAAATATTTGAACTTTGAATTAACTGAAAAATTAGAATTTTTCCATATATGGTCAATGCCGACATAGTGTTTGTTATATAAATCCTCCATATTCCCAAAGTAATATTCACCCTTCAATGTAGGCGTAAATTGATAGCGTAGATCTATGTAGTTAAGTCCGTCGGAGTAGCCAGTCACACCTTTTGAAGTAAAAGAAAATCGATAGAAATCTTCTTCATTTCGCGGTGATACTTTTTCAATACGGCCAATTTCTGCAAAAAGCTTATCGTTTAGCTGGCTCTTAAGGTTAGTTCCCCAATAAGATGTCAGGAGTTGTCGACTTGCATCTACAGTGGTTACGGGTAAATCCAGCCATAATTCACCAATGCTGAGTAGCGTCTTGTTATAGCCTAACTTTAAGGTCGCGCCATATTTTAGGTAATCAGGTGCTTGTGACTGCGTCGCTTTATCGAAAGGTAACACCGTATCTGCAACATGTTTATCTTGGCTTAAACGAACCGCATACTGTGCTGAAGCATTTGCGCCAATTTGAATTGGGGTTCCTCCAATTTCTAACGGCGTATCATGCATATTTGAGCTGTAAAATAGAGAAACTGATTGTGACCAGCTACCTGTATCTTTTACATCTGGATTATCATAGTTTCTGTCTATATATGCATTTTTTGATGTAAATTTCCATTCTTCATCCGCTGAATAAGCCTGAGTAGAAAATGCACTGCAACATAAAATATTGATCAGCATTAACGTTTTTTGTTGTCCATAAATTGGCCATGGTCGATGCATAAATAAACGCCTTAATTTAGAAAATGACTGTGCTTTTTTTATGTAATCAAACGAATTACATGACTTGATTGAACTATTTTTAGCCAATCGTCACTATCCAATAAGTCCTAATCTTCATCCATTTTTTCCAAATGAGATAAAAAGTATTAATTTAATTTTTTAATTTAAGCTTTTGAAATATAGGTGTTTATTGTTTTTTTTAGTTTTTATCCAGTTTGATGGGTTTTGATAATTGCGCAGAGATTGGATAGTGCTTGCAGCTTTTGGACAGTCTAAAAAAAATTTCGGATAGAAGATAAAGCCATAACAATGTCAGGAGTTGACACTATGGCTGGTCAAACCATTCAAATTAAAACAGCATCTGGAAAGCAGTTCAGTGCATATCTAGTGACGCCAGAAACAGGAAAAGGACCCGGTGTGGTGCTTTGTCAGGAAATCTTTGGGGTGAATGCAGCCATGCGAGAAAAAGCAGAATTTCTTGCAGAAGAAGGCTATACCGTTTTAGTTCCTGATTTATTTTGGCGTGTAGCACCTAATATTGAACTGGGTTATACACCAGAAGATTTTCAAAAGGCTTTCGAGCTTTATCAGCAATATGATGAAAATCTTGGGGTTGAAGACATTCAGGACAGCTTAGCTTTTTTAAAGACACGACCAGAATGTGACACCTCTATAGGACTTGGTGTGGTGGGGTACTGTTTGGGTGGAAAGCTTGCTTATCTGGCAGGCTGCCGACTTCCTAACGTGGCATGTGCCGTAGGTTATTACGGTGTAGGCATTGAAAAAGCGTTAGATGAGTTAGCCAACGTAAAAGGGCGTTTGGTTTTACATATTGCAGAGCTGGATCAATTTACACCGCCAGATGCGAGGCAAGCGATTGTGAATGCAGCCAACCAATATTCAAACGTACAAGCCTATGTTTACGAAGGTGTTGATCATGCTTTTGCACGCCCAAAAAGCGATCATTATCACAAACCTTCAGCACGTTTTGCCCACGAGCGTACAGTAACCGCTCTACATGACACGATTGGACCGAAATATGACTTAGTTGCTTTATGGGAAGAGCATATTCGTCATGAATTCGATACGCGTGACGTGCCAGCAACCATGGCAACAATGGTCGCAGAACCGTATGTCAACCATATTCCAACCTTAACTGGTGGTGTAGGTCAAAGCCAGCTTGCCCGTTTTTAT
Organism: Acinetobacter sp. GG2; assembly: GCF_000292385.1. NCBI lineage: Bacteria > Pseudomonadati > Pseudomonadota > Gammaproteobacteria > Moraxellales > Moraxellaceae > Acinetobacter > Acinetobacter sp. GG2. Next base: position 343,389 of record NZ_ALOW01000040.1, read on the forward strand.
CAATATCACTTTGTTCATCAAAATCCAAAAGATATGAAGATCACTTCGATCTCTCGTACGGTTGGCTCAACGCAAGTGGTAGATGAGTTCATTATGAGCTTTACCCACGATGCTGAAATTGACTGGTTATTACCGGGGGTAAAACCGACTGGTAAATACGTTGAAATTCCAATGTTGGGTGTAATTCAGTTCAGAGGTTCAAAGCTGTGCCATGAGCATATTTACTGGGACCAAGCGTCTGTACTGGTTCAAATTGGTTTATTAGACCCAACAGGTTTGCCTGTTGCAGGTGTCGAGACCGCACGAAAACTTCTTGATGAAGATCTTCCTTCAAATACGTTGATGCCATCTTGGTCAAGTAGTGAAGGCAAGCCAGTCAATTAAGGAGTATCTGCAATGAATATAGATTTAAAAGGAAAAGTCGCTGTGGTAAGCGGCGGCGCAACACTGATTGGTAAAGCTGTTGTACAAGCTTTGGTCAGTGCAGGTGCTCATGTCGCTATCTTAGATATTGATGACAAAGGCAAGGCAATTGCAGAAAGCTTTAACCATGACGTGATGTTTATTCAAACCGATTTAACCAGCGATGCGGCTATTCAACAAGCCGTGGCGGATATTCACCAACATTTAGGTGAAGTGAGTTACTTGGTCAATCTGGCATGTACCTACTTAGATGATGGTTTTAAATCCTCACGTCAGGACTGGTTACAAGCACTTGATATTAATTTGGTCTCTACAGTTGAGCTGAGCCGTGCTTTATACCATGACCTAAAAAAGCAGCAAGGTTCAATCGTTAATTTTACTTCAATCTCGGCCAAAGTGGCACAAACAGGGCGCTGGTTATATCCAGTGTCTAAAGCCGCCATACGTCAACTTACACAAAGCATGGCAATGGATTTTTCTACCGATGGTATTCGCGTCAACTCCGTTTCACCGGGTTGGACATGGTCTCGTGTCATTGCAGAAGTCAGTGGTAATAACCGTGAAAAGGCAGATAGCGTGGCAGCCGATTATCACTTGCTAGGCCGATTGGGTCATCCCGAAGAAGTCGCCAATGTTGTTTTGTTTTTATTGTCACCCGCTGCGAGTTTTGTCACCGGAGCAGATTACGCAGTCGACGGTGGCTATTCAGTAATGGGCCCTGAAGGATCACAGCCCGCTATTCCACGTTTAGCCGAATAGCACAGCGTTTTAAAAGCACATTTAGAAAATTATGGAGAATATTATGCGCCGTATTGCAATTGTTGGAGCAGGACAGTCAGGTTTACAGCTGGGTTTAGGCTTATTAGATACAGGCTATGACGTAACTATGATCACCAACCGAACTGCCGATGAAATCCGTCAAGGTAAAGTCATGTCAAGCCAGTGTATGTTTCATACCGCTTTACAAACTGAACGTGAATTGGGACTAAATTTTTGGGAAGAACAATGTCCAGCGGTAGAAGGTATCGGGCTGGCTTTAGTTAATCCTGAAAATGGTGGTAAAGCATTTGAATGGAGTGCTCGTCTTGAACGCTACGCTCAATCGGTCGATCAACGCGTCAAAATGCCATATTGGATGGAAGAATTTGAACGCCGTGGTGGCCGATTGATAATTCAGGATGTAGGTATAGAGGAATTAGAACAACTCGCAAACGACTACGAACTTGTATTACTCGCGGCTGGTAAAGGTGAAGTCGTTAAACAGTTTGAGCGTGATGATGCACGTAGCGTTTTTGATAAGCCACAGCGCGCTTTGGCATTGACCTATGTCAAAAACATGAAGCCAATTTCACCATACTCTCGTGTGACTTTTAATATTATTCCAGAAGTGGGCGAATACTTTTCATTTCCAGCACTTACCGTTAATGGTCCTTGCGACATTATGGTGTTTGAAGGTATCCCAAATGGGCCAATGGACTGTTGGCAAGATGTCAAAACACCAGAACAGCATCTGCAATGCAGTTTGGACTTACTCAAGAAATTTGTGCCTTGGGAATATGAACGCTGCGCGAATGTTGAGTTAACCGATGCTGGTGGATATTTAGCAGGACGTTTTCCGCCGACAGTACGTAAACCCGTTTTAACCTTACCTTCTGGCAAGAAAATTTTTGGTATGGCAGATGCCTTGGTGGTGAATGACCCGATTACTGGTCAAGGCTCAAACAACGCTGCTAAGTGTAGCAAAATCTATTTCGATGCAATTTTAGCTAATGATAATCAAAACTTTAGCGAACAATGGATGGTTCAAACTTTTGAACGTTATTGGGCTTATGCAGAAAAAGTGGTGGCTTGGACCAATAGTCTGTTAGTACCACCGCAACCCCATGTTGTTGAGCTATTAGCAGCCGCAAGCCAAAACCAAAGCATTGCTTCAATTATGGCCAATAACTTTGATGACCCTCGTGCCTTTGCTCCTTGGTGGTTTGATGCAAATCAGGCTCAAGCATTCATGGCCTCAAAAACCGCAGCAAAAGTGGCTTAAGGGCAAAACAGCAAAGGGAGATATGAAAATGGACACAATTGAAACTTTAGCTTTACAAGCAATTAATGCAGAAAACCCAAGAGAAATCCGTAATTTGCTTGGACAGTTTGCAACTGGCGTTACCGTGATTACAACTCGTGGTAAAGATGGTCGAAAAATAGGAATGACAGCCAATTCCTTTTCATCACTGTCTTTAGATCCGCCATTAATTTTGTGGAGTCTTTCAAAAACAGCGCCAAGTTTGTCTGATTTTGTAGAGGCTGAATATTTTGCCATTCACATGTTGGCACAGGAGCATCATCAGCTTTCTGGACATTTCGCTCGAGGTGCCGAAGACAAATTTGCAGGCATTGCCCATCAGCAATGCAATGCAGGCATTCCAATTTTATCCGATGCACTCGCAACCTTGGTTTGCCGCAATGTAAATCAGTATGAAGGCGGCGATCACCTGATTTTTATTGGTCAGATTGAACAATACCAACAACGCCAAGGTGAACCATTGGTATTCCACGCAGGAAAGTATCGGATTGCCGCAGAGCATCCAGAATTAGCACATTAATTCACCACAATCACGATCAATCCGGTCGTGATTTTTTTATAGGAAATAAGAAGATGAAAAGCACTTTAATTAAGCATGGCTTTTTAGCAGGGACATTGTTGGGTTTGCCATTAGTTTCTCATGCCTATGATTTACCGACCGTAAACTTAGGTATGACCAGCTTTCTTGATGGCGGTTTACCCGCAGGGCCTGGCTGGTATGCTCAAACTTACTTTCAAAATTACGATAGTAATAAACTGGTCGATGCCAATGGACAAAAATTAGGTTTACCTAAAACAGATTTAAATTATCAAGTACTGGTTGAACAGATTAGTTATTTATCGAATGTCCGAGTAAAGGATAAAGCCAGCCTAGGTATGAATTTTTTAATTCCTTTTGTCAGCAAAATGGACATGGATGATGGATTGAATAATGCTGCTATTAAAGCCCAAAGTGGCTTTGGGGACATTATGATTGGACCTTTTATTCAGTTCGATCCAGTCATGGGTGCACAAGGGCCGAAGTTTGTACATCGTTTTGAGTTTCAGGTGAATTTACCTACGGGCGAATATGATCGGCAAAAAGATATTAACCCCAGTAATAACGCTGTTTCATTTGATCCTTATTGGGCTGCAACGTATTGGTTTAATCCTAAATGGACTGCATCCACACGTATCCATTATCTCTATAACTTTAAGAATAATGACCCAAGCTATGCTTTTGCTGGAGCTAATGATATGCAAGCTGGGCAAGCAATTCATGCAAACTTCGCAACAGACTATGCCATTACTGAACAGTTTCGCTTAGGACTAAATGGCTATTGGCTAAAACAAGTCACTGATACCGAAGTCGATGGTGAAAAAGTCAAAGGTAGACGTGAGCAAGTCTGGGCGATTGGTCCGGGTGCGATGTATAGTTTTTCTAAAAATGATCATTTGGTTGCAAATGCTTATTTTGAGCAAGATGCTGAAAACCGACCAGAAGGAACACGATTACAAGTTCGTTATGTTCATCATTTCTAAGTCATAAAAAAAGCCTTTTATATTTATTGATATAAAAGGCTTTAACTATTTTTAGTTTACGAAAAAATTGAAGTAATTAAGCCTTCACTTTGACCAGAACGGCGGGTAGAAGAAGGTAATTCACCATAACGGCGTTTGTACTCTTGAGAAAAACGACCTAAGTGAGTAAATCCCCACTTAAATGCAACGTCAGTGACAGAGAGATTTTCATTATGCATCAGCTCTAAATGAGCTTGTTCAAAGCGTAATTCTTTTAAATAAGACATTGGGGTAGTACCCAAATAGTTTTTAAAACCAGTAAATAGGGTTCTTACGCTCACGCCTGCATGCTCGGCCAGAATTTCGACGTTAAGCGGCTCATGTAAATGTTCTTTTATGTAGGCTTCTGTACGCTTCACAAAATAAGGAGAGACTGTTTTTTCTTTATGCTGATCTATTTTATGTAACGCATTATTGGGTTGACCATAAATGAGTGCATTAAATAGATTTGACTCAAATTGTTTAAAGGCTAAAGGATGATGAAGCGGATGTTGTTCACAAGCCAAAGCATCCATCAACGTTCTAACGAGCTGTAAAAAGTAGGCTCCACTTTGTGTAGCAAAGTCTAATTTGGGGTCGAAAACGAGTAAGTTATTTTCTGAATCAGCAATGTGTTGACGGCAATGATACGTAAAATCATCCTTTGAAACTTTTAGAATGAGCTGTGGTGAGTTCGCATGCCAGCGCATACGTAAAGATTGCTGAGGAGAAATAAGAGAAGCAACTTGAGAATAAGAAATAAACTTTTGAGAACCAAACTCGATTTCTGCGTAGCCTTGAGTTGGAATTTGAATTAGGTAAAAGCTATCAAGGTGATCTGGTTCAATAATGACATCCGCACCATATTCCAAGCGACTAATAGACAGTGCGCCTGTTTTAACATGGTGCATGGTTGCACTGAAATCTCGCTTCTGCTGAGAGATTTTAAGATCATGCGGTTTAAAAATTTGGCCAACATTTCGGCAAGTTTCGCTTAAATCGTGGTGATCAAACACCAGATTATGATTGGTAAAGATAGACTCATTTTGAAAATGACGCCCACTGAGTTCTGGGGAGTTGGCTTGGTTCATATTTATCCCTTTTGGCTCACTCCTGTATTTACTTGTATTGCAAGAGCTTTAAAACTTCACTGCACAGCAAGTAAATACGGCACTTAAAAAATTAAGTTACTCGCAAATTACAATGAGATATAAGCAAAATACAGACCAATTTAACCGCTAGTTAATGTGATTTTCTCAAATTTTTACATCGGATTTTGTCTATCAATTTAGTAAATTCGAGAAAAAGAATAGGGGGATATAAAAGGTGCTATAAGTTAATCTCATCATGATCTTATTCCTTAAGATCTATCAAAATTTATAGCAAATCCGAGTGAGCTGGTCAATTTATTTTGTCGGAATTTATTATTTTATATTATTGATATATAAAAACTTTTAATTTAAATGCAAAAATTCAATATACCCCCTACAGAGTATATTGAATCATTTCAGGTTTTAGTGGTTTTTAAATTATTTACACTTTTAACGTGAGGTATTACTCTGTAAAAACTTCTCGCTGTAAATACGGTAGTTTTGCAAAGATTGTTCATCTAACCAATTTTTAACAGCTTCAATCATTGGTGGTGGACCACATAAATACATATCAAAAGCCTGCTCTGCCAATTGATCTTTATTTAAGTGCTCATGAATATAGCCAGCTTTGCCTTGCCAAGCTTCGGTTGCTTTAGTCACAATCGGGTGATAACTAAAGTTTGGTAGCTGCTCCGCGTAGGCATGCAAACGCTGTTGTTCGCATAAATCAGTTTCATTATTTACGCCATAGTACAACTGAACAGCAGGTGAGTTAGGCTGCTCAACCAAGTTATCAAGCATTCCTAAGAAAGCTGATAATCCTGTTCCACCAGCCACAAAAACCAGTGGTCGCTGTACTTCACGTAAATAGAAACTACCAAGCGGCGCTTCAATGAGTAGGGTTTGTCCAACCTGACAACGATCACGCAAATAATTACTCATCACACCGTCTGGCAAGAGACGAATTAAAAACTGTAATTGATTGGTTGCGTTTGGTCTATTGGCAAAAGAATAAGAACGCCAGTCTTCAGTATCTGGAATTTGTAAACGAGCATATTGACCTGGTAAAAACTGAAGTTGTGCAGCATGACTACTTGCATCAAGATGCAAAATTGCTGTCGTTTCAGAAACCAACTCAACAGCGGTCACTTTGGTTTCAATTTTTAAAGTATCACCAGCGTTACAGATAGCAGAATCATGATCGAAATAAAAAGCTGCATCGGATTTCACACGCGTCTGGCAAGCTAACATTTTACGCTCAGCCAAATCACGCTCACTTAATGCATCTTCATCAACATATTCTTGTTCATAAATACCAGTTTCACACTGACCCTGACAGGTACCACAAACACCTTCACGGCAGTCTAGTGGTAAGTTAATTCCTTGGCGAACTGCTGCATCAAGCAACAATTCGTCGTTATTTACCGAAATGAAAAAGGTTTTGCCATCGGCAAAGTTAAGTGCAACTGAATGTCCCATTTTCATTCCCCTTAAACGTGATAGAAGTCTAAAACGGAATCAATTTTGTCATTAAGCAAAATGCTGTGCTGACGACGAATACGGAAACCATCTGCGGTTTGGCGTAAAAGATAAGTAGCGTGTCCGTAAAAACAGCCTTCTAAACCTTGACGGTTATAAAGCGTTTGCCATGCAACTTTTGCTTCAATTAATCCATCTTCCAGTGTTTTAACACGAATGTTGTTTATGCTGTGCAAAGTACGTGGTAACGGTGTTGCAGACGCAGCTTTTCCAGTACGGATACGGAATACACGGTCTTCGAGTCCAGTACGGTCCGCATAATAAATATAAGACAAGCCCTGATTTGGATCTTGAACATAGTTATGGTCATCAATCCACTGTGGAATATGATATTCACTATCTTCATCGTAAAGCTCAAGGTAGGCATCCCAGTCATAAGCATCACAAAGCTCTGCCTTTTTGTACAAAAACTGAGATACAGCAAAATGTAGTTCTTGTGACATGATTACACCTCATCCATTACGGCATTGTTTTCAAAAGTAATATCCTGCATTTTCAAGGCTTTCTTGTTTAAGCCGTCGAGCATTAGGCGCTGCCAGTGTCCATGTTGATTTACATAGAGTCCTTCATGGGTAAACTCTCGGCCAGTAATGACGGGTTGAATGCCTAAATCTTGTGAGTTTTTGGTCGCGCCATATTCCCAAGACTGACAACCGCGAGAAATATCGCTCCAACGTTCAAGTCGTGCTTGGAAACCTTTTTGTTGCTCACGGAATTCAACTAAATCGTCTGGTGTACCAAGGCCCGACACATTAAAGAAATCTTCAAACTGGCGAATACGGTTACGACGCGCTTCAGCAGATTCACCTTTAACACCAATACATTGGCTGATGACTTCAGTTTTATTCCAAGCGACAGGGCGAACAATACGAAGCTGAGAACTAATCTGATCCATAAAGAATAGGCTAGGGTACAAGTTTAAGTTTCTTAAACGATGCATTGCCCATTCAGCATATTTGTCGCCATATTTTTCGACCATATATGGCATAACTGTGCTGTAACCCGGACGAACTGTTGGGTTCGGCATATCACTGAATAAAACACTGTGGCCATTCTTAAAACTAAACCAGCCATCGTCAGTTTCTGAATCACCGGCACCTAACTTGCTGTAGTCAAGCGTATCGAGTTCTTCACCTTTTGATGCATTGACTTGTTGACGGTGTTGGACTGTAGAGACGTAGTTATAGTGAACGGTACTTACATGGTAGCCATCTAGGCCATTTTCATTTTGTAGCTTCCAGTTACCTGCAAAGGTATAAGATGACTTGCCTTGAAGTACTTCGAGTTCACCTGTTGGCGACTGGTTAACCATTAAATCAAGGAACAATTTGGCATCGCCCAAAAAGTCTTCAAGAGAATCTGTTGCTTGAGTATCAAGGCTTACAAATACAAATCCACGATAGCTGGCAATACGGCCTTGTTTTAAGCCTCGGCTTGATTTATCAAAATCTTCACAGTATTCACCAGGCGCTTTGACTTTAACCAAACGGCCATCTGACTTATAGCACCATGCATGGAACGGACAGGTAAATGTAGACTGGTTGCCTTTGGCAACACGGGTTAAAGTCGCACCGCGGTGTTCACAAGCATTGACCATGGCATGTAGTTCGCCTTTACCATCACGGCTCACAATAATCGGTTGGCGACCAATTTGAACTGTTAGGAAATCATGATTGTTTGGAATCTCACTTTCGTGGCATGCATAAATCCAAACCTTTTCAAAAATAAGTTCCATTTCCAAGTCAAATAGTTCAGGCTCAGTAAACATATTACGTGCAATGCGAAACACGCCATCGTTAGGACGGAAGTCGATACATCCATCTACAAAATCATTCCATTGTTTTAAATTAGATGAGGTCATTTGCTCAATCCTATTCATTCAGCTTTTAACTGATTGAACCGCGATTAGGCTTTGGCCTCTATCCGTTTTTTCCAGATCTTTATCCACTTTGTGCAGTTTTGATTTTTTAATAAGACTATTTTTAAGAGCTAATCGAGATTTAAATTTGTATATGTCTTAGCTTGTTAAATTTCCCTATAATGTTAACGAGCATAAAATAAACTTTTGTGAACTAAGTCTATGAAAGAACAAAACTTAAAATTACAGATTAGAATTCTTTTAGAGCAGAACATTGCGTTTGGTCCGGGTAAGGCAGACTTACTTGAAGCAATTGAGAAAACTGGTTCGATCTCACAAGCCGCAAAATCTATGAATATGAGCTACCGCCGTGCGTGGCAGTTGGTAGACACCATGAATCAATGCTTTGAAACAGCTTTGGTGGAAACTCAAACAGGCGGAACACATGGTGGTGGGGCAGCCGTTACAGTTTTGGGCCAGAAAGTCTTACAGCACTATCGTCAAATGGAAATCAATGCTCGACAAGCCTTAGAACATGATTATCAAATTATGAGTAGCTATTTAAAGAAATAAGATGAGAAATACTTTATAAATCAAAAAATTTAAGTGCGAATCAGTTTTACTTACCTATAATTTTTAACTGCTTAGAAAAAAACATCCATCTTTATAAATAATTTCTACTTTTCATCGCGTATGCTTATCGCTATATTCTTGGGTATATATCGCTGCAAAAAACGACAAAAAGGTAAAACATAATGGTAAGTGATACGAAGATAAAAAAGTTGGCTTTAGTCTGTTCGGTGCTCAGCATAGGAGTAGTCTCTAATGTTCCAGCCAAAGCTGAATCGGTTACCGTTTATGCAGCAGCGAGCTTAACGAATGCGATTAACGATTTAGAAAAAATTTATGAAAAACAAAATAAAGTAGAAGTTAAAACTTCATATGCAGGCTCATCGACATTAGCCAAACAAATTGAAGCTGGGGCACCAGCGGATGTATTTATTTCAGCAGATACCCAGTGGATGGATTATCTACAAAATAAAAAACGAGTTGCAACAAATGACCGTATAAATTTATTAGGTAACCGTTTGGTTCTAATTACTCCTAAAGGTCAGTCACTAAAAGTAAAACTAGATAAAACGATCGATCCAAATAAAGTGTTTACAGGCAAGATTTGTACAGGAGATACCAAAAGTGTGCCTGTAGGCAAATATGCTAAACAAGCTTTTACTAACCTAGGTTGGTGGAGCCGTATTGAGCCAAAGTTAGTTGAAACAGAAGATGTTCGAGCGGCATTAAACTTTGTTGCACGTGGTGAATGTCAGGTTGGCATTGTCTATGCAACTGATGCAGCGATTAGTAAAGATGTAACAGTAGTTGGTGTATTTCCAGAAAATACGCATTCATCAATTATTTATCCTGTAGGGATAGTTAAAAAGAATCCGAGCTCAACAAATTTCTATCAATTTTTACAAAGCAACCAAGCCAAAGCTGTCTTTAAAAAGTATGGTTTTAGCGTGTTGGCTCCAGCAAAGCCATGATGTTCTCTTTAACCCCAGAGGAACTCAGCGTTCTGCAACTTTCTTGTAAGGTTGCAGCAAGTTGTCTTGTCGTCAGTATTATTCCTGCAATTTGCGTGGGATGGTTTTTGGCGCGTAAAGAGTTCTGGGGTAAGTCATTCATTGAAACTTTAGTGTTTTTACCTTTAGTGCTACCGCCGGTCGTTCCTGGTTATTTGTTATTACAAGTTTTTGGGAGCCGAGGCATTATTGGACAATATTTGGCACCGCTCGGAATTGATTTTGCATTTAACTGGAAAGGTGCCGTTCTTGCTTCAGCAGTAATGGGTTTTCCGCTATTGGTACAATCTATTCGATTAGCGATTGAACTGGTCGATCAACGTTTAGAAATGGCAGCAAAGACATTAGGTGCCTCATCTTTAGGGGCCATTTTTCATGTCACGTTGCCACTTGCCAGCAGTGGTATTTTAATTGGTGCTATTTTATGTTTTTGCCGTAGTTTAGGTGAGTTTGGTGCAACCATTACCTTTGTGGGTAATATTTCAAATGAAACACGGACTTTACCTTTGGCCATGTATAGCTTAATGCAACAACCCGATACCGAGGCCGCTATTCAAAGGCTAATTATTTTATCGTTAAGCGTGGCTTTTTTAGCGCTATGGTTTGCACAGTGGTTTCATCGTTATCAAAAGAAGCGCTTAGGGCGGTAAGATTATGTTGATTGATTGCCGTTTTCAGCTACACATGGGTCAATTTCATATTGAAGCTAGTTTCCAGTCAGATGCTACTGTTATTGGGCTATTTGGTGCCTCTGGGTCAGGTAAAACATCGATTTTACATGCCATTGCAGGGCTGAACACACCGCGTAGTGGACTCATTAAAATACAGGATCAAACATGGTTTGATTCAAATCAAAACATTAACTTGAGTACCCAAAAGCGGCATGTTGGATTAGTTTTTCAAGATGCTCAGCTTTTTCCGCATAAAACGGTGAAGCAAAACTTATTATTTGGTCTTAAGCACCTGTCCCAACAAGAACGTCACTTTGAAGCAGATTACATTATTGAATTATTAAAGTTAGGGCACTTATTACAACGTATGCCCATCAAACTCTCAGGAGGGGAAAAACAGCGCGTAGCACTGGGTCGAGCATTATTATATTCACCTAAGCTGTTATTGCTTGATGAGCCGTTATCAGCACTAGATGCGAATCATAAAGCTGAAATTATTCCTTTTTTTCAGAAAGTAAAAGATGAAATAAAAATTCCGATGATTTATGTGAGTCATGATATTCAAGAAATTAAACAACTGACCGAAACAATGTGGATTTTATAATTTTTCATATTTCACACATTATTTCAGTCTAGTTAGTTCATGGTTGTTAGTTAGCCCATAAACTGCCAGTTGGTGCAGATTTTCGGCGATCTTGGGCTTGTTGATAAAAACGCCAGAAAGCGAATGCAAAAATGACAGCCAAGAAATCAACTACTAAGATTTCTCCACCATGTACCCATAAGCCAATTTGAGGAATGAGGTAGGCTAAAAGGGAGGTAAGCGGAATCGCAAATAACACCAAAACCAAGGTTAATAGCAGTTGTGGTAAAGCTTTTGCATAACCAATCACAAAGGTATAAATCAAACTCAGTAGGAAAATCGCATAATAACCATACATAAAGAGGTGATTCATGCTTTCAATGTTAAGCGCTGCGAAAAGCCAACGACTGGCCAACATTGTACCTACGACAGCTAAAACACACCCTAAACATGCACCTATCGTTAAGTTCGCAAGGAACACTACATCTTTACGTTGAACAGGAACAGGATCTTCAGCACGCTTTTGTTTACGTGCGCGGGTTTCAACCCAAAGAATGTTACCTGTATAAAACAAGAAAGCGCCACCAACACCTAACACAAAATAAATCCAGCGTACGCCCGTACCACCAAAACTTCCAAAATGTAGACTAAACATGGCATTGATTAACTTATTCCCAGCATCAGTCTGTGTGTTAATGCCTTTATGGTTAAAGTGCTCAACTGCATATGGGTTCATACGCATAAAGTCATGATTTGCACCACGCAACATCTGATCTGAGCTATAGAGAGCAATACGTGCATTGGCTTTTTCAGGTTTATCTAGGCCACTGAACTGGATATAGTCAACAGAATATTCAGGTGCTACTTTTTTAGCTTGAGCTAATATTTGCTGCACATCAATCTGGGTTTGTTTAGGTTGAATAAGCGCAGGGGGAGAACGCTGAAAAACTGGCTGTCCTTTGAGAGCAAGTTGTCCAATCGCATCATAAAAAAAGTCATGAAAAGCAAAGACAATAACGCTAATACTAATAATGATGTGAAATGGTAAACTGGTAATTCCAATCACATTATGCGCATCTAACCAAAAGCGCTTTTTATTTTTACCGGGCCGAATGACAAAATAATCCTTTACCAAGGTTGGTAAAAGTATGATCACTCCTGAAAGCAGGGCAAGAAAATATAAAATTGAAACTACGCCCATCACATAGAGACCTAATCCGTGATGGCCTGCCATGCCCGGTATGCCTGCTGTTTCATGCAACTGTTCAATTAGCCAGCCTGCTTTAGATAGGTTTTCTTGAGCAACAATTAACTCGCCGTTGTTATCTAAGCTTGCCATCCACGTAGACTGAGCAGCATTAAAGCCATCTCCACGTTCATGTTCACTCCACGTAATGGGTGCATAGTGAAATTCATTGGACGATAAATTGAGTGTGAAGTTCTTTTGCGCAGCAGGATAGGCAGTCTGTACTTTTTGAATGAGTTCATTATATTGATCGGGTGAGACTTTCGGTAAAACTTGCTGTGTTGGCGTAGCCCACTTACTAATATGGTGCTGAAACATGCTGAGCCCACCAGCAAAGAAACAGATAAAAAGCAAAATCCCTGCACATACACCCACCCAAGTATGCATGCTTTTTGCTAATTTCATGATGTCTGAACGTACTTTCATGTTGAACCCCGTAATACAAAAATACAGCTATACGCTAGGGCATTAGCAATGAATAAATAGATAAGCGCTTTTCGTCCAGTCGTAAAAAAATAACTGCCAAACATAATAGGCATCCAAACCCAAGGAACACTCCACATACCCACTTGAACCAATAAATCCATGGCAACATAAGGACGACCTAATAGAACTACTAAATTGCCAATCGCGATGGAAAGACTTAGCCCTAAAACCCCGCCAGCAAAAGTTTTACTCCACCAGTCTGGCTGGATCGGAGACTGAATTTTAGCTTTCATGAAATCAGTTTCCGTTTAAAAAGCGCTATAAAGGGAAGAAACGACCATGCAAAAATGATGAGCATGAACCAACAAAAAGCAGCAACCACTTTTGGTAAGCTTGCAAAGAGAGCAATCAATCCAATGCCTAATAGCACTAGACTCAAATACTTAAATAGAGCTGGAAGATGTTGAGACAATAGATTTTGGTTGCTATGACTACAATAGATACTGACCGCTCCCAACAGGGTCAAAAAAAGTCCTATAAGTTTCATAATCAATGTTTATAAGTAAATTAAAGTCAAAATTTACCCAACAGTATAAGTAAATAATAATTATTATCAAATGATAAATATAATTATTTATAGATTTGCAGTGAGTAAGTTAAGATAGAAGATAACTCATTAAAAATATTTATTTTGAAGTCGAATACGTGAGCAATTATCTATACATTCCTGAACAACTCAGTACATCAATTTATGAAATTTCGAATCCTATTTTTTTTACATCAGAGCTATTTTGTTATGGGCTAGATTTATCGCAAACAACGCATTTGCATATAGACCAACAATTAGAGCATCCTCTAAAAATTGCTCAAGCGCGTGTCGAACGTAAAAATGAATACTTATGCGGCAGGGTATTAGCTCAAGCTGTTTTAAATCATCATTTCGGTCTAGATCAGCCAATAACCTCTATGCACGAACATTTACCCATTTGGCCATCCCATGTTTTGGGGAGTATTAGTCATTCACAAAATAAGTTAATTGTTGCACTATCTAGGCATGCGGTTTATTTGGGAATTGATATTGAGCACTGGGTAACTTCAGAATTTGCTCAAGAGAGTGCACATCTAATCTTAACGCCATGTGAGCTTGAATTATGGAAAAATAAAGCCCGTGAGTGTTTTGGTTTTGATTTTGCCCATTATGTGAGCTTAATTTTTTCTATAAAAGAAAGTCTATATAAAGCGGTTTATCCCACTGCAAAGCAATATATCGATTTCTTAGAAGCATCTATAGTTGATATTAATTTTGAAAATCAAACATTAACGCTAACTTTTTTGCCAGAAATTCAGCAAGGCTATCAACTCTTAGAATGCTATGAGGGTGGCTGGGCCGTAGAGCAAGACCATATTATGACTTGGGTTTTTCAAGCACGAAATTTTGCTTAAAATAAAAGAAGGCAACGAATTGCCTTCTTTTTATTTAGGGTTTAATTTTCTTGTAATTTAGGATCTTGGAATCCAGTTTCACGCATATCTTGAGAGTTGAATAAGAACATAAATCCTACTGCAAAGCTTAATATGCCAAAGAAGAGGATACTTCCTGATATTGGTAAAAACCGAGTTAAGAGACCCAAAGTTGTAGTGGCAATCGAATCGCCTAACGCATCTTGTGCGAGCCAAATTGCGTTAATACGGCCTAGATATTCATCAGGTGTATGTCCTTGTACAATGCTGTATTGAAGCAAGTTGGCAATCGACATCAAATATCCGAAAACACATAAAATGGGTAAAGTCACGATGAGCCAAGGTGAAAGTCCAATCATAATCATGCAGCTAAAAACACCTAAGCACGTATAGAGCATGATTAAGCCGGGTCGAAGTAACCTTGTTGTCCATCCACTCAATAAGGCACCTAAAGTTGAGCCTAAAGGCACGGCTGAATACATAAGTCCGAGTTCAAATGCGCCGCCGTGAAAAATTTCATCTGCCATTTGCGGAAAAATAATACGAATAGCGCTGCTAAAACTAAGCAATGTGCCAATTAAAATCGTGCTACCGACTACTTTATTTTTAAAAACAAATTTAAACCCTTGAGCTAATTGACGAAGAGGACTTTCGCCATTTGATGCATGTTGTGGTTTAAGCGCAGGTAGTCCCATCAATAAAAATACAGTGAGTAAAGTGCCCACGGTTGAAACCCAATACACGGTTGCAACACTGCTAGCAGCAATTAATATACCGCCGATTGCTGGTGAAATAACGGTTGCAAGCCGTACGGATACCATACTGATCGCACGGGCTTGTACGATATTTTCGCGCCCTACAATCACAGGCATGATCGCCATCATTGCTGTTACACCCAGTGCACCAAAGAAACCATCCCATGCCGATAAAAAATAAATCGCATAGAGCGAAGGGTGCTCAAACATGGCATTGATGGCGAGACCAGCAAAACCTAAACCACACACACCACGTGCTAATAGAATCAGCCATTTCCGATCTTTGCGATCTGACAACAAACCACCAAGTAATAGGCCAATAAACATGGCTATACCTTCAAAAGCCATTGCGACAGCAACGTTAAGCGAGTTCCCCGTAATGTCATAGACTTGTTTTGGAATAGCCACGACCAACATGCCAATGGTTAACAATGACAATGTGCGGGCAATAAATACATGTCGGAAATGAGCATTACGTTTTAAAAGACTAAAATCGGTCAATATAGATTTGAAGCTCATGGCGTGTGCTCCTCTAAACCGCGTGCCTGACAAATCATACGGTTTAGAATTGGGCCAAGTGTTTCAAGTTGCTGTGGAGACAATATATCGGTATGGTCCGCTTCGCTTAGTCGAACAATATTGAGTTTTTTAACTAAAGGGGACCATTGTTGTTCTGGTTGGATATACGGAAGCAAGTCTTTTTCAGCGACAACTAAGTGTAGTTCACCATCAAAGTTTGGCATTTTATAAGGTTTTAATAAACGGACGGCATCGCGATAGTTTGCGAAAATATCCTCTTGTAAACGTCGAGTTTCTTCACTTAATGCCGTATCTGCATCGGCCAGAATATCATTGAAGAATTGAAGCTGTTCTTGTTCGGCTTCAGCATTCATTTCCTCTACCGATAAATCTAACCACTGATGAATTTCGGCTGGGTAAGTGTCTAACAAGCCGAGAAAATCAACCTGTTCACCTTGTTCAGTTAACTTTGCAGCAACCGCATAGGCTACAGTGCCACCAAATGAATAACCTAATAAGGTATAAGGTCCTGTCGGTTGTTGCTTACGAATAATCTCAAGTTGTTTTTCAACGAGTTCATCCATATCAGTGCTATTTGCCAATAGGCCATCTGGTCGAGGTGACTGCAACCCGATAATTGGTAAGTCAGAATGCAGATAACGATTAAGCACAGTGTATTGCCATGCCGAACCAGAACCAGGGAAGAAACAGAACAATGGATACCCAGAGCCAGAACGGATTGGTAAAACAGGTTGCATACCAGTTTGTTCAACTTCTTCCAAACGTTCTTGTGTAAGAAGCAAAGCCGCTAAACGCTGAATCGTGACATGACTCATTAACTGACCAATTGGAATGGTCCGCTTAAATACTTTTCGGATTTCAATTGCAAGCTTCATGACCAAAATGGAATGTCCACCAATGGCAAAGAAATCTTCATTTACACCAATATTTTGTTCTGTATTTAAAACTTGTTGGAAAATACGTGTCAGTTCATGTTCAAAGCCAGTTGTGGCGTACTGTTTTTCTGTGTTTGAAGTATCAAGTTGTGGTCGTGGTAGTGCTTTACGATCTAGCTTACCATTATGACTTAATGGGAATTTCTCGACCAACATATAGTGTGTCGGCACCATATATGCAGGAAGCTGTTTCGCCAATTGTTTCTTTAATTGGTCGATGTCCAAAGGTGCTGTTGTTTGTAAGTAAGCAACCAATTGAACATCAGCTTTATTTTGTTCAGTAACGATAGGATGTACAACCACATCAAGACCGCTGATTAAGCGTAATTGTTGTTCAATTTCACCCAGTTCAATACGTTGCCCACGTATCTTTAACTGGTCATCAGCACGGCCTACATATTGAATACTTCCGTCTGCATGCCAACGGGCAATATCACCAGTGCGGTACATGCGTTGACCTGCTGCGAATGGATTTGCCACAAAACGTGTTGCTGTTAAGTCTGCTCGATGCAAATAACCCATGGCCAGTTGATGGCCTGCCAAATAAAGCTCACCGTCCACTCCAACAGGAACAGGGCGTAAGTATTGATCTAAAATATAAAGCTGGGTATTCCAGACTGGATATCCAATTGCAACGCTACTTTCTTCTGGGTGTAATCCGAGTGTTGCGTCCATATAACTCACATCTACCGCAGCTTCGGTTGGGCCATATAAGTTATGTAGCTCACAGCTAAAGTGCTCGGTAAATGATTTTGCTAAAGCCGTTGGTAATGCCTCACCACTACAGAATACTCGGCGGATCGGTAAACTTTGACGCTGAGCAGATGACAAAATTTCGGTAGCAGCATTTTCAAAAACAGCCAACATTGACGGTACAAAATGTAATGTTGTTACCTGATATTTTTGAATGAGGCTTAATAATGCCAATGGGTCACGGTGTGCATCTACAGGTGCCATAACCAATCGTGCACCTACTAAATATGACCAGAAAAACTCCCATACCGAAACATCAAAAGTACATGGCGTTTTTTGCAAAATCGTATCGTTGGTTGACAGTGGATACTCTGATTGCATCCATAAAATACGGTTCACAATGGCTTGGTGAGAAACCATGACACCTTTTGGTTGGCCTGTTGTACCCGATGTATAGATTAAATATGCCGGATGCTGTGGCGTAATGACTGTTGTTTTATAGCTGCTTAAATCAACCTTTGTTTCATCAAACAATTCATTAAAAGTAAAGGTGGCTATTGATGGGGAGGCAATAGCAGCTAGATCTTTTTGTTCACCAATCACAAGTTTAGATTTGGCATTCTGCAACATAAATTTGATGCGTTCAGACGGATGTTGTAAATCAATAGGTAAATAAGCTGCACCTGCTTCAATCACCGCTAAAATAGCGATACTCAATTTGACTGATCTTGGTAGAGCAACCGCAACAATATCCCCAGCCTGTACGCCCGCTCTTTGCAATTGCTGTGCTAACGCACAAACTTGCAAACGCACTTCACTGAAACTGAGCTGATGATTTTCATCAGATAATGCCGTTTGTTCAGGAGTAATTCGAGCTTGTTCTCTGAGTAATTGCTGTAACGTGCTCTGGCGAACATAGTATTGGGTTTGATTCGTTTTCTGGATTAAATCGCGTTCTTCGGCCAGTTGTAAGCGATAGTGAGCTAGAGAAGTCTCTGGTTCATTTAATGCAATTTCAATCAATTGAACCATTCGCTCGAGGAAATGCTCTGGTTGATCAATTACACCACGCTGTTCGAGTAATAGTTCAATTTGATGATCAGGAATAACCAATAAAGCAAGTGGATAATGGCTATAACCACGATTTGTGAGTTTGGAAATCACAGCATCGCCCAGTTTTTGCTGTAAATACTGGTTATCAGGATAGTTTTCTACGACTAACAAACTATCGAAAAGATTACCTTGTCCCACTAATTGCTGAATTGCACCCAGACCCAAACCATCATGTTCTAAATGTTCAACATGTAATTGTTGTAACTGAGTCAATTGCTCCCAAAGTGTTTGCTGCATGTTGAGCTTTACACGTACCGGAATCGTATTTAAAAACAATCCAATCTGTTGCTCTAAACCATTAATAGGTGCTGAACGTCCAGAAACAGGTGTACCAAACACAATATCTTCACGGTGAGCATAAATATTTAAAGTCATTGCCCAAATCATTTGCATGAAGACATTAAGCGTGATGCCTTGTTGGCGTAATTTATGTTGAAGTTTCGCACCCAACTCAGCACTTAAACGATATGAAGTTTCCTGTACAGCTTGCTGTGGTTGATTAAATAAAATGAGTGGCTGTAAATCTGCTAAATCACGTTGCCAAATTACTTTCGATGTTTCATGGTCACGTCCAGATAAAGCTTTAATTACTGTTTCATAACTATATTCAAGCACTGGCAATTGCTGGTTAGTCTGCTGATAAGCCTTAATAAAGTCTTGTAAAAACAGCGGAGTTGACCAACCATCTGTTAACAGATGATGCACCATAATCAATAGTTCTGACTGTTCTGGAGCATGTTGAATTAAGGTTGCCCGAATTAAGCCATAGGGTTGGTCAAGGTGAATCGGTTGCTGCAATGCTTCTTGAATGGTTTGCTCAAGCAGATCGGGAGTGACCGAACAAAACTGAACAGGCCAAGCTTGAGTAGGATGTAATGAATAGATAAAGACAGGTTCTTCAGCTAATTCGCTATCAAAATGCCCACCTAGTTGCGGGTGACGTTTTAATACGGTAATCAACGCTTGCTGTAAACGTACTGGATCAATGTCTCCATTTAAACTAAGACGAGTAAAGGCATTATAGTTCGATTGATTTTCTACTTGAGATAAGAACAGCATGCCTTTTTGCAAAGGAAGCAAAGGTAAAATAGTGCTGTTTTTGCCATATTTTTCTTGAACTTTTTGTTCTAGTTCTGCTGAAAATAATGGTTTTGAAATGGCTGCTTGTTGCTCATCTAAACGGGTGAGTTGCGGTGCCATAGCGGCCACTGTTTTAAATTGGAATACATCACTTGGTCTTAAGCCGTAACCACATTGGCGCAATTGAGTACAAAGCATAATGGCCGAAATACTATCGCCACCTGTCATAAAGAAGTCGTCATCAATTCCAATTGCGTCAAGCTTAAGAACAGATGCAGTAATTTGACATAAAAGTTGTTGTTCAGACGTTTCGGCCATTCGGCTATGGGTACGAATTTGAGGTTTTGGCAGTGCTTTTTTATCAACTTTACCACTTACATTTCGTGGAAATTCGGACATAACAGTTAGAGCAGAAGGCACCATATATTCAGGTAAGTTTTGACGTAACTGACTTAAATATTGCTGACTTAATTGCTCACTGGTTTTTTCATCAAGTTCAATGTCTTTAACCACACAATAACCGAGTAAACGATGACTGTTATTAATCGGTTCTGCAATCACGACTGCGCTTTCAACATTGGCTAAAATCGAAAGTGCATTTTCAACTTCACCGATCTCAACTCGATAACCACGAATTTTAATCTGGTCATCACAGCGCCCCATAAATTCAAGTTTACCCGAACTATTCCAGCGGACTAAATCACCCGTACGGTACATGCGCTGTCCGTGTTCAAATGGATTCGCTACAAAACGGGCAGCACTTAAGTCAGCTCGACCTAAATAACCATTGGCAATGCCAAAGCCAGAAATATAAAGTTCACCAATCACGCCTGTAGGGCATCGTTGTAAATGACGATCTAGTACATAGGCCTGTGTATTACCAATAGGGTTACCAATAACAGGGCGAGCTGTCTGTTTTAATTCTGCTCGGAAAGTATCAACCGTATATTCGGTTGGACCATACAAATTATGAGCAAAAAGCGCTGGCTGATCATTTAGCTGTTGCCATAAAGCTAAAGGTGCAGCTTCACCACCAATCAAAATAAGACTTGGGTGATGCTGATTTTCAGCAAATAAACCATTCGTCATCATTTGCGCACAAAAAGATGGCGGTAAATCAAGTGTATCGATTTGTCGTTGCTGAATTTCTTGCACTAAACCAAATGCATCTCGACGCATGTTTTCATCAAAAATATGTAGCTCTTGGCCCCATAACATCCAGAAAACTTGCAACCAAGATGAATCAAAAGAGAAAGAGTGTGTATGCGCTGCACGTAACGGACGCTCAGGGAAACGCTGATTTACAGCTTCTAATACTGGCCAGTAAATGGTTGGTTTATGCGACAAAATGAGGTTGAGTAAAGAACCATGTGTATTCATTACCCCTTTAGGACGACCAGTACTTCCTGAAGTAAAAATTACATAAGCAACATCTTGGAAATCAAATTTGCGATTTTCAGCGGGAATATCACTCGCATCTTGCTTTCGAATTTGCGTTTGAACATCTTCATGATCAAGATATAACTGCTGAATATTTTGTGGTAGTTGCTGTGCGAGTGCTTGTGTGGTTAATACAAATAATGGATTTGCATCTTCACACATCATTTGCATACGATCGATTGGATAATCTAAATCGAGAGGCAAGAAACTTGCACCAGAGTTTAATACGGATAACATCACCACAACTGAGTCAATCGAACGAGGAATAGCTCCAGCAATGACAGTTTGCTTTTTGGCTCCATTTTCTTGTAAAAAACGAGTCAGTTGATTCACTTGTACTGCAAGCTCAGCAAAACTGAGATGCTGAAGGTCTAGACGTTCACCACTCACGATTGCCGTACGTTCAGGATATTTTTTCACTTGCTCATAAAAAATATCTAGAACATTATTATATTGTTCAGGGTGACTAACACGTGGACCAATACCACTTTGAGTTAGGGCAGCAAGCTCTTGTGGTGTCGTAATATTAAAATTGCTACATGCCTGTTCTGGACGAATTAGAGCTTGTTCAAGTAATAAAGTTAAGCGTTGACCATGGTTAAATAGTTCATCTTGTGTATAACGCTGCGAATCTGCACGTAGTTCGATAATGAGTTCATGATCTTGAACAATAAAAGAAAACTCAAAATCATCAATTGGTCCTGTAGAAATATGGTGTGTTTTGACTTTTTCACCATCTAACATCAAGTCTTGATCAAAAGCTTTATAGTTTAAAATAGGGCCGTACATTCGTTCATGAATATCGATACTATTTAAATCTCTTAAAATTTGTTCGGCATCATATTTCTGATGTGGACGAATTTGTCGTAATTGCTCTTGTACATGTTGAGCCAAGCTTACCCAACTGTCTTTTTCAGCAACTTTAAACTTCACAGGCAAGACATTTACCGTCGGTAAGGTTGAGCGAATCGCCTTTGAACCTAAACGACGCATAAATGGAATACCATTAACCAAATCACCTTTATCGGTCATTTTGTAAATATAATGTAATGACAATGACATCATAATGTCATTCAAGGCTAGTTTAGATTGCGCAGCTAAAGCTTGAATTTGCTCTAAAATTCCTGTCGAAAAACGCAGCTGATGCTTAATAAATGTCGCTGTAGTTTTTGCCGCTAAATGATGAGTACTTAAACTAACCGGACTAGGTAAATCTTCACAATATGCCTTCCAGAAAGCTTGGTCTATTTTAAATTGATGACTATTTTCATAAGCCTGACGCTCAGAAATAACATCATTAACGCCAATGAAAGGAGAAATTGAAAGGTCTTTTTCTTCTTGTAATTGTTGATAGAGTTCAACAATACGTTTGGTCAGGTTAATCATGCTAAAACCATCAAGCATGATGTGGTGATAACGTTGATACCAATACACTTTGTCATGGGTCGTAAACAACACCTGACGGAACAGTTGAGATTCACCCGCTTTAAGTGATTTAGCACATTGACGATCTGATGGCATCCAGTCCCATAAACGTTGCTGAGCTTTTTTAGGCGTTAAATGACAAAAATCAAATTCTTCAATTTGAAACTGAACTTGGTTATTAAGCTCAATAAACGGTTGAGATGGGTCAGATGAATATGAAGCAATGACCGTGTCGGCTTCAATTAAGCCGATCTGAATCGCTTTTTTAAACGTTGGGATATCGACAGTTTTTGGTAGTTCCAAACAATGCGCAATGGTATATAAATCTTCAATTGAACTTAAATGATCGGCAAGGAAAATGCCGAGCTGAGTAGATGCCAATTCAAAACGAGCTGGTTGAGAAAGGTCCGGAGTAAATTCATTATTTAATGCCTGATTCATGACAATACTCCTTTACGCTTGTTGAAAGGGGTTAATTGCAAGCCAGTGCTTTTCTACATATGCAATACACGAAGCCCGCGTATCTGGTCCATGCTGAATATCCCACCCCGATGGCACCTGATGTTGAGCAGGCCATAAACTGAACTCACCTTGTTGATTTTTTAAAACCTGAAAAGACAAACTTTCGTTATCAAAGGGATTGATATAATTTTCCTGTAAGTTGCTCATGATATTGTTATCCTTGATGAAACAAATGGTTATAGTGAAAGAGTTTGTTGCAATGCCTTAAGCAAGTCAGTACGCCAGTTCACGGCATCATGTCCGCCCTGAAAAGTGTGAAAACTCACTTGATTGAATGATTGCAATTGTTGATAAAGCTGAAGGCCATCGTCCCGCATATCGGTTTCATACGTGCCAGCACTGATATAAATTCGAGTTGTTTTTGATAATTGATCAGATAAGTTTTGAAGCAGTTCTAAAATATTACCTTTATGCTTTTGCCCTAAAATACTGTTTGAAAAATCTGACCACCAATAAGATCCAGACTGTAAAATCAGAGAAGTAAAAATGGTCGGGAACAACAAAGTACTATGTAAAGCACATAAACCACCTAAACTTTGACCACATAACGTAATGTATGTTTTAGAAATAAAAGAATATTCTTTTAAGAGTATTTCAATGAGTTCATCAACCAACGCCCGACTAAATGCATCATGGCAACCATAATCTTGTTGGCGTTGTTGACTATTTAAACTATGAACAAAAACATAAACTGCTGGACGAATCTTATTTGAATCAGTCAAATGCTGAATTTCGGGAATAATTGAAAGCTCTCGGCTCCAGATTTGGCCATCAAGCAATATGACGAGTGGCAAGTCTTCTTGAGTTGATTGATGACTAATAAAAACGTCAACTAAATAGTCCTGTTGGCATAAGAGACTTGACCATTGAAATGTCTTTGTAATTGGGCAATCGTCTATGAAAGCTTTTGTGTTTTCGAGTTGAATTTGATTGATGTATCGGGCCAGATGTCCCGTATAAAACTGATGTTGATTGAATGAGTCAATTTGAGCATTTTGTTTAAGCTGTGTTTGCCACCATAAGCGGCGTGTTGCCGCACAATTTGTTTCTGGCGCGTCTTCACTAGCGGTCACTACAACATAACTACCAGTCCAAGCTAAGGGCAGCTCTATTTCAAAGAAGTACACATTTGTTCCAGCTATATGGCTAAAACGATTCCACTTTTGATAGATAGAAGGGCTTTGTGAATAAATATCAATATAGACAAAGATACTTTCTTTAGGCTCAGGACTACGCCAAACAAAGGTACATAGCGCTTTATTTTTTTGTAGGTTAACTAGCGGACTACCTATTTTTTTAACGGTATTCCACCAGACCTCACTCCCAACATTGAGTTGTTGAAATAGGGGATGTAAGGGATGAGAAAATGGCTTCATTTTGAGTCCATCTCGACAAGAAAGCGCGGTCAAATTAACAAAATGATTATCATTAGTAAATGAAAACAATTATCATTATAATCAATAAAAAAAGACGGGTTTTGTTAAATTTATTAAAAATCAATGAAATAAGTTAGTTTCTTGGTTAATAAATAACTTGATTTAGATTGTAATCTTATGTTTGATATTTATCGCACTTGATAATAATGATAATTATTTGCAATTATGTGGCGGAATTTAGTATTCGAGTCAAACTGGAGTAAAACATGAGCTCTACCATCGTAGTCACAGGTGCTGCAAGAGGTATTGGAGCTGCTATTGCAAAAAAATTATTGCAGCAAGGGTATCAAGTGATTGGTATTGACCAACAGGAAAACCCAGAACAATGGGAAATCATTCAAAAGCTAGAAAACTATGAAATATCACGTTGGCGAGGAATTTCACAAGACATTACACAGCAACAAACTACTCAAAATTTGATTGCGGAGCTTTTGGAAAAGCACAACATTACAGGTTTAGTGAATGCGGCGGGCGTTTTGATTATGCGGTCGATGCTTGAAGCAAAAACAGAAGACTGGCAAACACTTTTTGCTGTAAATGTCATGGCACCCATTGCGATTAGTCAACAACTTGCTAAACATTTTTGTGAAAAAAAGCAGGGAAGCATTGTCACAATTAGCTCGAACAGTTCACGTATGCCACGTATACAACTTGGCATGTATGCAACGAGTAAAGCTGCACTGAGCCATTACTGCCGTAATCTTGCACTTGAAATCGCACCTCACCAAGTCAGGCTCAATATTGTTTCACCAGGCTCTACGCTCACTCAAATGCAACAGCAGCTTTGGACGGATAATTCACCTCCGCCTGCTGTTATTGATGGTGACTTAAACCAGTACCGCACTGGTATTCCACTTAGAAAACTTGCTCAGCCTGAAGATATCGCTAATACCGTTAGCTTTTTACTTTCAGACCAAGCAGCACAAATTACTATGCAAGAAATTGTGGTCGATGGGGGAGCCACATTAGGCGTTTAAATATTAATTCATCACAACAAAATAATTTTATAAGGAGTTGCGAGATGTCGGTACAGCATCCGTATTTTATCCAACGAGAAAATTTTACTGAAAGCAGAATTACACTCGCAAAAGAAGTTTTAAATTGCACTGATAACGCTGGTTTTATATTTACTACTCCTGAATACATCATATCGAGTCATCAAAAACTTAAAGATATTGAGGTTACAAAAGACACTCAGCTAAAAGAGTGGCTAAACGAAGCCCGTCTACAATTACAACAAGCAATTGCAGATGGTTATAGCGATGCCAAGGTTATGGGTGGGTTGCCATTTAGTTCATCGTCAGATGTCAATTTAATGTTGATGCAAGATGCCAAGGTTTACCAGAAAGCTTTATTTTCGCAAACTGATATTAATCTTGATGACTTAATATTAAAGCAGGCCGATTATTTACCTTCAGGTGAACACTATAAACAACAGGTTGAATATTTAGTACAACAAATGCGGGCACAAAAGCTAGATAAAGCAGTACTTGCTCGTATTTTACAACTTGAATTTGACGAGAATCTTCCAGTCTCGGACATATTTTATAACTTGGCCAAGCATAATCCTGAAGGATATAACTATGCAGTCGCAAGGCAACCTCAAAGCGAAGGTTGGTTTGTTGGTGCAAGTCCTGAACTTTTAATTGCAAAGCAAAATAATAAAATCTGGAGTAAACCTGTTGCGGGCACATTGGCTCGTGATGAAGATCCGATTATTGACCAAAATAATGCAAGAGCTTTACTAGCTTCACAAAAAGATCAACATGAGCATGCTCTTGTCATCGAAATGATTGCTGATGAACTCACACCTTTCTGCAAGCAACTGCATGTGCCCAAACAGCCTTCACTTATTCGCACCAAACGTCTTTGGCATTTGGCCTCACACATTACGGGTGAGCTTAAGCAAGCCGATACTCATGTTTTTGACTTAATTGAACGTCTACATCCGACACCGGCAATTTGTGGTGAGCCAAGCTCTGTAGCAAAAAATTTGATTCATCAACTTGAACCATTTAACCGTGAACTATTCGCCGGAACCATGGGTTGGGCCGATGCCGAAGGTAACGGTGAATGGTCGGTGACTGTTCGCTGTGCCCGTATTTATCAAAATATTGCCCGTTTATTTGCCGGTGCAGGAATTGTGGAAGCCTCACGCCCACAAGCTGAACATGCTGAAACTGCAGCAAAGTTCCGTACTGTACTTGATGGCTTGCACATTTCACCAGACCAATTACCACGATAAGGAATAAATAAATGACAACTAAGAATTATTTAGTTGGCGCTGTGCCATATCCAGCAGAATTTGCTGAGGTTTACCGTAAAAAAGGTTATTGGCTTGGACAAAACTTGAGTGATTTCTTGCGTGAAAGTGCTCAAAAGTATGCGAAAAATATTGCAATTTATGATGGTGATAAAGCTGTTAGCTATGAAAAATTTGACAACTTAGTTGACTGTTGTGCAAGCCATTTATATCACTATGGCTTACGTGCGGGTGATAAAGCCGTCGTACAAATGCCAAACCACTATCAGTTCTGTATTCTATTTTTTGCACTGATTCGATTAGGTGCTTTACCTATCATGTCTTTACCTGCCCATCGATATGCCGAACTCAGTAGCTTTTTTAAACAGACGCAAGCTAAAGCTTATTTCTGCGCAGATTTTGGAGCCCAAAAATTTGATTACCGAGAGCTTGCCGAAAAGCTTCAGCAAACAGCACCTTGCTTAGAGCATGTATTTGTACTTGGTGATGCTGGTAATTTTGTTGCCATCGAAAACCTATTAAAAGAAACAGAAATTCTAGCGGAAGCAATCTCGCCAACTACAGCAGATCAAGTGGCTTTTTTACAGCTTTCGGGGGGTAGCACAGGTGTTCCAAAACTGATTCCACGTACTCATGATGATTATCTATACAGTGTGCGTGAAAGTGCCAAAATCTGCCAACTTAATCAGTCATCACGCTTACTCATGGTTTTACCTGCGGCACATAACTTTTCAATGAGCTCGGCTGGTTCTTTAGGCATTTTTTATGCTGGTGGCGCGGTGGTTTTAGGTACAGATCCAAGTCCGGAAACTGCATTTCCGCTTATTAAAAAACACGGTGTGACAGATGCTTGTTTAGTTCCTGCATTGGTTCGACCGTGGATGGACAAAGCAGCCAAAGATCAAGATTCAATATTATCGACTCTACGTTGTTTACAAGTCGGAGGCGCGCGTTTACCCGATGCTGTTGCCTTACGTTTAATTGATGAGTTTAAGGTTAATTTGCAACAGGTCTTTGGAATGGCTGAAGGGCTGGTGAACTACACCCGTTTTGGTATGTCAAAAGAACAAATTATTCATACTCAAGGTTTAAAAATATCACCAGATGATGAAATTTTGGTATTGGATGATCATGACCAACCCGTAGACGCTGGAGAGGTAGGGCATCTACTCACTCGTGGTCCTTATACCATTCGCGGCTATTACCAAGCACCAGAGCACAACGCTCGTTCTTTTACACCAGATGGTTTTTATCGTACAGGCGACCTAGTTCGTATTCGTGAAGATGGCTGCATTGTTGTAGAAGGGCGTTCGAAAGAACAAATTAATCGTGCTGGTGAAAAAATTGCGACTGAAGAAGTGGAGCAAGCTTTATTAACTCATCCACAAATCCGCTTGGCAGCGCTGGTTGCTATGCCTGATGAGATGATGGGTGAAAAAAGCTGTGCCTTTATTGTATGGCAATCACAAAACGATGATCCAAGCCCAATTCGCCTTGCTATGTCAGTTCGTCAGCATCTTAAAGACTATGGTCTTGCTACCTACAAAATTCCCGATCGAGTCGAATTTATCGAGCAGTTTCCATATACAGCCTTTGGAAAAATCGACAAAAAAAGATTACGTCAACAACTTGAAACTAAAACCAATGTTCTTGCTTAAAGATAAAAAAGGAAAAATTTGATGAGTATTCCTAAAATTGCTAGTTACAGCATGCCACAAGCCCATGAGTTTACAACTAATAAAACACATTGGCAGTTACATACCAATCGCGCCGTGTTATTGGTCCATGACATGCAGCAGTATTTTTTAGATTTTTATGATCAAACTCAAGCGCCTATTCCAGAGCTTATTAAAAATACCAAAGAACTGATTGAAACCGCACGTAAATTTAATATTCCAGTGGTTTATACTGCACAGCCCGGTAATCAGACGCCTGAACATCGCCAGTTATTAACTGACTTTTGGGGAACTGGCCTAAAAGATGATCCGAAAATCACTCAAATTTTGCCGGAAATTTCCCCTCAAAAAAATGATACCGTTTTAACAAAATGGCGTTATAGTGCATTTAAGTTTTCACCACTTGAACAACTCATGCGCGAGTCAGGTCGTGATCAACTTATTATTTGTGGTGTTTATGCCCATATTGGCTGCCTCATGAGTGCCGCAGAAGCATTTATGCTCAACATACAACCATTTTTATGTGGTGATGCACTCGCTGACTTTAGCCGTGAAGAACACGACATGGCATTAAAATATGCAAGTACACGTTGTGCTCAAGTCATGACAACTCAACAAGTGACTCGTGCTTGGACACTTGAACAAACAGCCTCGCCATTAACCCAAGCTGGGATTGTTCAAGCGGTAAGTGAGCAACTACAGATTCCAGCTTCGGACATTCAGTTAAATGATGATCTACTCATGCTTGGGCTTGATTCGGTACGACTCATGACTTTAGTGGGTAAATGGCAGGCTTATGGTGCTCAAGTGAGCTTTGAAGATTTAGCAGAACAACCAACTTTAGAAGTATGGATTGAGAAACTAGTCGCTTAAATTTAAACAATAAAAAAAGCAGATCATTAATCTGCTTTTTTTTGTTTTATAAAGAGGAATGATCTTTTCTATATTTAGATACACGTCTAAACCAAACCCGTCCAAGCGACCATTGCAAAGCCGGTAAACTATGTACCAAAACAAAGAAAAACACCGTAAATACAGGGACTAGTAAGGTTCCAATAATCACACTGCCAAATACACTCATACCAATTTCATGGCGACTCACTGCACCAGCACCTGTAGCAACGACAAGGGGAATGACGCCCGCACCAAAAGCTAAAGACGTCATTAAAATGGGGCGTAAGCGCAGAGCTAAAGCCTCACATGCGGCCGTAACATAGCCTTTACCTTGTTTTATGGCTTTAGTTGCGAACTCCACAATTAAAATTGCATTTTTACAAGACAAACCAATACCTGTTAGTAACGCAATTTGGAAATACACATCGTTTGGTAAGTTAAAGATTTGAGCAAATACAATAGTTCCGGTAATTCCTAGCGGAAGCCCAAGCAAAATAATAAGAGGCACTTTCCAGCTTTCATATAAAGCGGCTAAACATAAGAAAATAAATAAAATAGAGATAATGTATAAAAATAAGGCTTGCTGACTCGATTGCTGCTCTTGTAAAGAGAGGCCACTCCATGCGACATCTACACCAGATTGTTTGCTCACCATATCACTTAACTGTTGCATTGCCTGACCTGAACTAAAGCCAGAACTAACATTTGCTTCAAGTTGTATTGCAGCAAGTCCCATAAATCTTGTTAGTGTTTCTGGACCACCAGTCCACTCACTTTGACCAAAATGCGCAAGAGAAAGCATTCCACCTGTATTATTACGGACATGCCAATAAGCTAAATCTTCAGGTTTAGAGCGAAATTCAGCATCACCTTGCATAATGATTCGTTTAATTTTGCCTCTTTCAACAAAATCACCCATATAGTTTCCACCCCAAGCAGTCGATAAAGTTGAACGAATCGCTTGTTGATCAATCCCTAATATCTTGGCTTTATTCTGATCGAGTTGAATAAAAACTTCAGCCTTATTTTCATCTACAAGTGGACTTAAATTTTCAAACGCAGGATAATTGTGAGATTCTTTTTCTAAAGCTTTATATTGTTTAATGAGTTCATTGCGTCCTTGACCATTTACATCTCTGAGCCAAAGTTCTAGGGCATCAGATTGGCCCAAACCAGAAACACTTGCAGGCATACCCACCATAACTTTGGCTGGTAAGTTTTTTTGCAAGTAATTTTGCGCACGCTCACGTATAGCACTTGCAGTATTAACTTCACCTTTACGTTCATTCCAATGTTTTAAGGAAACAAACGCCATGCCTAAATTTGGACCGTTCCCTGAAAAGTTTTGTCCATTAACGACTAGTACGGTATTAATATTTTTAGCTTCATGTTCAAAGAAATAGTTATTAACCAGTTTACCTACTTCTTGTGTTTGGCTCATAGACGCACTGTTATGCAAACTATAAGGCACAGCCAATAAACCCTGATCTTCATTTGGAATAAAGCTCGTCGGTAAACTACGATAAATCAAAATTAAAACAGCAACTAAAGCTAACACGACAAGACATGAAAGTGTTTTAAACTTAATTGAGCTTGTCGCTAAAAAACTAAAACCAACTTTAATTTTTTCAAGTAAAGTTTCAAGCTTCTGCCCCCATTTAGGTTTTTGAGTTTGTTTTTTTAGTAAGACAGCACACAAAGCAGGCGTAATAAACATGGCTACCAATAAAGATAACAACATTGCAGCTGCTAAAGTGATTGAAAACTGGCGGTAAATCATGCCCGTTGAACCACTAAAAAAAGCCATAGGGATAAATACGGCGGTTAGTACCAAGGTAATACCCATCAATGCGCCGCTAATTTCTTGCATCGATGCTAAACATGCATCCCGAACACTTAATTGTTGCACATGCATAAGCCGTTCAACATTTTCAACCACTACAATCGTGTCATCGACCAATAATCCGATTGCTAGAACCAGTGCAAACAGGGTAAGAGTATTAATACTCATTCCAGATAAATACAACACAACAAAGGTACCGCAAATCACAATAGGTACAGTAATGGTGGGAATAAGTGTAGCGCGCCAATTTTGTAAAAAGAGATACATCACAATGACGACTAAAACTACTGCTTCAAGCAAAGTAATAATGACTTGTTTAATCGACTCTTCAATAAACGGTGTATTGTCCCGCGGATAAACTACTTTATATCCAGTGGGTAGATGCTGCTTGAGCTGTTCAATTTTTGCTTTAATTAGACCAGAGGTTTCAATCGCGTTCGCATCGGGACTGAGTGAAATTCCTAAACCAGCAGAAGGGTAGCCGTTTAGCGTATTAATACTTTCATAGTTTTCGGCACCTAATTCAACTCTCGCTACATCTTTTAAATAAACCAGACTTCCATCTACATTCGCTTTAACCACAACCGATTTAAAATCGTTGACTGTTTTTAGCCGAGATCCTGCAGTGACTTTGGCATAAATATTCTGGTCAGAAGCCGAAGGCATGGCACCAATCGAACCTGCAGCAATTTGGGTATTGTAGTCTTCAAGTGCCTGTTCAATATCACTCGGCATAAGTTGATAATTTCTAAGCTGATTTGGATTTAACCAAATACGCATGGCATAACTGGAACCAAATACATCAACTTCACCAATCCCTTGCAGTTGCGAGAGAGGCTGTTCAAAGTGATTAACCATATAGTCCGATAATTCGATATTGCTGGCTTTACCTGTCTCATCGTATAGCCCCACAATTAACAGCATATCACCTGTGGTTTTCCAAATATTTACCCCTTGCCGTTGTACTTGCTCGGGGAGACGGTTTAATGCACTGTTAATGCGGTTTTGTACTTGTAGTTGTGCCTTATCAATATCTGTACCAATTTTAAAATGAATATCAATACTGGCCGTTCCTGAAGATTCACTATTTGATGTGAAATAGAGTAAGTTATCCAGTCCTTTGATTTGTTGTTCTAAAATCTGAGTTACGCTTTCTTCAACAGTTTCAGCAGACGCACCTCGGTAATTAGCAACCACTGTGACACTTGGAGGAGCTAAGTTTGGATAACGCTCAACGGGCATTGCACGAATAGAAAAAAAACCAAAAATAAGAATAGTGATGGCAATGACAGATACAAAAATAGGGTGATAAATAAAAAATCGAGAGAGCATTGTTATGTCTACTTTAAGCTTGTTTTCAATAGGTTTTTAGGCACACCAAATTGCAATATTAACTTTTTTAAATCAAACAAACAATAATGATTATCATTATATAAATAATAATTACTTTTATCTTGAACAATAAAAGTCATGAGGCTATCATGCACGGCACATCATAAATGATAACAATTATCATATGGTAATCGTTATAAAATATAAGGACCGAGAAATGACGTTAACAAAAAAGGCGCTGGTGATCGCCCTCTCAACACTGCTTCCATTCGCAGTCCAAGCAAATACAGATATTGAGCAACAGGACACAAATGAACCTGTTCAAAAACTTAAAACCATTGTGGTTTCTGCTGCTTTAAAAGAACAAGATGTAGATAAAGCACCCGCATCGATTAGTGTCATCACAAGTGAAGATATTGAACGTACTGCAGCACTGAGCCTTGCAGACGTTTTACAAAAACAAGCAGGGGTTTATAACTATAACAGTGGACAGGACAAAATTATTATCCGAGGGATGCAAGATACGTCTGGTAGTTATACTTTAATTCTAATCAATGGAAAAAGAACATCTTCTCTGGGAGCAATGTGGCGAGGTAATGATTTTGACTGGAGTTCAATTCCATTAAATAGTATCGAACGAATTGAAGTGATTCGCGGACCAATGTCATCGCTTTATGGTTCTGACGCGATGGGCGGCGTCATTAACATCATTACCAAAAAAGCCGAAAATGGACAGCTTCATGGTTCTGTCTTTGGACAATATAACCGAGCCGATCGAGGAAACGGAAAAGATCAATTCCGATACGGATTTAATCTCTTTGGTGGCTTAACCGATAATGTTAGTTTTTCTCTCTCTGGTGATTCTTATAATCGTGATGCGTGGTATCGAAATGGAAAGCCAGACTCAAATGGTGCTTATTTTGTAGAGAAAGACACTAAGAATGTACATGGGACTTTAAGTTGGGATATTAATGATCAACAAACTCTAGACCTAGATTTGGGTTATACCAAAGATAAACGACCACTTACTCAAGACGCGGCATCTTCGATCCAAGAAGGTGAAGATGAGCGAACCAATGTAGGTATTACCCATCGAGGGAAATGGAGTTGGGGGAAAACAGAAGCTTATATTGGAAAAGAAACTGCTAAAATTTATGACTATGACAGCGAATATAATGCTCCCCAAAGTCGTAATTATAAGCAAGAAAACTTACTAGGTCGTGCTTTTGCCAACTTTGACTGGCTCATGAATAACACGACTGCTGGTTTCGATTATAAAGACCAAAAAATCACAGATCCCGTAGGATACACATCTGGCGGGTCTGAACAGAAAAGTTATGGTGTATTTGTTCAGAACGATACCCACATTAACGATGCACTTACTTTAACATTAGGTGGTCGTTACGATGACTTTGATAATTTTGATGGCAAAGCAACTGGTAAAGCATATTTAGCTTATCAACTCGCTGAAGGAGTTATTCTTAAAGGTGGTGTTGGTCAAGCTTATAAAGTTCCAGGACCATATCAGTTAGATGCAAATTATGAGTTAATTTCTTGTGGGGGGAGCTGTTTTATTACAGGGAATCCAAATCTAAAACCTGAAGAAAGTACCAACTATGAAGCAAGTCTAATTGTTCGTAAACCAAACTGGAATACTGGTATTACAGTATTTGAAAATGATGTACAGAACTTAATTGAACGTGTTTCTAATCCTAATTCTCCAAATCCAACCAAATATCCATACAAATGGGATAACGTTGCTAAAGCAAAACTAAAAGGTGTGGAACTCAACGGTGGATATGACTTTAGTGATAATTTAGGGATAACAGCGAATGCAACATATTTGGATGCTAAAAATGAGGTAACTGGTAAAGACCTGACCGAACGTCCTGAATGGTTAATTAATAGCTCACTTTCATGGGCTATTGTTGAAAACTATCGTATGAATTTTGGTGCAAGCTATGTAGGTCATCAAATGTTATCTAGTGGTAAAAAATTACCAGCCTATACGACCTATGACCTTACGTTTACCTCGCCAATTTCGCCACGTTTAACACTGGACTACGGTGTGAAAAACCTGACCGATGTTGACTTGGAAGATAAAAACAAAACTTTTAATACCAAACTTTATGGCCGCAATTACTTTGTGAAAGCGACTTATAGTTTCTAAGTTAAATCTAGACTCAAAGCTTATTCATAGGGGAATAGGCTTTGAGCTTTTCAGTTAGAAAACATCCATAATTTTCAAGTAAATATAGACAAAATAATTTTTAAAACTTTCTATATTTCTAAACTTTAAGGTTAATTAACATGACGACAATATCAAAATCATTATTAAATGGATTACCTATAAAAAAATCGAGAATACAGGTTTTTGAAATTTTAAATCAGAATCCACACGGCTTAAGTGCAGATAGTATTTATGCACAAATTAAAAATGAATATAAAATTACACTAGGCACCATTTACCGAATTTTATCTGAGTTTGAAAATCGCAAACTCGTCAAAAGAGTGTTTTTGGGAAAAAGTAAAAGTATTTATAAGCTCAGAAAAGACAAAATGAGTTGTAATCTGATTTGCTTAAAAACAGCAGAAACTTCAAGCTTTGAACATGAAAAAGTGAAGGAACTATTGCACGAAGTTATGGATATTATTTTTGCAAATACTGGAGCAGACATCAGCAGTGTAGAACTTAATCTCTATACTGAATAAAAGCTCGTTTAGCTTTTCATATAAAATAAAGGACAGCTTCGTACTGTCCTTTATACGTCATTAAATGAAATTATTTGATGACTTTAATTCGAGTTGTAGCCGGAATAATGAGTGGTGAATTTTTAGCAACATAGCTTTCAAAGGCATCAATATCTTGACCGCCACCAACACGGTTCTGACCATCCTTTAACACCGTAAAGTTGTCACCACCATCTGCCAAGAAGCTATTGACTGTTACACGGTATACCTTGGTGTCAACCAATGGGGAACCAGCAATCATAATATTGCTTGCTCTCGGTGAAGCTGTTGTATTTGCCGAATATTGATAACTTAACTCTTTAGATGGCTGTAAAATTTTAGGTGAACTTGCATTTCCACCAGACCATTGTTGCTCAAGGACATCTCGAATTTGTTTACCGGTTAAACTCAACGTCACAATCGAATTACCAAAAGGCTGAACAGCAAAAATATCACCAAAGGTAATTTGGTTACTGCTGTTAATCAGTAGATCGGCACGTACACCACCTGGGTTCATGAGTGTAAAGTCTGAACCTTGGTCGCTTGCTTTAAGAGCAGAGGCTTGTTGTGCATCAGCAATCATATCGCCTAACGGACTTTCACCACTTTCAGCCTGAGTACGGCTCACAACGGCAGTAGAAGTTCCAACCACACGCCCAGAAATAGTTGTTACCGCTTGACGGTATTTGTCTAAAATCGCTTCGATACTTGGTGTCTTACTAAATTTTTGATAAAGATCTGTAAGGCTTACAGTGGTTGTACCTGAAGTATAGGCCTCACTTTGTACTGGAACTTGTTTAGCATCTTTTTTAATAATGTCACCAGTTTTACCATCTAGCTCAATCTTAATATCGGTAATCAGCGTGCCGTATTGGCCAGCGGAAGTCAGTAAGAATGGTTTAGCTGGATTTTTAGTTGCATAGTCACAAATATAAGATTGATGCGTGTGACCTGAAACAACAATATCAACTGCAGGATTTAAGCGATCTAAAATACCTAAAATCGGCCCACTTAAACCATCACATGTTTTTTGATTAAGCTTAGTACTTGGTGCTGCACCTTCATGGACTACCACTACAAAAGCCTGAATTCCTTGTTTTTGTAGTTCAGGAATAAGGGCATTGACTGTATCAGCCTCATCACGAAACTCAACGTCTTTAATACCAGCTGCAGACACAATGCTTGGAGTTGCTTTAAGTGTTAAACCAATAAATGCAACTGGAATTCCGCCATAAGTTTTGACTTTATAAGCTGGAAAAATCGTTTTGCTTGCATCGTTTTTCATTGCAACGTTGGCGGCAAGGAAATTAAATTTTGCACCACTAAAGTTTTTATTAATTTGGCAGGGTGCTGTACTTGTATATTGTTGACAACCACCATTTTGCAGACGACGTAACTCATCTGTACCGCGGTCAAACTCATGGTTACCCACAGCATTAAAGTCAATTTGAATATCATTCATGACATCAATCGTAGGTTCATCTAAAAACAATGAAGAAGTGAGTGGGGAAGCGCTAATTAAGTCACCCGCTGAAACAACAGCATTATTAGGGTTTTGAGCTCTAAGTTTCTTAATTGCATCTGCAAAGTAACTCACACCACCAACGGGAATACGAACTGTCTGAGATGCATCATTGGGGTTAGTTGCATCAACGTAG
The DNA here is from genome assembly GCF_000292385.1 of Acinetobacter sp. GG2. Taxonomy (NCBI): domain Bacteria; kingdom Pseudomonadati; phylum Pseudomonadota; class Gammaproteobacteria; order Moraxellales; family Moraxellaceae; genus Acinetobacter; species Acinetobacter sp. GG2. Next base: position 380,221 of record NZ_ALOW01000040.1, read on the forward strand.
CGTTTAGGCGGTTCTAAATTTCCATGAAAGTCATTAAAAGCTAAAATATCGACAGTCTGGTTACTTCGTGGCGTAGATGTATTTGAATCACTGTCATTGTTATCATTACAACCAGCTAATAAAGCCATTGCCAGACATAAAGATGTTGTCTTAAATAATATATTTAAAGTCGTCATTTTTTATCAATTGGTGAATTAAGATGCATAAAAAATACGCATACTATATGAATATTTAATGAAAACTAAATCTTTATCAAAATCAGATGATCTTTAAAAAATTAATGCTAAGATGATAATAGATACCCATAAACGTAAGGAAATAAGCAAAAGGTTAAAATAGATCGTAATTTTTAAGGTTTTCATAAAAAATTCATGAATTTGCAATAAAATAGTTACAAAATGTCTGGTGAATAAAATCGGTTATACATTATTAAATTAATCTTTTTTATTCATGTACAATTTTTATCAATTATAAGAGTCAAGAATGACATCATTACCTACATTATCTAGCCCAAACCAGCATAATTTAGAAACGTATATTAATAGAGAACTCTCTTTATTAGAGTTTCATAAGCGAGTGCTTGCTCAGGCCAAAGATATTGAACACCCATTACTTGAACGTTTAAATTTTTTAATCATTTTTTCGCGCAATCTGGATGAGTTTTTCGAAATCCGTGTGGCAAGTTTAATCCAGAAAATTAGCTTAATGAGTCAGGCAACTGGGCCAGAAGGTTTGCCATTAGCAGAAGTATTAAAGCAAATTTCGAAAAATGCGCATGAAGCCGTTGAAGAGCAATATAACATTTTAAATTATACCTTGTTGCCACAGCTACAAGGTTATGGCGTTCACTTTATTCAGCACGGCGATATATTAGAAAAACATAAAGACTGGATTAAAGAATACTTTTTCAAAGAAGTACAACCTGTCGTTACTCCAATTAGTCTAGACCCGGCGCATCCATTTCCACGGTTAGTTAATAAAAGTCTTAATTTTATTGTGACTTTGGAAGGTAAAGACGCTTTCGGACGCCAAATTGATTTAGCGATTGTCCCAGCACCACGCTCTTTACCAAGACTGGTTAAAATTCCAGAGCATATTTCTGGTGGTGCAGAACATTACATTTTGCTCTCGGCTATTATTCATCAGCACATTTCAGATTTATTTCCGGGCATGAAAGCCACAGGTTGTCATCAATTTCGCGTTACTCGAAATGCTGATTTAACCGTCTCAGAAGATGTAGAAGACTTGGCCGTGGCTTTAAAAGGTGAGTTATCTTCACGCCGTTTTGGTCAAGCGGTTCGTTTGGAAGTTGCAAAAAAATGTCCTGAAGAAATTGCAAACTATTTATTAGAGCAATTTGATTTAGATGCTGAACATCTTTATTACGTCGATGGTCCCGTCAACCTAGCCCGCTTTATTTCAAACTTTGATTTGCCAGATTTACGCTATAAACCGTATCAACAAGTTTTACCAAAACTCCTCTATAGCAAAAAGCCAATTTTTGATGTGTTAAAAGCAGGGGATGTTTTACTTCATCATCCGTTTGACTCATTTGCACCTGTCATCAAGTTTCTTCGGGAAGCTGCCCAAGATCCGAATGTCTTGGCAATTAAACAAACCTTATACCGTAGTGGAGCGAACTCGGAAATCGTTCAACTTCTTGCAGAAGCTGCACGTAATGGAAAAGAAGTTACTGCGGTCATTGAGTTACGGGCACGTTTTGACGAAGAGTCCAATATTGAAGTAGCTAACGTATTGCAAGAAGCGGGCGCAGTTGTGGTTTACGGCATTGTTGGTTATAAAACTCACGCTAAAATGATATTAGTCGTTCGTCGTGAACAAGACAAAATGAAAAGATATGTCCACTTAGGTACAGGTAACTATCATGCAGTGAATGCCAAAATTTATACCGATTTTGGCCTGCTTACGAGTGATGCTGAAATTTGTGAAGACGTGCATAAGATTTTCCAAGAACTTACTGGTATGGGCAAAATGGCAAAGCTTAAAAAACTTTTTCATGCACCATTTACCTTGCACTCTCAATTGCTAGAGCTTATTGAGCAGGAAATTAAAAATAGTCTTGCTGGCAAGAAGGCACATATCATCATTAAAGTGAATGCGCTTACTGAACCACAGCTCATCAGCGCGCTTTATAAAGCCTCTCAAGCAGGTGTACAAATTGATTTAATTATTCGTTCCATTTGCTGTTTAAGACCACAAGTTACAGGACTGTCAGATAATATTCGGGTACGTTCAATTGTTGGCCGTTATTTAGAACATACTCGGGTTTACTATTTTTATAATGATGGCGATACAAAAGTGTTTTGCGCTAGTGCAGACTGGATGGAACGCAATTTATTTTCGCGTATCGAAACCTGTTTCCCAATCGAAAGTAAAAAATTAAAGAAACAAGTGATTGAAGATGGGCTAAACAATTATCTAAAAGATAATCGTCAAGCGTGGGAGCTACAAGCCGATGGAACTTGGGTGCAATATCAGCCTAAATCTGGGCAAGAGCTTTATATTGCGCAGCAACACTTAATGAACTTAGCCATGTAAAACATCTGCCATAGCAGAATATTCATTTGCTATGGCTTTTTTAATTGCCTTTGATTGATAAAGAGTTATTAAAATTTGGACAAAAAACACAATTATCGAACAATATCTTGTACCAACCTTATCTACAAACGTGACATTTTTAATTAGAATAAATTTTTAATTGCTTTATAAGATTTGATCAAGTGATTCATTTCACAAGATTAATCCTGACTGGAGAAAAATTTATGCAATGGACAAAACCAGCTTTCACTGATTTACGTATTGGTTTTGAAGTAACAATGTACTTTGAAGCACGTTAATTATTTCTATTCAAATCTGTCATAAGCCCTAGTTTTGTTCTAGGGCTTATGTCTTTCTAATAAGATATTAATTTTATGTATATTTATATTTTAGGTTCAGCAGCTGGAGGCGGCTTCCCTCAGTGGAACTGTAATTGTCCTAATTGTCATGGTGTCCGTACAGGTACGATGAATGCCAAAGTGCGTACTCAATCTTCAATTGCAGTTTCAGAAAACGGCGTAGACTGGATTTTATTAAACGCATCACCAGATATCCGTCAGCAATTATTTGACTTTAAAGCAGCTCAACCTGCGCGTAAATTACGTGACACGGGCATTACCAACGTTATTTTAATGGATAGCCAGCTTGACCATACCACTGGACTTTTAACTCTACGTGAAGGCTGCCCAATGAATGTGTGGTGTACAGAAATGGTCTATCAAGACCTGACCACAGGTTTTCCAGTCTTTAATATGTTGAAGCACTGGAATGGAGGTCTTCAATACAATGAAATTAATCCTAAACAAGCTTTTAGAATTGATGGTTTCGAAAATCTAGAATTTTTACCTTTAATTATTCAAAGCGCTGCACCACCATATTCACCACATCGCCATGACCCGCATGAAGGCGACAATATTGCTTTAATCATCAAGGATCATAAAACACAAAAACAGTTGTTTTATGCGCCAGGGCTCGGAAAGATTGACGATCAAATCATGCAGATTATGCAAAATTCAGATTGTGTCATGATTGACGGTACACTCTGGACCGATGATGAAATGCAGCAAACGGGTGTAGGTAAAAAAACTGGCCGTGAAATGGGGCATTTATACATTAGTGGTGAAGGTGGTTCGTTGTCTTATTTGAACCAACTCAATACACCCAAAAAAGTACTGATTCATATTAACAATACCAATCCAATTTTAAATGAAGACTCTGCCCAATTTGCTGAACTAAAGGCAAATGGTGTAGAGATTGCCTATGATGGCATGCAGATCGAACTCTAAGGTGCGCTATGACACAAACACCTGAAGCTTTAACAACAGAACAATTTAAACAAGCCATTATTGATAAAGGCCAGTATTATCATATTTATCATCCATTTCATGTGATGATGTATGAAGGTAAAGCGACTCAGCAACAAATTCAGGCTTGGGTTGCAAACCGCTATTATTATCAAATCAATATTCCACTCAAAGATGCCGCCATCATGGCAAATTGCCCAGACCAGCGTGTGCGTCAGGAATGGATTCAACGCATGATTGATCAGGATGGTGAATATCCTGACGGTGGTGGCCGAGAGGCTTGGCTACGTTTAGCAGAAGCTGTTGGTTTGAGCCGTGAACAAGTTATTTCCGAAGAATTGGTTTTACCGGGTGTACGCTTTGCCGTAGATGCCTATGTAAATTTCGCACGCCGTGCATCATGGCGTGAGGCAGCAAGCAGCTCTTTAACCGAATTATTTGCGCCTCAAATTCATCAGTCTCGTCTTGAGTCATGGCCACAGCATTACCCTTGGATTGATGACAAGGGTTATGAATATTTCCGTTCTCGATTAAGTCAAGCACGCCGTGATGTTGAACATGGTTTAACAATCACACTTGATTCATTTACCACACATGAGCAACAACAAAAAATGCTAGAAATATTGCAGTTTAAACTGGATATTTTATGGAGCATTTTAGATGCCTTAACACTGGCATACGTACACAATGAAGCACCATATCACAGTGTGACTCAAGAACGTGTATGGCACAAAGGACTATTTAAATGAATAAAGAACAATTTGATGTAAATCTTGTGCCAACATGGCGACAAGGTTATCGTTTCCAATTTGAACCCGCTCAAAATGGCTTTGTGATTTTATATCCTGAAGGCATGATCAAGTTAAATGAAAGTGCAGGGGCCATTGGTCAATATATTGATGGGAAAAATAATGTCTCTGCCATTATTGCCCAGATTAAGCAACAATTTGGCGATATAGCTGAAATTGACAACGATGTTATTGATTACATGTTAGTTGCCCAGCAACAGCACTGGATTGATTTTATATGACCAATGGTGTTGGTTTACCATTATGGCTACTAGCGGAGCTAACGTATCGTTGTCCGCTACAATGTCCATATTGTTCAAACCCTTTAGACTATGCACAGCACAAAAATGAATTGACCACAAAAGAGTGGTTTGACGTTTTCGATCAAGCGCGTCAAATGGGTGCTGTACAACTCGGTTTTTCGGGTGGTGAACCTTTAGTGCGTCAAGATCTGGAAGAGCTTGTGGCGCACGCACACCAACTCGGGTTTTATACCAACCTGATTACCTCAGGTATGGGACTTAACGAGCAGCGTATTTCCCATTTAAAGCAAGCTGGCCTAGACCATATTCAAATTAGCTTTCAAGCAAGTGATCCAGTCGTTAATGATGCTTTGGCAGGATCAAAACATGCTTTTGAACAAAAGTATGAAATGTGTCGTCTGGTAAAAGAATATGATTATCCGATGGTTCTTAATTTTGTGATTCATCGACATAACATTGACCAGATTGATAAAATTATCGAGCTTTGCCTTGAACTTAATGCAGATACAGTCGAGTTAGCTATTTGTCAGTTTTATGGTTGGGCATTTTTAAACCGTCAAGGTTTATTACCAACACAAGAACAACTCATACGTGCAGAGCGTATTACCAATGAATATCGCGACCAGTTAAAAGCACAAAATCATCCTTGCAAACTTATTTTTGTGGTGCCTGACTATTACGAAGAAAGACCAAAAGCCTGTATGAATGGCTGGGGCAAAATTTTCTTTACGGTAGCTCCAGATGGTATGGCTTTGCCTTGTCACGCCGCTAGACAGTTACCTATTTCTTTCCCAAATGTTCGTGAGCAAAGCCTTTCCAATATTTGGTATGAATCTACAGGTTTTAACCACTTCCGTGGCGATGCATGGATGCCAGAAGGTTGCCGTAGTTGCCCAGATAAAGACCGTGACTTTGGCGGGTGTCGTTGCCAAGCCTATATGTTAACAGGCGATGCAAGCAATGCAGACCCTGTCTGTGGTAAATCGCCATATCATCAGCTTATTGAACAAGCACGTGCCGAGAGTGAACTCGATTCCTCTCTAGAAAAACTAGTGTTCCGTAATACTAAAAATTCAAAGCAATTTACGGTTCAGCAAAACATTCCTGTTCAAAATATTGCAGATGAATAGCGGTGAGAACGTAAATATGAACCATAACTCAGTTCCTGTTTTTGATGGTCATAACGATGTACTAACGCGCCTTTGGTTAAGCGATCATCGCAATCCTGCTCAGGCTTTTATTCAGGAACGCTTAGCAGGGCATCTCGATTTAAAACGCTGTCAAGAAGCGGGTTTTATTGGCGGCATGTTTGCTATTTTCTTGCCGCCTTTTCACTATGTTAAGCAGCATCATCCCAACAAACTATTTGACCAAAACACATCTGACTTCACCCAACAGCAAATTGAACAAATTTGTCTGGAACAACTCGATTTAGCAAAACAACTGGCCGAATATTCTAACGATATTCAAATTTGCACAACTGTTCAGGATATTCAGCACTGCTTAGCAAAACAAAAGTTAGCGATTGTATTGCATATGGAAGGTGCCGAAGCACTACAACTTAATCCAGATTTACTCGATGTATTTTATGATGCAGGGCTTCGTAGCATCGGGCCGCTTTGGAATAGACCCAGTCGTTTTGGACATGGTTTAAACGCTAAGTTTCCCCATTCTCCTGATACAGGGATAGGTCTTACACACGAGGGCAAAGCATTTATAAAGCGCTGTGCTGATAAAAAAATGGTGGTTGATGTATCCCATATGAACGAAAAAGCTTTTTGGGATACCGCTAACATTCTTCAACAGCCCATTGTCGCGACTCATTCGAATGTCCATGCCTTATGTCCACAGGCCAGAAATCTAACAGATGAGCAACTCAAAGCGATCAGAGACTCTAAAGGGATAGTTGGATTAAATTTTGATGTCGCATTTTTACGTAAAGATGGACAGCGTGATGCAAACACGTCCATTGATATCATTTTAGAACATCTAGAATATTTAATAGACGAAATAGGGATAGATCATGTTGGTTTTGGTTCCGACTTTGATGGAGCGCTCATTAGTCATGAAATTGAAGATGTAAGGGGACTACACCTACTCATCGAGAGAATGCAAAAAAGGCACTATTCGCATGAAATCATAGAAAAAATCTGTTTTTCTAACTGGTTGACTGTGCTCAATCGTATTTTAGATGAATAATCTATCGCTAAACTTATTGAAAATAGCGAATTATTTTACATTTTTTATTGGCCGAAATGACTAGAAAAAGTACAACTGGTTTAATTGTCAACCATTCGGTAAATTAACTAGAATCAATATTACTGAATGTAAGAACATTTGGTATTTCAGGTCTTTAGTGGTTTTCACTTGCGCCCATTTTTTCTTGAGAAGTAGAAATGGGCGTTTTTTATTGCTTATGAAAAAATGAGAATTTCATCACAGGATTTACCAATTAACTGCAAATCATCTCTTTACTATCTTGACTAAAAGTTCAGCATTAAATACATTTAAGTTGTATTCAAAGATAAATAAGATTGCTTCAAGCAATTAATAATACTGCTTAATCCTGAAATACAGTAGAAAGCCTATTCTTTTTTAGAATAGGCTTTCTGCTTTGTATCAAAATTTATTTTTGAAACTATTACACTCTTCAATTAACATAAAAATTTAATACCTTACAAAAGCGGTTCAAATCAAAGCCCTTAAATAACAAAGAATGTGCTATTAATTTAAGCTGATTTATAAAAAGTTTCTCCGTCGATTGAAGAGGTGTAAAATGTTAAAATCAATTTTAGTACTAGGAACAGGTATTGCAATTGGCATGTGCATGTACAAGAAAAAGCAGAAAAATAGTAAGAGCTTTAGCACAGATAGTGACACTGACTCATTAATTAATAAAGATAATAACAAAGTTAAAGATGATGGTTCACTCGATAATGCTGTACAAGTTTAAAATTTCATAAGGGTTCATCAGTGAACCCTTCTAATATTTAAAATTAACTTTATCTAAAATAAAAATAAGACTAATAAGTTAATTTAAAAATAAATTTCATGTTATATAAAATTTTATTATTCTTTAATTATTTGAGACATATTTAATAAAACAAAAAGAACACTTTAAATGTTAAACTTTACACATTGTAGCAAAACAAACTCTATTATTTTTTATGTTAAGAATAAGAAAATGGAGACTAAAATGTCTAAACGTCATATTTTAAAAGAAGTTAATGCGAAAAGTATGTGCGGTATGGAAATTGTAGTAGAACAAATTTTCGAAAATACATTTGAAAAAAATTTGGCTTCAAGTGAAATACAACAAAACTGGTTACCTCTTTCTAAGATTGTGATTTCAGACAAAGTCATCAATTTGGATCAAGACAATACCTTTGCTCATCCTAGAACAGGTAAAGTCTTTAAGGTATTAAACTCTTAAATAATTTGGCTTTAGATGAATATAAAAGAAATGATTGAGGCGAAACTACAAAGGGTTCCGCCTCAATGTGTTTTATAGATTATTTTTCTTCTTTAAAAATAGTTTTTCGGCTGCTCCCAATACAAAAATAAAGAAGACCGGTACGAAAAATATAGCCAGAATTGTCGCAGAAATCATACCTCCAAACACGCCAGTCCCTAACGCATGCTGGGTTTCAGAACTTGCACCACTTGCAATTACCAGCGGAATCACACCAAAAGTAAAGGCAAGAGAAGTCATTAAAATTGGACGTAAACGTAACTTTGCTGCCGCAACTGCTGCTTCAATTAAGCTCATACCTTCTTCTTTGAGCATTTTTGCGAACTCAACAATTAAGATCGCATTTTTTGCAGATAAACCAATAATGGTAATCAGACCAATTTTGAAGAAAATATCATTTGGCATTCCTCTTAGCATAATCGCTAAAATAGCACCAAAAATACCCAAAGGAACAACCAACATAACTGAAAGCGGAATTGACCAGCTTTCATAAAGTGCAGCTAACACTAAAAACACGACCAACATCGATAAAGCAATAAGAAATGCCATTTGCGATTCAGACTGTTTTTCCTGCAAAGAAATACCCGTCCATTCATAGCCAATGCCTTGAGGAAGCTTAGCAATCAATTTTTCCATTTCTCGCATTGCATCGCCTGAAGAAACTCCAATATTAGGAACCCCAGCAATACTTAATGAAGGACGGCCATTATAGCGATTATATTGCTGCGGCAACTTGTTCCACTGCGGAGTGACCACCTCAGATAAAGACACCAGTTGTTCATTTGCCCCAGCAACTTTCAAGCTCAAAATATCTTTTAAATGCATGCGCGATTGTGCATTGGCTTGAACAATAACTTGCTGCATACGACCCTGATTTGGGAAGTCATTGATATACATAGACCCCATAGAAGTCGAAATAATATCTGAAACAGAAGCAAAGCTTACGCCTAAGGTATTTAATTTCTCACGGTCTATTTTCAAGCTAATATTGTCGCCTTGTGGCAAACCTTCAGGGTAAACCATATAAAACTTTTTGTTTTGAGCCGCCATTTCCATGAGTTTTGTTTGTGCTGCGATTAAAGCTGGCATTCCTAAATTTGCTTTATCTTGTAAGCGCAAACTAAAACCCGAAGATGTACCTAATTCATCAATGGCTGGAGGAAGTACTGACATCGTTGTACCTTCCTTACTTTTCGCCATTTCTGTATTAACGAAATTGGTATAGTCGGTTGTAGATTTATTACGTTCACCAAAATCTTTTAAGGTTGTAAAAGCGAGCGCAACGTTTTGACCAGCACCACTAAATCCCCAACCCATAATTGAAATATTGCTTGTTACATCGGACTGTTCATTTAAATGATCTTCAAATTCTTTAACAATTTTTTGAGTGCGTTCAGCAGTTGCATCTGAAGGCAATTGGAACGAAGTTAAAAACCAGCCCTGATCTTCTTCAGGCATAAAAGCGGTTGGCCAATATCTCATACCAGCAAACGTCAAACCTGTAATCACAACAAAAATGATTAGAGTCGGAATTGTATGCTTAACAACTTTTAGCAGAATAACTTCATACTTTTTTGTGACTTTATCAAAGCTTCGATCAAACCATGCGAAAAACCCTTTTTTTTGATGATGAGCATCAATTGGTTTTAGCAAGGTTGCACAAAGTGCGGGAGTGAGGGTTAAAGCTAAAAATGCCGAGAATAAAATTGAAACCGACATGGTAATCGTAAACTGACGATAGATAATGCCGACCGAACCACTTGCCAAAGCCATAGGTAGAAATACAGCCGCCAACACTAAGGTAATACCAATAATCGGGCTGGTAATCTCTGTCATGGCCTTAGAGGTAGCCTCTTTGGGCGATAAGCCTTCAGTTGCCATAATCCGTTCAACATTCTCCACCACCACAATTGCGTCATCGACAATAATCCCGATTGCAAGCACCATACCGAACATGGTCAACACATTAATTGAGTAACCTGTCAAAAGCATGATGGTAAAGGTACCGAGCAGGGCAATTGGCGCTACAATCGCAGGGATTAAGGTGTAGCGAACATTATGAAGAAATACATACATCACAATGAAAACCAGCGCCATGGCTTCAAGTAATGTATGAACTACTTTTTCTATCGAGATTTTAACAAAAGGTGCAGTGTCATAAGGAATACTAAATTGCATACCTTCAGGCAGGTTTGGTTTTAATTCATCAAGTTTCTGTTTTACTGCATCAGCTGTTTTTACTGCATTTGCACCAGGACTAAGCTGAATTGCCGCAGCCGTCGCAGGCTTACCATTTTCTAAAATTGCGAAGTTATATGATTGTGCGCCCATTTCTACATCGGCTACATCAGATAACTTAATATGAGCACCGCTAATATTGCTCTTTAAACTAATGTTTTTAAACTGTTCAACTGTTTCGAGTTGACCTTGAGCAGATAACGGCACTGTTATTAGCTGCCCGTTGACTAAAGGGCGGTCACCAAGCCGACCTGGTGCAATATCAATGTTATTGCTGCGAATCGCATTGTTTACATCACTAATTGAGAGTCCATAAGAAACCAATTTGTTTGGGTCCACCCAAATCCGCATCGCTTTTTCAGCACCAAAAGACTGAATTTTGCCAACACCTTCAACACGTTTAAGTTCTTCAACCACATTGCGGACCAAGTAATCACTTAAATCGACTTCTGAATAACGATGATTAGGTGAGTTTAAACCGACCAGCATTAAAAAACCTGAAGATGATGCTTCGACTGCTAAACCTTGTTGACGAACAACTTGCGGTAAGCGGGCTTCAACCGCTTTAATCTTATTTTGTACGTCGACCTGAGCCATATCGACATCAGTACCGGGCTTAAATGTCGCAGTAATTTCAGCAGTTCCTGACGAATCAGTTGTAGCGCTATAGTAGAGTAAATTTTTTACTCCAGACATTTCCCGTTCAATGAGGGTAATAACACTATCATTAATTGTTTTAGGAGTAGCGCCAGGATAGCTTGCCGTAATATTCACTTGAGGAGGTGCAACACTTGGAAAGCGTGCAATGGGCAACTTTGGAATACTCAGTACACCAAATAAAATAATAAAAATCGCAATTACCCATGCAAAAACAGGACGGCGAATAAAGAATTGAGACATCATTTAGCATCTCCTTGCTTCACCGTATTTGTTGCCGAAGCGGCTTTCCATGCTGAAATTGCTAGCTTTTGGTTGGGCTGAATACGCTCAATCCCTTCAACCACAACTTTATCTCCAGCATTTAGACCTTTATTGATGAGATAAAATTGTTGATATTGTTGGCCTAGCTCTACAGGGCGTACATCTGCAATACCTTTGGCATTTACAACATAAACTTGTGGGTCGCCGTTCATATTGCGCTGAATAGCTTGTTCTGGAACAAGTAAAGCCTGAGGAACAGAGGCGCGTTCAATGTTGACGCGAACATACATGCCCGGTAATAATTTTCGTTCAGGATTAGACACTTCAATACGGATAGTGACATCACCAGTTTCAGGGTCAACATTAATATCTTCGAAAAGCATTTTTGCCGATACGTTATAAGGCTGTCCTAAACTATTTAAGATTTGTACACCTTTTTGATTGTTGGCAGATAACTCGCCACTTTGTAAAGCTTCCTTTAAGCGCTCATATTCACCAATAGATTGTTTTACATCGACATAAACACGGTCAATTTGTTGAATGGTAGCCATTGTATTGCTATCAGCTTGGCTGACTAGAGCACCTTCGGTCACAAACGATTTACCAATACGGCCTGAAATTGGTGCTCGTACTGTGGCGTACTGTAAATTTAGATTTTGACGAGCCAGCAAAGCTTTCATTTGGGCAACATCTGCAATCGCTTGTCGATATTGCGACTCGGCATTACTTACTTCTTGCTTACTAATTGCGTTGCTTGGTAAGAGTTGTTGATAGCGTTCAAGTTGTACTTTTAAACGATTAACTTCTGCTTCTGCTTTATTTAGGCCTGCTCGATTACTATTTACATCAGCTTCAAAAATTTCCGAGTTTATTTTATATAAAGGTTGTCCTGCCTTGACTTCACTACCTTGGGTGAACAGAACTTTTTCAACAATACCGCCTACCTGAGGACGAATTTCGGCTGTACGGAAAGCCTGAACACGTGCAGGTAGATTTTCACTAAAGTTCACAGACTGTGGCTGAATTGCTAAAACGGTGACTTTAGCTTCTTGCGCTTGTGTTTGATCTGTCGCTTGTTCTTTACCACAGCCATGCAAAACAAGACTAATTGAGAATATGAATGGAACTAAAAAATGCTTCTGCACTTTTGTAACACCTAATGGACTTCTAGATGCTGGCATTATTTTTGATGTGTGTGTAACCAAAATCACTAATATGTGGAAAAAGTGTGGAGACTTAAGAAAAAATACGCGTATCATAAATCAAATTTTTATCGCGTTTTTTTGCTATGTTTGAGTCAACCTTTACGTTTAATTGTCAGGATAAGCTTATTCTTGTGGTAGAAGATGACTATGATATTGGCGATATAATTGAGCATTATTTAAAACGTGAAGGCATGCGTGTTGTGCGTGCCATGAATGGTAAACAAGCCATTGAAATACATGCAACTCAAGCTATTGATTTGGTCATACTCGATATAAAAATGCCCGAATTAAGTGGATGGGAAGTTCTAAATAAAATTCGACAAAAAGCAGCCACACCTGTAATTATGTTGACTGCTTTAGATCAAGAAATTGATAAAGTCATGGCTCTAAGAATTGGGGCAGATGACTTTGTCGTAAAACCATTTAATCCCAATGAAGTGGTTGCACGCGTACAAGCAGTATTACGGCGCACCCAACAAAATCAGCAAATGTCTAACCGAAATCTGATTTATAAAAATATTGAAGTAAATACTGAAATACATACTGCCTATATATATTTAGATAACAAGCAACAAGCGCTTAATTTGACCCTAACTGAATACAAAATTTTGCTGTTGATGCTACCTCATCCATATAAAGTTTTTACCCGCTCGGAACTGATGAATCATTGCTTACCAGATCGAGATGCTCTTGAACGTACTGTTGATAGCCATGTCAGTAAGCTACGAAAGAAAATGGAAGAGCTAGGTTTAGAGAACATGCTGATTAATGTTCGTGGAGTAGGCTACCGTTTGGATAATCCGCATGAAAAATAAAACAGGCATTAGTAAACAACTGATTATAGCACTTAGCTTTACCAGCCTAATTGTTACGTTGAGTTCGCTCATATTAGGTTATGGTACTTATTATGTTGCGATCGAAGTCGGTCTTATTTCTCTTAAAAAATTAAAAGAGAGCGATGAGTTTTTTCACTACTTAGACGGCATATGGCTGTTCGCCGTACTTCTATTTGGTACGGCATTTTCCATTATTTTGGGTATTAAGCTAGCTCAACGTTTTATTGTGCCAATTAACCTACTAGCAGATGCAGCAAAAAAAATTAGTCAGGGTGATTTAACTGCACGTGTAGAAAGCTCTATGCATCATACTTCTGAAATTGCTGAACTCATGCATAATTTTAATGATATGGCACAAAAGCTTGAAACTTCTGTACAGAACGCTCATGTCTGGAATGCTGCGATTGCCCATGAGTTACGAACACCTGTCACCATTTTACAAGGACGGCTACAGGGTATTATCGATGGTGTTTTTAAACCAGATCCGGTTTTATTTAAAAATTTACTGAGTCAAGTTGAAGGCTTATCCAACCTTGTGGAAGACTTACGCACTTTAAGCCTTTTTGAAAACCAACAACTCAGACTTAATATTGAAACGATTAATTTTAATGAGACTGCCTATAAAGTCGTGCACATGTTTCAAGAAAAACTACAAACTGCTCAACTCAAAGTAGCTTTCAATATTCAAGCGCCAGAAGTGAAATGCGATCACAGACGGATAGAACAAGTTTTAATTGCTTTACTTGATAATGCTACGCGATATGCAAATCCGGGTAACTTAAAAATTTCAACCCAATATCATCAACATGATTGGGTCCTAGAAATAGAAGATGAAGGCCCAGGCATTTCAGCTGAGCACCATAAAGAATTATTTAATCCTTTTTTTCGGCTCGAGCAGTCAAGAAATAAAGAATTAGGTGGAACTGGTTTAGGGCTTTCGGTTGTACAAGCGCTAGTGATTGCACATAAAGGAAGGGTAGATTACATCAACGAGAACTCACATAGCATTTTTAAAATCAGCATACCTCAACAAGAGTCAAATGAAGTAACTTAACGTTTTGATTAACAGAATTTGCATTTATTGACTCGTGATTAATCTGAAAATGCGTTAAGTTATTTATAAACTTTGAAGTAAATACTGATTTTTTATGATAATTGAGATAGAAACCCATCCACTACAACCATTTTTACCTGAAAATGCTCGTTTACTAATGCTAGGGAGTTTTCCACCACCTCGTAATAAATGGAAGATGGATTTTTATTATCCAAATTTTCAAAATGACATGTGGAGAATTTTTGGCCTAATTTTTTTCAAAGATAAAACCTATTTCTTAAGTGAAAATCAAAAAACATTTAATGAAGAACGTATCCGAGAGTTTTTAACTGAAACAGGTATTGCTATTTTCGATACGGCTTATCAAATTAAACGCCTCAAGGGTAATGCTTCCGATAAATTTCTGGAAATTGTGGCTCCAACAGACTTGGCTGCTTTACTTCAGCAAATTCCTTTGTGCCAGACAATTATGACGACAGGTGATAAAGCAACTGATACCTTAATTTCGGTTTTACCTGAAAATACGGAAAAACCTTTAATTGGGACATCTACATCAACTTACTTTGCAGACCGCAATATTGATTTATATCGGTTACCATCTTCTTCTAGAGCATATCCATTAGCTCTTGAGAAAAAAGCAGAAGCCTATCAACAATTCTTTAATAAAATCGGATTCTTGTAATATTGAAAAATTACATCATCCATTCAATAGGCAGGTAAGAAACAGCTTTAATCATTGTTCGTTGAAAGCGGCTAGTCCCCGGGTCTTTATTATATTCAATCACTTGCCCATTCGACTGATAATCGAGCCAGATAATTTGTCCTTCACTATTTAATTTCAGTTGATAGGCCACTTGAGTTAGGTGTTGATCTAACATAACGGAAATTTGGGTTTGTAATTGATTAGACTCAATCACTAAGCCAACTTCGGTATTTAAATAGGTAGAGCGGGGGTCAAAGTTAAAAGAACCAATAAATACTTTGCCGTCTACATCAAAAAATTTAGCATGCAAACTGGATTTATTTTTACCTTTTGCTGGTATAACGCTACCCGTTACAATTTCGTACCAAGTTCTACGCCGCCGTTCTAGCACAGGTTTAAACTCATAAAGCTCAACACCATTTTTAAGCATTTCTACGCGGTATTGACTATAAAAAGCATGTACGATCGCAACATCATTTGCGGCAAAAGAGTTGGTTAACGCGCGAACTTTAATTCCTTCAACTCGTAGTTGTTTTAAGTAATATGTACCTTGTTGGGTTGGTACAAAATAAGCCGAAGCTAATTCTAAATGCTGCTTAGGTTTACCCATAATAGACATGACTTGCCCATATAGCATTTCATGTTCAGTTGCTGTTCCTAAAATCTTCTTGGGTGAGTCTGCTACAAAGTGTGCTTTAGACCACTGAATAGGATTATGCTCTAAGAGCTCTTTTAAATAACTCTGGGCATCATAAAGCTTATCTTCTGTGAGGCTTTGGCCTTCATGATGTAATTGTTCATAATGCTCTCTTAGAGCTTTTAAATGATGCTCAGCACAAGTTCCAATAATATCAGTTGCATTTACACTTAAGGTATTTTCCCAAAAATCAGTAAATACAGCTTGGGCATGTCTTACAGCATCTCCATAGAACAAAATATCCATATCAGTAAATTGAAACTTACTACTTGCTTCAAAGTATTCACTACTAATATTTCTACCGCCTGTTACTGCAATCGTGGCATCCGCAATAATAAGTTTATTATGCATGCGGTGATTCACTTTTTTGAAGCGAAAAATATAATCAAATATTCTTAAGTATCTAAATTTATAAGGATTAAAGAGTCTGATTTCAAAGTTAGAGTGCTGTAAAAGACTTCTTAATATGCCATCAAGCTTTATACCGTTTTGATCATCAATTAACAGTCGAACTTTTATTCCTCGATCTGCTGCTTTAAGTAACTCATGCAGAATCAGGTTACCCACAAAATCATTAGTCCAAATATAATATTGTAGATCTATACTTTCCTTGGCATTTCTAATGACATATATACGTGAGGCGATACTCATAAATGCATCATCGAGGGCTACAAAGGCGGTAAGACCCTGACGCGTTTTTTCTTCTGCTGCATCATCATTCAACCAGCTATTTGTCTTTATCACTATATCTTTCTCATTAGGATCGTATCTATCTGTATAAGAAGGTAAATCCGTAAAACCCCAAGCACTTAAGGCCATAGTACTATATTGCTCGTACATCTGATGAAATTTAGTCATATATTTTGGTTAACATTACCAATTTGACTATTTTTTGCATATTTTTATGAAACTAAAAAGAAAGCGGAAAAAATAGAAGTGAAGCTTATCTTTTACAATGTTAAAAACACACCTATATATTTAATATATATAATTTTTTTTAATTAAATCTTTTTAAATACTCAAGTTAAATTTAATAGTTGTAAAATAAAAACTTTAAAATAAAAGGGGCATAATACTTTGATAATAATTCATAAATTAAGAAAAAAATCTTAATTATATTAATCAATATAATAAAGAAAAATAAATTAATTTTTACCTCATCTTTAGAAGATTTTTCTAATGTTGTTATTTTATATATTATTTTTTAGTAAATTTTACCTTTCAAAAAAGACTAACCTTTAAATCCTTCTTTAAAGATTAGAATCACTAGCTATGAAAACGATAACTTTAACGACATTAAAAGCTATGAAAGAACAAAAACAAAAAATAGCTGTTCTGACTTGTTATGACTCTACCTTTGCTAAGGTCGCAAATAATGCAGGAGTAGACGTTTTGCTAGTTGGAGATACTTTAGGTATGGTATTACAGGGATATGACAGCACTTTACCTGTAACAACTGAACAAATGGTATATCACACTGCTTGTGTTAAAAGCGGAAATACTAACGCATTTATTATTTCTGATATGTCATTTATGACCTATGGAACGCTGAAAGATGCGCTAAAAAATGCTGGCCTTTTAATGCAAGCGGGAGCACATATGGTAAAAATCGAAGGAGATTCATGGCTTGCTGAATCAATTCATAAATTAACTCAAAATGGCGTACCTGTATGTGCTCATATTGGATTAACACCTCAATCTGTAAATGTTTTGGGTGGATTTAAAGTTCAAGGTAAAACTGAAGACCAAGCAAAAAATTTAATTAATACAGCAAAGCATTTAGAAGAAGCTGGAGCAGCAATGCTGTTGATTGAATGTGTACCTTCTACTGTTGCAACACAAATCAGTCAATCGGTTTCTATACCAGTGATTGGAATTGGTGCTGGTGCCGATACAGATGCTCAAGTACTGGTCTTACATGATATGTTGGGTTTAAACGATAAGCCGGCAAAATTTGTGAAAAATTTTATGGAAGGACAATCAAGTATTGAGTCTGCTATTAAAGAATATGTTAAAGCTGTAAAAGAAGGTTCTTTCCCAAGCGAAGCACATCAATATATTTAGAAAATTGATTTAAACATAAGGGAAGATAATCAAAAGTTAAAAATGATTATCTTCTTTTTTTAAATTGATGTAGTTAAGTATTTTGAAAGCTGCTATTACCAACACTAAAAATTTACCGTTAAAAACCGAGACACACCACATCTTCAGCCAAAATACTGTGAATTATTTATCAATAAAATTTCACAACTACACATTAATTACATTTAGATGTTTAAGAATCACAAGAAAACACATGTTTTGTATCATACTTCTTTAAAAGGCTGAGTAAGCAACCGACCAAGAAGGAAGGTAAAAAGGAGATAGGACATGCCCCAATATTTGATGATTGCTGAAAAGGTTTATAAAAGATTTAAAGATCAAGATCTTTTTTCAAATATTCCCACCGAACACCTAAACAACTTAATAGCAGTGATTCGTAAAGAAATTAAAGACACCAAATTTAAGCTTAAATATAACTTCATTGATTTTGAAGAGTGTCTAACTAAACCACTAGATCAGTGCACCGTTAAAATTGATATTAGTTTGATGCCTAGTTATAAAAATAAAGATGAGTATATTTTATGGCTAGCAGGATTCATTGAAAGAATCACTACTGGTGGAGAAACTAGACTTCCGTCTATTTCAAAGTTAATTCCCCCAGATTTTAAGTTTAATAGTGAGTTTGACCACTATAAAAATTCGTCAGAAACTGCACAGAAAAATGATGATGGTGAACTGATCATTAAGTACTTTAAATCGGAAGATTTTAAAAAAATGGTAAAAGAAAGAAAATAATTTAAAGAATATAGAAGTGTTTCCACCACACTTCTATGTATCGCTGTTAAAATTCAGCAACCGCCTTCTGGGGCGGTTTTTTTATTCAAAATTTTGTTAAGTTGAGCTAATTTTTCACGGTTCTTGACGTAGAGCAGAATTCATCTCATGTCTAGTTCTACTTATATCTTCGTAAATAATTTTACGCATTCTATTTATTCCACCTAAAGGCTTATGCTCAGGTAAAGCATGCCACGGCGTAAAAGAGAGATTTTCACAAAATTGATTTTGTTCAGGTGTATCAAAGCTCTGTTTTGGTATATGAAGAGTCGCAACTTGGTAAAACGGTGCTTCCGTTTCTTTCCACTCAGTCATTGCATCTTCAACTTGCATTTTATTTGAAGTTCTTGGCTGTATTAAAAATTCCATACAAACATCTTGCTTCTGCAAAGTATCTTTTAAAGCATCTCTTAAAAAATTATGGCTTGGATGATCAGGGAAAGCTGGGGACACCGCCGAGCAATTTCTTACTGAATATTTAACAGCTTGACGGTCATTACCTAATCCTAATTGATAGGGCACCATAGACCAATAACGTGCATAGAGTGGATTGGAAATTTTAGAATTACGAGCTCCTAAAGCATTGATTGTTCCTTTAAAACCTAGGGCAAAAGGAATGTGGAGTTTATTAAAGAAACCCTTATTGTTCACATCATGAATAAATGAAAGATATCTTTGACCGTCATTTACAAAAAAGACTGGATGATTGATCATGATAAAATCTTGAGTTGTCGCTTCCTTTTCACTCTCTAAAATTTTGTCACCCGGTACACCTAAGACTTTTATAGCCATGCCGCGGGCATCTTTTTCAATATCTGCTTGAGAAGCATCGTTAGATGCATTTGAAAAACGAATCCATGCCTCATAGCTTTTATCGGGAACAAATACACCTTTTGCAAGTTGAGTTGGAATATTTTTAAGTACATGAAATTCGGCACGAACACAGCCATGTGCTTTAGGATGTGCATCTCTTAAGGCTTTGCCGGGTGAGTATTCTTTTCGGATAGATTCTTCAATAACTGTGGATATTTGCTGAGCCACTAACTTTTCATTTGGTTGCAGCTTTTCACCCAAGTATGTATCTGGCTCAGGATAAGATTTCGCAATACTTGAAGAAATAACTGTAGGCTTATTATTTTTATGAAATGCTGTATCACTGCAACCACTTATTAATGATAAAGCTGGAGTCAAAAGTAACACTATTCTAAAGTGTCTTAACCGAGAAGGATTTGGCATTCATTGCTCCTTATTGCAAAGTCCACTTTAGAACTAAAATAATGTGTTAGGTTCATATTATTTTAATAATGATAATAATTATCTACTCTTCGTAGATTAAACTCAATTGTTACTTATCCAAACAATATAAATAAAATAATTATTTAATATAAGACTTCTTAAAGCCATTAAGAGCATTATGACATGATAAATAACTCACAAAATGTACAAAATAATTCTACGGTTTCTCCTCAACCCATTACTCAAAATATACTTATTGACAGGTTCAGTCCAAGCTATTGGACAATAGATGGCCCACAAAGTATGTCTTTTGCTATTACCAATTATGGCAATGGTTTTGAGGCAACTTTCCGCTCACGTATGACTACAGACTTAGCAGGTATTAGTTGGAACTCGTATGACACTAAAGATCATAAACTTTTAGCTTATGAAACTAAGTATAGCTATTCAGGCGTGATATGGGACTTTGACATTGAACTGTCATCCTCTATGCCTGTTTTAAATAATGAGTCATTAACGCCAACTCTAACTGTTTATTATAACGACAATGGGGTAGATAAAATTGCGTATATTGTTTTGTTCAACTATGCGAATAATCCATCTTCAAGATCTGCTCATATTCATATTAACTGGGATACAGTCAAAGCAGGTTTCTCGGCTACAGACAGCTTTCCAGTTACCAATATTCAGCGAATTTCATTTTCAGCGTTTACGAGTAGCTATAACGCCCATTCATCATTGCCCTTGAGTCAGTCAGAAGATGGTTATATTCGTATTACCAATTCAGTCGTTACTGGTACAAATGCACAGTTAAATCTAAGCCGAGTGATCGTACCTCAGCATAATTATGGCTTATGTACTAGCTATGACGACCATTACGATCTGAATCCTCAACGAATAGTAGATAATATGGCTGCTTTGGGATATCACGGTTTTATTAACCATTACTGTGGTATGTCACATTATCCTGAAATGATCTGGAGAAGTGATATTAATAGATTCCAGATTCCAGACACACTCGTTACAGGACAAGATGTCGTTAACCCATGTACCCGTAAATGGCATGAGAAATATGCTCAAGCTCTGCATAATGCAAATATGCAACCTGTTTTTGGGGTAAGTTTTGAAATGTACTCGTTAGGAGCAAATGAGTTTTGGGCACAGCGCGACTGGAATAGTAATTTGGGTAAAACAGGCTACCAGCCTCCAAGTTATTTCTTTAGTTTATGTGATCAAAATGCTTTGGCATACTTACACAAAGTTTTTATTGAGTTCGCAGATACCTTGGTGACGGGCGGGTGTGATGTCAACATGCAAATTGGTGAGCCTTGGTGGTGGTACAACACGGATACGAACTTACCATGTGTCTATGACTATCCAACTAAGTTAGCTTTTAATGCAGATACAGGTTTATATGCGCCGGACTTGGGGACAATTTATGATGCAATGAATAAGACTGGAACGCCGTACGATGAGTTTAAGTCATGGTTACGAAATAAATTAGGACAAACATGCCAAGATATTCGAACAGCGATTAAAGCAAAATATTCAAATGCTCAAGTGTGTCCATTAATCTTTTTCCCATCTATCCGTTCTCCAATACAGACCTTAGCAACTTATATCAACTATCCAAGTGAATACTATTCTTATCCAAATTTTGATTACATCATGACGGAAGCCTATGATTGGCTTTTAGAAGCGAAACTAGATTTAGCTCATCAGGCTGTTTCACAAATACCAACTCAAGATTTAGGCTACCCTATAAATAAAGTGGCTTATTTATCAGGATTTGTACCAGATGCATCTATTGCTTATATCTACGGGTTCGATAAAAACAAACCATATCGTACACCGATCTGGCAACGGATTTTTGGAGATATGCAAAACAACTTATCGCTTGGTCTGATGAAGGAGTTTATCTGGGCATATCCGCAAGTGATGTATGACTCGATTACAATTGATACTACTCAAGCTCCAAATGGCTTTTTTGTTGAAAATACGCTATATACACCTATTAGTGATAACACACCATATCCACCAGATATTTACCTATAAGTAAAGATAAGTTGTTTAATATATAAACAATTTAATCAGAAGCCTCTTAACATAAGAGGCTTCTTGTTTTTGAAAAACATGCTTGCCTAGACGTGCTTGACTGGCTATGCTGTGATGGATTGTCATGAAAGCAAAATTAAGCTCTTGTATTACAAATATATAATCTATTTTGCTCGACTATAAATACCGAATGATTTAAAGGAACCCCAAAGATGAAATCTCGTGCAGCTGTCGCCTTTGCCCCAGGAAAACCTTTAGAAATTGTTGAAGTTGATGTTGCACCACCTCAAGCAGGTGAAGTTCTCATAAAAATTACCCATACAGGCGTATGTCATACCGATGCTTTTACACTATCTGGTGATGATCCTGAGGGTGTTTTCCCTGCGATTTTAGGTCATGAAGGCGCAGGTATCGTAGTTGAAGTGGGTGAGGGTGTAACAAGCGTTCAGCCGGGTGATCATGTTATTCCGCTTTATACAGCAGAATGTAAAGAATGCTTATTCTGTAAATCTGGAAAAACAAACCTATGTGTTGCTGTACGTGCTACACAAGGTAAAGGTGTAATGCCAGATGGAACCACACGTTTTTCATATAATGGTGAGCCGATTTACCACTACATGGGTTGTTCAACTTTTAGTGAATATACGGTAGTTGCTGAAGTATCTTTAGCTAAGATCAATCCTGAGGCGAATCACGAGCAAGTTTGTTTACTTGGATGCGGCGTGACGACTGGTATTGGCGCCGTGCATAACACAGCTAAAGTACAAGAAGGTGACTCGGTTGCTGTATTTGGCTTAGGTGGTATTGGCCTAGCTGTTGTACAAGGTGCACGTCAGGCAAAAGCAGGACGTATTATTGTAATTGACACAAACCCAGATAAATTTGAACTTGCTAAACAGTTTGGTGCTACAGATTTCTTAAACCCTAAAGATTATGATCAACCTATTCAGCAAGTGATTGTAGAAATGACAGGCTGGGGTGTAGATCATTCATTTGAATGTATTGGTAACGTCAATGTTATGCGCTCGGCTCTAGAGTGCGCACATCGTGGTTGGGGACAATCCGTTATTATTGGTGTAGCGGGTGCAGGTCAAGAAATTTCGACACGCCCATTTCAGTTAGTGACAGGCCGTAAATGGTTAGGTACTGCTTTTGGTGGTGTGAAAGGCCGTACACAACTTCCTAAAATGGTCGAAGATGCGATGAAAGGTGAAATTCAACTTGAACCATTTGTGACTCATACTATGCCTCTACAAGACATTAACGAAGCTTTTGATTTAATGCATGAAGGTAAATCAATTCGTACTGTCATTCATTTTTAAAAAAAGAAAAAGGGCTGTAATTCAGCCCTTTTTTATGACTTATAGTTTTATATCTTAGAGGGCATTACCACACATGTCAGTTGTGCCTTGAGGATAGCTAAACTGTAGTGCATTACGGTCAGTAATGAGTTCGTTGGAAAATTCGTATCCAAATAAATTTGTAGAAAGAATATTTATATTTCCATTCATTGAGAAAGCTATTTTCTGTAATGTACCAGGTAATTTAAATTGATATCCTTCATCAACACCATTAGAAATAAATCCGACTTGCTTAGTATCCTGATTAATGTAAACACCTAAGCGTTGATATTCATTTGTGTTATCTGCCATTTTTTTGCTTTTAAAGTAATTATCTATAAGTTTATAATTTCCAACTTCCGATGATACACTATGATACAAACGTGGTGGGTTCTCACCAAACTCAAAATCATGAACACCAATATCAAAATGATAAAATGATCTAATTGTATAGTTATTATCTGTAATACCATTAAAACTAATATCGGTTGAATAAGATGAGCTACTGGAAGAAAGTAGGGGTACTTTAAGCTCCATCTCAAAAGCAACAATACCTTTATTAGGTAATGAAAAATCACCTTCATAACTTGTTGAATTCGTTTTTGTCTTACTTTTTGCATTATAATCAAGATAACCGTAATTATCCTCAGTGACTGGCTCTACTTTAAAACCAAATTTTTGACCATTTATTAATGGATATATTTTCATAGGATAATATTCTGGATATTCTGTATTCCAAAGATCATAATCTTCTTGAGTCGCATCAAAATTATATTTGCAGACTGGGGCTGAAGAATTAAGGGAGGTAGTTTGAGCTAAGAGGGTTTGAGACGCTAATTTTTCATTCTTTGTAGTTGATGAAATGCTTTTAGATGATACTTTTTGGCTAGCCTGATTAGGCGTTACTGTATTGGTATTAACAGAAGATACCTCATACATTGCCCAACATAATGTAATTGCACTAATGGCAACTATGCCGATTTTTTTCATAGAT
Organism: Acinetobacter sp. GG2; assembly: GCF_000292385.1. Classification (NCBI taxonomy): domain Bacteria; kingdom Pseudomonadati; phylum Pseudomonadota; class Gammaproteobacteria; order Moraxellales; family Moraxellaceae; genus Acinetobacter; species Acinetobacter sp. GG2. Next base: position 404,763 of record NZ_ALOW01000040.1, read on the forward strand.
ATTCCTATTGAGTTGAGTATTAAGTTCTTAGAAAGTATTGAGAAAAAAGTTATTATTAATATTTAAATACTTGATATTTTTTTAATTTATAAACTATTGAATATGATTAATCATATTCAATAGTTACAGTTGCCATAGCACGAACTTTACCAGCAGTCACATTGGTTGCTGTTTGGTAGTAGCGGGCAGTCATCGGTACGTTATATTGAAGTGTCTGGTTAGAAGACAAAGTACCTAAGGCTAATTTATCGCCTTTTTTGATGACCTGATTTTTATTTTGATAGTTCCAGAGTAACTGCACACCCACACCATTCGCTTTTTCAGAAGCAGCAGCTGTATTTGCCAATACCTGATTGTTTGTACCGTCTTGTGTAAAGTCGTAACTTAAACTAATGACGTTTTTCTCTTCATAACCAGTAGGGTTGATGCCACCATTACATAGAATGTTCATATCAAAGGTTTGCTCGCCTTGAGTTGAACCAACACCTTTGAAACCAGCCTTCATAACAGTAGGAAGCTGCACAACCTTGTTAATATTACCTTGGATTTCACATGAAGATGAAGCAATTGTAATTGCATTGGCATTTACAGTACTTGTTAAAAAAGGTTTATCTGGATAACCACGGATATAGTAACTACTATATCTGCCTGGTACTAAGGTTCCTGAACCTGTTTGTGAAGCAATTTTAATAATTTCCACCACAAAATACCCAGATGCTAAATAACGATTACCTGAGATTCCACCACGTTGATAAGGATAATAGCCTGAGAAATTCGTATTATTTTCAGCTTCACGGTACAAACGAATACCAATGCCAGGAATATTAGTGGTATAGATGCTATTGCCTAAAGAGCTTAAAGGATAAGCTTGGGTTAATTCCGCAACTGCTACATCTCGACTATCACAGTTATTCGCTTGTGTATCAGTACGACTAATAGGAAAAGTCGCTTTTCTTAATATTGCACCAATTGGATCACTAGGGCGAACTACAACACGTCCTACAGCCATAAGTACATCATTTGGTTGATAACCAGTTATGTAGCATGAAGCATTAGCCTCACCATAAATCCCAAGACCAGCAGTAAATAAAGCACCAGTTAATAATATTTTTTTCATTTGCAGACAGCCTCAGTCATTACTACACTTTGTTGCTTGTTTTGCAACTGATTACTAATGTTGTACTCAACAGAACAACGCTCATTACTTTCATCACCCCATTTTACATAGAGGTGATCTTGAGCTTGTGGGGTACGCAAGTAAATCATACTACCTTGTGCAACAATACCTACAGCTTCGTCTTTTTGGTTAAAGACTTGTGCAGCAAACGGTAGACTGTTGCCATCTACAGTTTTACTAGTAATATAAACTGCATAGCCTGTTTTGGTTGCAAAGTCGACTTTAGCAATTGCACCAGCAAAAGGAGCAATACGTTGACTTGTTTCTTCAAGTTCTACTTCACTCGACATTTCTTGTGGGTCAAGGGTAATGTCATTAAGGCGATAAGGCGTAACATAAGGAACTACAGCATAACCCTGTTTATTTACGCTTAAACCAACAGCATTGTTGACTTTTGCTCCAGCAGCTTCTGGTGCATGCACAAGTACCATCGTTTGACCTTGTTCAGGTCCAAATAAAATACCTTCTGAGTGTGCAACCACACTACCAGTTAAGCTAACCATTGCTTGTTGGTAAGAATCAGCCACACTATAAGATCCACCAACAGTTGTATAGTTAGTACGATAACGTCCATTTACGTTAAATGATGGATTTGAATAGTCCTGATGTGACATTGAAGCGCCGTAACTAAAGCGATCTCCAACCATGCCACTTGCACCAACAGTACGACTGTCTTCAGAAGCAGTAACGTTGACGTTAACCGAGTTCTTCTTGAAATCAATCGGGAATGACAACGTCATTAAGTATTCAGTATCGTGTGTCTGGCTAGTTGAGCCATATTCAATCTTACGGTTAATTGCAGATAAGCCATAAGTTAAGCCATGGAAGTTATTACTGTAACCAACCTGATATTGTTTAGTACTTTCACTGCGATTCCAATAGTCAACCCACGAACCCACTACATAAAAATTACCCCAACCTTCAGGTAAGCCTTGGTTTAAGGTAATTTGGAACTCACTACGTTGACGACCAGCAGAATAGGTATTAATACCTTTTTCTTCAAAATCACGAATCAGCAAGGCATCACGTAATTTATAGAAGTTTTCTGTTGAGTAACGATAAGCTGCTAGTGTTAAGTTTGTGTTAGTTGGAGTGATTAATTTACTATAGCTTAAACGGAAACTTTGACCAGATTGAGATGACTGTTTCTCAAAGTCAGCTTCAGAGTGGGTAACGTCAAATGCAATCGCACCAATTGGTGTAGCAAAAGCAGCACCTAATAAAACAGCCGCATAATTTTCTGTTGCTTGTATACCCGTATAGCCAGTTAGGTAATTATTAATACCTTGTTGATATTTACCCTGAACCACCCAAGGATCCAAATCAATATCAGAGTCGCGGAACTGACCTATAGTCAAAGAATAACGATTCATACCAGGACGTAACATCTGTACAACAGATGCATAAGGCACGGCAAATTTTTGTATTTCACCATTTGCTTCAATAACAGTGACTTCGATTTCACCACCAAAACCAGTAGGGTAAAGGTCATTAATTTCAAAGTTACCCGGTGCTACCGTTGTTTGATAAATCAGTTGACCTTGCTGACGAACTTCAACTTTCGCATTGGTTTTCGCATTACCACGAATACGTGGAGCATAACCCAACATACTATTTGGCAACATTCGATCATCACTTGAAAAATCGATACCACGGTAGCCATAAGAGTCAAAAATTTCGCCGTTGGTAAAGCTATCACCGAGTGTCAAAACGCCGCGATATTTTGGGAACGCACGTTGTAAATAAGTACTAGTTTCGTCGTAACTCGATTTAGACTGATTTTCGGCAGGAGTATCTTGCCATTGCCATTGTCCATTATGACGTAATTGCCAGCCACCTAAATTTAGTCCAGCTGTAATCCCCATAAAGGCGTTCGACGTTTCACTTGTATCATTAGAATTAGTAAACGTTTTATAAGCACTACCGTTATAAGATAAAAAGCCAGCATTAATACCACGATCCCATACACTTGGGTCAACATAACCTTGAGCATTTTTTTGTAATGCAACTTGAGGAATTGAGATATCTACACGTAATCGTGAGTTATCAAACTCATAAAATGCATTTTCTACCCAATCTTCTATTTTATAACAAGCATTATTTTCTTTTTGAAGTGGGGCATGTTTAGACAAAATTTCTTGTTTTACACCATATTCAAGAAGATTCATTCCTGTAAAGCAGGTCACAGCATTTTTTTGCGTCGAATCTATTGCTTTAAATACCATGCGACGTTTACCAAACCATTGACCATTTACATATACGTCAACGTTATATTCGCCTGGTAAAACAGGATTACCGTATTTAAAACGAGAAATATCAACTTTTTTTGCATCGCCAATTAAAAAAGCAGAATCAAACTCAGCTTCGACAGGAGCATTCGCAGCTGTTTCTTCAGCATGTACGAATACAGGCATTGTCATTGTAACAACACCAGAAGCCAAGTAATAACAAATATGGCGTTTTAATAATTTATAAGATTCTTGCCGTTTTTTTGGCATAGCTAAGTCCGCCTACTCACATAATAGGTGCTTAAAATTTATTAAAAATATAAATCTGATTATTGAAGCTTTATTGTGTGTTCGACTCGACCACCGTAGTCATTCACATTAATAAAACTCATATCCTGAACATTGCCATTCTTAAGCTGAACGGATGCATCAGAAAAAGGCTTTACCATTAGCCCTTCAGGTAATAAATCAACTTTTTTATCACCGACTTTCTGAAAAACTGAAGTCATTGTGATATGAAAAGGAGTTGGATTTTTTACCGTTAAGTTTTGACCAGATTTAACCCATTGAAGTTTATCTGCTGCTAAGTTCGCGTCATCTTTAATCGAAGCTGGACGATAAAAGAATTTAATGCGTGAGCGAATGGCTAATTGCAGAAAATTATCAGGTGTCGTATCTGCACCTTTTGAAGTTGGTCTTGGAGGAATATCCAAAACGTTTAACCATAAAACAGTTTCTTGCTTTTGATTCAATTGAGAAGCTGTAGGGAGGGCAGTAATACGAAAAGTCTGACTTTTAGTTGCTTCAACACGAGAAATTGGAGGAGCAATCATAAAAGGAACTTTTGATTGGTCTGGAGTACTTTTTGCATCACCTTCATCAATCCAAGCTTGAACAAGAGCTGGTTTTGAACCGTTATTGCTAACTTGTAGCGTCACTTCACGAGCATCTGATGGATAAATTACACGAGTACCATGAATTACAATTTCTGCATGAGTGGCAGGTACAACTACCGCCGAAGCAAATGCCAAACCTAACAAAAAATTATAACTGTTCAATTTCATTTCAGATTCTCAGCCAACGAAGTTTGGGAAAGTGCTACACAAAATAGGGTTTCTATACGAATATAGAAACCCTATGATCCATCAATTATTGATAGATAATTGTGTATTGAACAGAAGTGTTCACTTTACCAGCAGTAGAAGCGCCAGTTGCATAGTATTCAGCATAGTAGTTAAGGTCTGCGCTACCAGCTGCAGCTACGTCAACCCATTGTGAGTTAGCTTGAGCACCGTTTGCACCAGCAGCAAGAACTGGGATGAAGTTGTTGTTGCTACCTAAAAGTTGAACGTTAACGTTTTTAGCACCAGTAGCGTCTTTGTTAAGTAAACGACCAGTATTAAAGTCAACATTTGCACCTGGTTCAAAGTAAGTAGCTACTTTACCTTCAGAACAGTTAGCTAATTTAATTTGGAAAGGAGTACGACCAGCAACATCCCCAGCAACAGCTAAAGTTTGTTTAGAAACAGTTGGAAGAGTAACTGTGAAATCTTTACCAGCAGGTGTAACGATGTCACAAGTTTTGTCTGTTACTAAACCATTAATTGTAATTGTACCATCAGCAGCTTGAGCGTTCGCAATTCCTACAACTGAAAGAGCAGCGATTAGAGCAAGTTTTTTCATAGTGTTTTCTCAAAAAGTCTGGATAAAAGTTTAATCTCTTACTTTTCCAGAGTTTGGCATCTTGAAAAGTAATGCGGCGATACTAACACTTTTAAAACAAAATGCAAACTAGATCACAATATTTTTAAATAAAAAGAAATAAAACACTGATTTTGACTAAAACCCAAGGATATAAAAAACTAAGTCTATGTTTTAAAAAGAATTTCTATTTGTTGTAAGTATGAGAAAAGTACTAAAAAAGTATTTCAAGAAAAAAATAAATACTTATAAAAAATTTGGTAAAACAATTATATACGATAGTTTATCTTTTTGCTCAACAAAGTGTGATCAATTAATCTTTTTTTAAGATAAAAGGTGAATTGCTTATTTTTTTGATTAAATAATAAGCAATTCACCTTAATCTTTACATAGAGTACTTCATCCAGAGCAACAAATCTGGACTAATATTTTTAGTGATAATTTAGAACTACTACTTTTTTATTAGCAGTTATTGTTTCAATACTTGTATCCATTTTTTCAGTATGTCGTGCCAAGTTGAATACATTGTCTTTATTTAAATATTGAGTGTCGATAGTCGTATTCAGCATATTGATTTGAGCACAGTCTTTTTCAACATTTACTGTAGAACAAGTATCTTCAACAATATTTCCTTTAATCATTATTGTGTTATTTGCATAACAAAATAGTGGTGAAGTGGAAATTACCGCTAAAACCATAAGTTTAAATATATTATTTTTCATTTTATATATACCTATTTATTAAATAGTTAATATAAGAGATACAGTAATTTTTATTTAAAAACAATATAAAAATCCATTTTAATAAAAAATAAATAAATAACATGTGATCTATATCTCACTAATTATTTTATTTATATAAATAGTTAATACTTTATAATTAAGTTAATAAAAATGATAATAAAATCACACTTTTACAATAATAATGAATCGCAGTCCATATAAATTTAAATTACTGATAATAAATACTTTTAATAAAAACATGACCTTTCAGCGATAGATTAAACTTATTCTTGTATATTTCTTATTAATAATGAAATTTATATAATATGTTATTTTCAATAATCACAAAAATAATTGATAATATAAAATACAAACCTTTAAAGCTCTTTCAAATTTTCAATTAATAAAAATAGCCAAATTTTAAAATATAGTTAAATAATTGCAAAAATTTATTTAGAATAAATTAATAGTTTTAAAATTGAACTGTGAAGCCACTTAAGGCTAAAAAGGCTAATTCTTGTACTATGACAACTGCTAGCTACTTGTATGAGTTTATTTTAATCCTTAACTTTGAACAAAAAGAATTAGCTAATGATTCATAAGAGTAAACACAAAAAAGTGCCTAGAGAATGTTGTAGTGACTCTTAGGGCTTTATAAGTCTCTTAAATTTAAATTTGTATTAGTGGATAACTCAATACATAGTCAGCAAATAAGAAGCCAGAGTGGGGAACGTATGTTTAACTCAACTTGTTACCTTAATGAGCAGTAATATAAGGATATTTTTAATGAAGCCTATGTAGAATTGCTTTCAGTCCATAATATTAGTGAGATGAGATAACTGATGTGTTTATATATATACACATTGAATCCTTAGCTTTCTGATACTTATATCTAGAAGATAGTGTTCTGGCATCCTTAAAAAATCATTGAATTAAAAAGTGGTTATAACAAATATATAGAAAGTTATATTTGTCTAAATTAATTGTTGATAAAACAACACTAGCCTTGAAAAATGATGAAATATAAACATTTCCAATCCTACTATATTTTTTTAAATAATTGAAAATTAATGATAAATTAAATTGGCATAAAAGCTGCTCAATGTAAGTGATGAAAGTGGAATTGTCCTAAGGAATCCGTATGTCACTTGTAGTAGATAAAAAAGAAAATTCTAAAGAATTTGTAAAAAACATCCTGTCTGAAATTTGGGTCACTCGATGTCCAGTACCCACAGCAACAGGTATTTCATTAAAACGCGGCACTTTAGTTAAAAAGTTTGAAAAACACGGCATTGATGTTGCCGTCTTGCAAGATGCGCGTAAAGGTTTATCGGTCCATCATTTTGATCATCAATTGCCAGCTCTGTTCCGAGAGGGTGGAAATGTACCTGCGTTAGCTGCACGCTCTGAAGGCGCGCCAAGCCGACTCATTGGATTGACTTGGATTGATGAGTGGCAAGTCATTATTGTGCGACCTGATTCAGATATTACCCAGCCAGAGCATTTAAAAAATGCGAAAGTAGCTTTACCAGAATATGCTGACAAACGTGCTGGCAGTATTTTTAGAGCCATGTCATTGCAAGGTATTCGTGGCGCTTTACAACTTGCCAATCTCACTTTTCGTGATGTGAATTTTATTGAAGTACCTGAACGTGCTGGATCTAAAGAGAATCGTGATTCGAGTACGTATTGGTCAGGTCTTGATGCGTTAATTACAGGTGAAGTTGATGCCGTGTATGTAAAAGGAGCTTCTGCTGTTGAAGCTGCAACTAAACGTGGCCTAAAAGTTGGGATTGATTTAGATAAATTTGAAGATGTGACTTCTCGTGTTAATAACGGTACACCTCGTCCAATTACAGTCCATGAAGACCTATTAGAAGATCATTTTGATGTGGTCGTCGATTTTCTTGAAGAGTTGTTTGATACCGCAGATTGGGCACAAGATCATTTAGATGAAGTCTTGGTCATTTTAGAAGATGAAACGATTGCAGGAGCAGAAAGTGTTGCAACAGCCTATCGAAATAATTTTCATAAGTCTTTACATCCGTCATTAAGTGAAGACCGTTTAGAGCTATTAAAACAACAAAAAGATTTTCTTTGGTTGCATGGCTTCTTAGAGCGCGATGTCGATATTGAAACATGGGTTGATCATCGTCCTTTACTCGAAGTTTTAAAACGTCGTCAAAATAAGAATTTTTAAAGAGGATTTGACCATGACAACACTTATTCAAACGCCATTGTCTCGTGAACTTAATGACTTTATCGAATTGAACCGTGAAAAAGCTGAATTTGCTTTTGAAGTCTTCCGTGAAACAAGAACAATTACTGCAAACGGAACAGTTAATTTTGTTGAACGTGGACCTGAAAATACCTTAGTCACTTTTAACTATGCAGGGCCGTGGTCTAAAGATAAAAAAAGCAAAGTATTGGTGGAGACAATTGATGGTGAAGTTTTATTGGGAAGAAAAAGTGCAGGTGGCCGCTATAACAAGCTTTTTAAAGAGCATGCAGATGTCACCACAATATCTCATGTACACGCGCCGAATTTAGGCGCTTGGGCTCAAACCCATCGCACTTTACCCATTCGTTATGTGCCTGTTCAACGCTTTCATTTGTTTAAAGAGTTGCCGATTTACATTGATCGCCGTCAAGCTGAAGTGGATTTTATTTTAGATCAACTCAAAGTTGATATTGAACATCGGGCCATCTTGGAAGCCAATGGCGGAGCGACTGTATGGGGACGCCAAGGACTACAGGAAACTGCTGAATTTATTTTATTGCTTGAAGAAGGTGCTCAAATTCAGCTGCTCGCTGAATTAGTCGGTGGCAGCAGAGAATACGGGCAAGGGGTTTTACATCAGCAATGGAAAATGAGTGGATTGACTGAAAAAGCAAAATATCTGGGCTTACTTCCCCTGAATTAGATAAAGATTTAAAAATAAAGATCGAGAATACTATGGCTGTAAAACTTTTATGGTATCTCACTTCTCCAGATGGACCATATCCTTGGTTGGAATCTGGGCGGTGGGATACTGATTATGAACACTTGCAACAGATTGCGATTACCGCAGATCGACTTGGTTTTTACGGTTCACTCATGGGTACTAGTGAGTATGAAACACTTGCTGTTGCTGCGAGTTTAATTCCATTTACTGAACGTTTAAAGTTTCTGGTTGCTCAACATCCTGGAGAAGTCCAGCCAGCAGTTTTGGCAAAATATGCGCAAACTTTTGATGCATTTTCTAAAGGGCGTTTGTTATTTAATGTCGTTAATGGAAATGATAAGGGTTTGGCAGCTTTAGGCATTCACTATACTCATGATGAACGTTATGACTTTAGTAAAGAATACTGGAATGCATTTCAACAAAACTACTTAGGTGATACCTCGGGATTTGAGGGCGAATTTATTCAAATTTCTCCGCGCTTAGAGGGCGGATCTCCAATGTCCAGATGGCGTGGTCCAACTCAAAAACAAGGTGTTCCTTTGTGGGGAGCAGGAACTTCTGCCAAAGGCGTTCAGCATTCTGTTGAATTGTTAGATGTGTATTTAAGTTTTGCGAATACACCGCCATTACTTGGAGAAAAGTTTAGCAAGGTTGCGGCTGAGGCAGCAAAAATTGGCCGAACTTTAGAATTTGGGACTCGATTACAAATTATTGTTCGGGAAACAGAAGAAGAGGCTTGGCAATATGCTCAGTCGTTACTTGACAAGATTGATGTAAATTATGCAATCGAAGCTGTTAAACGACAGCTTCCTCCAACTGAAAGTTTTGAGAGTTATCAAAGTAACAACCCATCTATTCAAAAGAACTTAGAACAATTACGTCAAGGGGTTTTGCCCCAAGCTAAAGATTTTGAAATTTATCCTAATGTTTGGACTGGCCCATCTTTATTTGGTTTCGATATTTTAAACCCAGCCGCAGGAACTGCCTTAGTGGGTAGTGCTGAAAATATTGCCAAACGGATTAAAGAATACGAAAGCTATGGTGTATCAGCCTTTATCTTATCGGGTTTTCCTTTAATTGGAGAAGCCTATCGGGTAGCAGACTTATTGTTTCCATTATTAGAGCTAGATCATGGTTTTGAGTTACCTAAGCTAAATAAAAATTCATCCATTGATTCCCTCTTGAATCAAGAAGTCGTGGTTTAAGGGAGAAGGCATGAATAAAATTACACGTAGAGAACTCATTAAACAGACTGGATTGGGTGTTGGTGCTTTTGCTGCAATAAGCCTTATAGGATGTTCTAAGCCCGATTCTTCATCTTCTCAAAGCGCCACTGCCGCTTCACCCCAAAATGATACGCCGAAAAAAGGTGGTGTTATCAAAATTGGAGTGATTAATGGTAACCAAGCAGGCAACTTAGATGCACATAAACCTATTGGTATGTCCAGTGCGTTTAGAGGCTGGCCTTTATATGCAAAGTTATGGGAATGGGGCCGAGATATTCAGCCAAAACTTGCCCTTGCTGAATTTGCTGAGCCCAATAATGACGGAACCAAATGGACTATTCGCTTAAAAAAAGGACTCGAATTTCACCATGGTAAAACCATTACAGCCGATGATGTTATTTTCTCTTTACGGCGCTTAACTGACCCCAAACTTGCCTCACCATTTGCAGCTTATCTTTATTCTTTGCAAAGAGATGCAATTAAAAAGCGCGATGAATACACCGTTGAAATTCCTTTTTCTCAAGGAAAGGGATTGGTTGCTTTACCAGAAGCATGGATGAGCTGGGGTGGTATTGTTCCTACAGATTACGACCCAGTTAAAAATGTAGTCGGGGCTGGCCCCTTTAAGCTTGAAAGTTTTACACCCGGCCAGCGTTCACGTTTTGTACGTTTTGAAAATTACTGGAAAGAAAATCAACCTTATGCCGATGCAATAGAAATTATTGATTTTAAGGATCAAACAGGGCGTCTTGCTGCTTTGCAATCAGACCAAATTGATATTGCATCTGGAGTAAGTGCTGAGCATATTGCTTTAATTCAATCTAATAAACGGCTAAATCTAGTTTCATCGGAAACCGATGCTTGGCAATCATTTGATATGAATACGTCTAAAGCGCCGTTCAATGATCCTCGGGTAAGACAAGCTTTTAGATTGATTGCCGATAGAGACGATTTGGTTAAACGTGCTTTAGCGGGGCAAGGACGAGTTGCAAATGACCTTTATTCGTTTAGTGATCCTGTATATGACCACAGTATTGCTCAGCGCAAGCAAGATTTAAATAAAGCAAAAGCGTTACTCAAAGAAGCTGGTTTTAATAATAGTTTAACGGTCGATTTATATACAGGCCCAGATAGCAATGCCGCATTAGTTTTTGCTCAACATGCTGCTCAGGCTGGTGTCATTGTTAATGTAAAACAGGTTGAAGCTGCTACTTTTGCGGATGCAGTAAAACAAGATTGGGCCTTTAGTACAGGCTCGAATGTTTCACGTCCTTTCTTATTAACAGTTTTGCAAATTGATGGGCCGGGTGCGGCAAATAATAAAACTCGTTTTAAGAATGAGCGTTTTACGGAATTAGTGCATGCGGCATTGCAACAACCCGATTTGGAAAAACGAAAAGTTCTTGTTCATGAAGCACAGCATATTCAACATGAGCAAGGTGGTTTACTCATTTGGGGCTTTAATAATGTCCTTGATGCACATTCGAACCAAATTGGTGGTGTAACTCCTGATCGCACAGGCTTTGCTGCGTGGCGTACAGATGAATTCTGGCGTAGAGGGTAACCGATATGGCAATTCAATCCAGCAAAATAGAAGCATCCATTCAACAACCAACAATTGCCAAGTCATTTGAATTTCCTGCATGGTTACCTTGGTTTTTGACACGTTTGGTGTCAGGGGTATTGGTTGTATTTGTTATTAGTCTCATTGTTTTTATTGCGACACAAGCACTTCCATCTGACCCAGCTCGCGTCATCTTAGGACCAGAAGCGCCTGAAGCGACGGTACAAATACTTCGTGAACAATTGGGATTAAATGATCCAATATTGCTTCAATACTGGCATTGGTTGAGTCAATTATTACAAGGTAATTTTGGACGCTCGATTGATTCCAATGTGCCTGTTTTACAAATTATTCAGAATTATTTTGGTAACACAGTTGCACTCACAAGCCTCGTGATTGTTGTTACTGTACCACTTTCAGTCGTGTTAGGTGTGTGGCTCTCGCTTCATCGCGATAGCAAACTCGACCGTATTATTGTCTCTAGCTCTATTGTGTTTAAAGCGGTGCCAGGGTTCGTTATTGCGATTTGGTTAATGATGTTTTTTTCAACATCGGTTTTGCACATATTGCCAGCCGCATCGTTGCTGATTCCTAACGAGTCGCCTTATAGCCAACTAGAATTTTTAATTTTACCAATTTTAACTTTAGCTTTATCACTCATTCCATATCTGATGCGTTTAGTGCGTGGTTCCATGATTGATGCGTTAGAGTCGGAATATGTGACCTCTGCACGACTGCGAGGTATTCCTGAGCGCCGGATTATTTGGAAACATGTTTTACCTAATGCATTGGTTCCTGTGGTGCAGGGTACAGCATTGACCATACGAGTTTTGCTGAGTGGTGCTCTCATTATTGAGGTGGTTTTCAGTTACCCCGGTATTGGTAATGCGCTCAATGCAGCAATCGAAATGAGGGATATCCCGACCATTCAAGCAATCGTTTTATTGCTCACCATTTGTGTGGTGGTTGTTAATTTAATTGCAGATTTAATCACGACTTTACTCACACCAAAAATACGAACTGCAAAAAGACATAAAGCACGTTCGCCAGGGCGACGTCAGGCATTACGTTTATGGAAGTCTGGCCGACCAATTACGGTAAAACCTGTCGATCGTCGCAATGCTTTAAAGAATATTCAGCAAGGAGGTGGAAAATGAGCTCACTTCATTGGTACCAAAGAAACTTTTTTCAAACATTAATTCGTGAAAGACAAGTACGTTTTGGATTTGTAGTCACAGCTCTAGTTTTGATTTTCGCACTGGTTGGCCCGATATTTGTTGCATTTGAGCCCACTGCATTGGTTGGCATGACTTATGGACCACCCGAGGGAAAATCATTTTTAGGTTATGACTATATTGGTCATGATGTTTGGTCACGTGTACTTGCTGGCGGTGCTTCAATTATCTGGATGACGCTGGCTGCTAGTTTGGTCGCATTAGTTATTGGTTCTAGTTTAGGCATATTAGCTGCTTTTGCCAGAAATAAGATTGATCAGTTCGTGACTTGGCTGACTGATGTTTTTATGGCATTTCCTGATCTTATTTTGGTCTTACTTATTGTTTCGATGTTAGGTCGACAGCGTTGGCTCATTGTTTTAACGGTTTCAATTGCTTTTATTCCTGGAGTCGTACGTCTTGCACGAAGCGTTGCACTTAATTTAGTTGAACAGGAATATATCGAAGCTGCCCGAATCCTTGGTTATTCAAAAACCTATATTTTATTTCGTGAAATTTTACCCAACATGTTGACGCCTTTACTCATCCATCTTGGGGTGATGCTGACATGGGCAGTGGGTATGTTATCTGGTTTGGCCTTTCTTGGTTATGGTGTGGCGCCTCCAGCAGCAGATTGGGGGCTCATGATTAATGAAAATCGCGCTGGTTTATTAGTTCAACCATGGGCCGTGTTTGCTCCTGTCATTTTAATTGCTTTGTTTGCACTCGGAACGAATCTATTGGCAGAGGGCGTTGGACGTGCAGCAGCTCGGATTGAGGAAAAATAAACATGGCAAATACATTTAAAAATACAGTATTGACCGTAACAGACTTAACCGTGGCATTGGTAAACACCGGCAATCATATCGTTTCTAATATTTCATTTAGCTTGAGAGAAGGTGAGGTTCTAGGGCTGGTCGGAGAAAGTGGTTCTGGTAAAACGACATTATCGAGTGCCTTACTGGGCTATGCACGACATGGTGCCAAGATTATTCAAGGGACTATTGAACTGGATGATGAAGATATTCTCAGTTTAGATGATCATGCTTTACGTCAGGTTCGTGGCTATAAAATTAGTCATGTCGCTCAAGATCCTGGAACGGCACTCAACCCAGCATTAAGTATTGGTCAACATTTATTTGAACTATTAGAAGTCCATCAGGCACAGTTATCGAACGCTGAAAAACACCAAAAAGTAGCCAAAATATTAGATGAAGTGGGGTTACCTCATGATGAGCTATTTCTTAAGCGTTATCCCCATCAACTTTCAGGTGGACAACAACAACGAATTTTATTGGCATTGGCATTCTTGCTACAGCCACGTTTGATTGTTTTAGATGAGCCAACCACCGCCTTAGATGTGACGACGCAGACCTTGGTATTGAACATCATTCGTAAATTATGCCGTGAATATAATGTTGCTGCTATTTATGTATCGCATGACTTAACGGTTGTAAAAGACATTGCAGATCGGGTGATTGTTTTATATTCAGGACGAATTGCTGAAGATGCGGTATTAACCCAACTATTTGAAACTCCTAAACACCCTTATACGCAAGGTTTACTTAACGCCATTCCCGATGTGGCCATTCGTAAATATTTATCTCCAATTGAAGGGCACGCACCGTCACCAAATGAGCGTCCAGCGGGATGTGCTTTTGCAGTACGTTGTACTTTCGCCACCGACATATGCCGTCAAAAACAACCTGAATTAACTCAATTAAAAGATGAGTTTGATCCGCATTTTGTTGCTTGTCACCATTTGGATCATGTTGGTGTGATTAATTTTAAAGAGATTGAACATCAGGTTATTGAACGAGAAACTGATCGAGAAGCACTGCTAAAAGTTGAACATATTAATGCATGGTATGGGCAGCAACAGGCTCTTTTTGATATCTCATTTCAACTCAAAAAAGGCGAATGTTTAGCATTAGTTGGTGAATCGGGTTCAGGTAAGACGACTTTATCACGTGTGATTGCTGGCCTGAATGAAAATGCAGATGGACAAATTACCTTAGCAGATGAAGTCTTGTCATTGCGTGGGCAACAGCGTCATTTGCAGCAGCGACATAAACTGCAATATATCTTTCAAAACCCTTATAAAGCCTTAAATCCAGCACATACGATTGGTCAGACCTTAATTAAAGTCGTGCAGCATTTCTTTGGAGCATCTCGACAAGAAGCCATAGAAAAAGTCACACAGGTACTTAAACAAGTCTCTCTGCCTATACAAGTTCAAGAACTCTATCCTAGAGATTTATCGGGTGGGGAGAGACAACGCGTGGCGATCGCGCGAGCTTTGCTGTGCCAACCTGATGTTTTGATTTGTGATGAGATTACCTCTGCTTTGGATGTTTCAGTTCAGGCATCTATTTTAAAACTGTTACAAGACCTTCAGCAGCAAGGTGTGACCTTACTATTTGTGACCCATAACCTAGGGGTTGTTCGTGCAATCGCAGATCGAGTCGCCGTATTAAAAAATGGACATATTGTTGAATACGGTGAAACAGATCAAGTGCTGAGTCATCCTCAACATATATATACCAAAACTTTGCTTACCCATGCGCCAAGCTTGTTTAAAAACAACGTACTTGAAGTTAGCGCATAAAAAAGAAAAGATTTTTCGGAGTTAAAAATGAACGATATTAACCAACACAGTTTTTTAGAATTAGGTAGCGTAAGACATATTCAAAGCGAGCAAGAAGCACTTGATATTGCAAAAGAGGTGGCAGATCAACTGAATCAATTTGCTCGAGATCCAAGTTATAACAAGACAGTACCGTATGATCAGGCGCGTTTAATTTCAGAAGCTGGTTTAACCGCGATTATTGTGCCCAAGCAATTTGGAGGCTTAGGTGCCAGTATTTCAACATTGGTCAATGTGGTGAAAATTATTTCATCTGCCGATGGTGGTGTAGGGCAGTTATTACAAATTCACTTCACTATGTTCCGAGGAATTTTAACTGGCTATGACGATGAAATTCGTGATCAATTACTTGCCGATGTATTAAGTGGAAAACGTTTGGGCAATGCACTTGCAGAAGTGGGAGGCAAAGATAAATTTCAGCATAAAACACGCGTAGAACGAAATGCGGAAGGACTATTAATTCTAAACGGCAGTAAGTTTTATTCTACGGGCTCTTTACTCGCAGAATGGATTTCTTTATTTGCTGGTAGTGATGATGGACCAGTCTCAATTTTAATTCATCGAGATACACAGGGAGTAGAGTTGCTCGATGACTGGGATGCGATGGGACAAAATAATAGTGTCAGTGGCACTGTTAATTTTAAAGATGTAATTGTTGATGAACGTTATGTTGCTAAGCGAAATACGGGTGGTTTAGGCACTGTTTTACGTACGGGACTGACTTGGCCTCAGATTTTACACGCTGCAATGGACACAGGAATTGCGAAGGGCGCATTACAAGGCGGGATTGATTATTTACAACATCATGCTCGTCCTTGGGTGGAAAGTGGCGTCGATTCACCTACACATGAACCTCATATCATTAAACAAATTGGTGAGTTTGCTGTTTTGGTCCGTTCGGCTGAGGCATTGTTAGATCGTTCAGCACAGATTTTTGAACAGCATTTGGCCAATGTAGAAGATGAAGACTTACAAACTGAACTGATTTTATCGGTTGCTGCTACACGAAGTCAGTCTGATCATGCATCTTTAAAAATTTCGAGTGAAATTTTTGGATTACTCGGGGCAAGTTCAACCTTATCGAAATGGAATCTAGATCGCTTCTGGCGTAATGCTCGAACTCACACCACGCATGATCCAATTCGCTGGAGGCTATATCATGTTGGAAATTATTATTTAAATAATATTCCACCAGGAGAATACAACTCAGTGCTTCTGAAGAAACAGGCGGAAAATGTGACTAAATTTAGTAAATAACCCGAGTTCGAAAGTAAATATGATACTCGGAAACGTCATCTGCAACCTGCATGGTTTAAACAAGAGACTGTTTCTACGAGAGGTTTTAATAAATCCAAGAAAAGAACAGGTTTTGCAGATGACAATGCCTTTGGTTACTTTGGGCGAAACCAAAGTAACTCCAGCTGAAAGCTAATCCTAAAATTGGATGAAACTCGATAAGACTCCGTTAAAATAATTTTTATTAAAGAGATTAACATTACCGATGCCAACTACTACGATAGTTTGCGGTTACTTGAATTTGGATGTTAAAATAAAAAAGGTTGTCATCAAGACAACCTTTTTGCTTTTTGTATTGTTACGCTACTTGAGCTTGAATAGAAATATCCTGCGCCAGCCATTCACGAACATTAATTTGTGCAGGAATAAAGTTCCAGCGATAGAGAAACTCACTCAAGTCTTGTAAAGCAACAATAGAAGTCTCATCAAAGTTAGTGTTCAGTTTTAGATGTGCATCTGCACCATATGCTGCATGAACCCATTGCTCACTACTATTACATTCTTTTGCCAAATAACGATGGGTTTCATCGGCATGTGCATGGGCCCATTGTTCTGCTTGTAAAACAGCATCGACAATTGATTGGGCTTGCTCTGGATATTGTGTTAGAAAATCTTCATCGACAGTCAGCGTTCTTGGTGTTCCATTATTGGAGCGTAGAATAGGGTCAGGATGTGAGCCAATATCAATAATGGTATGCAGGGCGAAATCATGGGCAATTTGCGCAGCATGTGCACCTTTTAGGAAAATAGCATCAACATCACCTTTAATTAATGCCACGATCTCTGCACTTGCATTAATTTTGTTGCGGTTACCATAAAAGCTAGAATCATTTTCTTCAGGCTGTTGTTGTTGGGCGGCTAAAATGTCTGCTCGTAAACAATCAACCAACTCAAGATCACTTACCTTCAAATTTACGGTTTTTAATGAATTTTCTAAACCACGAATCGCCTGTGCACGTGAGAAATCAATAATTGCATCTTGATTCAGTGGAATACCAAAACGTTTGCCTTTTAAGTCTGCAACAGTTTTGATGTTTGAATCGTAGCGCGTTAATAACAATTGAACTTCATCCGCCCAAGATAAGCCAATTACTTTCGTTTTTTGACCAGATGCATATGCCCAGATTGCAGGGATACTGCCGCCATGTCGAACTGAGTTGGCAAGGGTATGATTAAAATGAGAGTTACGAATATCTTTGGAGTTTGATTCTCGAATTGATTTTATTTCAATCTGTTGCTCATTAAACTTTTCTTTGAGCCAACCTTTTTGAATTGAAATGCCTAGACCAGTTGGTACAGGGCAGCGTGTATACCAAAGTGTATTTAATGGTTGAGTTTGAAGTGTTGTCATCGTGACATCCTTTTGTGGTTTTCATGCTTTAAAGCAAAATTGATGCCATTCATTAATTTATTGATATTTATAAATTATTTTTAATATCTTTTTTTGTGATGTTGATATATCAAATTTTGTTGCGATTACAACACAAGAATTGCGTCGGTGTTTTAAAAACAACACCCCCATAAATAGCGCTGGATAAAAACAATATAAAACAATAATTTAAAATGTTTATTAAGGTCATTAATTTGGCATGAATCTCGCAATAAAACGGAATCTTAAATTTTTACTATCTTTTATGTTTAAAAATTATCCATTATTACGAAGTTTGGCTTTATATCGTTTTATGCCATTTCGTTTCTTATTGACGGCGACCTTATTTGTTATTGCAAATATCGGGTTAGCACTTCAACAATATTCAATCGGACATGCGATTGATACCTTAAAACATAGTGAACGAGCAACCTTATTCCAGCATACTATCACTGATCCTTTAAATCCTTGGTTTTGGTTCATTCTACTTACGAGTATTGCCAGTATTAGGGCTGTTATTCAGTATCTGGCAGGGTTAAGTGCTTTAACCATTGGCCAGCAACTGCTAAGTATTTTAAGAGAAAGAATCTTTAGCCAAGTACAGCATTTAGATGTTTCATGGCACTGGAAACATGGCTTAGGAGAAGTATTATCTCGTACAACACGTGATTCAGATAAATTAAAAGAAGCACTCATCAATTTTTGGCGACAAGTGTTTGAGTCAAGCTTAGTTGTTACCGTAACTGTTGGGCTCTTGTGTTGGTATCATCCTTGGCTCGGCCTAGTTCCTTTATTATTTATTTTTTTAGGGCTTTGGGTCTTATTTAAACTGACCAATCAATTGGTGGTTTTGGACCATCAAGTTGCATCTGCATATGAAAAAGTCAGCGATACATTGGCAGAAAGCGTGAATGGAATTCGGGTAGTCAAAGCGTTTCAACTCGAAGAGAAACTTTTACAACGTTTTAACCATGCTGTAGATCTATTTATTCATCATTCTATTCAGACCATCAAGACAAGTTCAAAACGCTTACCTATTCCGCAAGTGATTATTGCGAGTTCTTACTTATGGGTCATTGCTTTTGGTGCTTATTTAATTGGTCAAAATCAGTTGCAAGTAGGGCAATTTGTAGCTGCCATTCTCATGGCAAATTTATTGGTGTTTCGTATTGAAAGCATTGGTCAGGTCTTACATATTTTTGCTGATGCGCGTTCATCTGCAACAAGAATCTGGCAAATGCTAGATGAGAAGTCCGTAATTGAAGATCAACAATATCCTCTAACATTGCAATGGCGTGATGAGTTAAGCATTAAATTAGAAAATGTCAGCTTTCAGGATAAAACAACAAAAAATTTTATTTTAAAGCAATGCAGTGTTGAATTTCGAGCAGGTGAAATCGTTACTGTTGTCGGTAAGACAGGCTCCGGTAAAACGACTTTGATGAATTTACTGAATCGGTTTATTGACCCAACAGAAGGGCAAGTTTTGATTGGCTCTGAGCAAATGGGATGGACGAATATTAAAGATTTGAGCCTATTTGAATTACGACATTTGATTCAGATCATTCCTCAAGAAAATTTCTTTTTTAGTGGCACACTGGCAGATAACTTGAGAGTTGCCAAGCAAGATGCAACGGAGCAAGAGATGAAAGAGGCTTTACATTTAGCCTCTGCATCTGAACTATTACAACGACTTGATCATGGCTTAGACACATTGATTGGGGACAAGGGCGTTACCTTGTCTGGAGGACAAAAACAACGACTTGCTTTGGCCCGTTCTATTTTAAAAAATTCGCCAATTTTAGCGCTAGATGATTCCACCAGTGCCTTAGATGCGACTACAGAAAAACAAGTTTTACAACGCCTATCAGGACTTTCTGATGATGGAAATCATTTTAAGAAAACAATCATTATTAACTCTAATAAACAAACCACGATTGCTTTATCTGATCGCGTTATTGTGCTTGATCAGGGTCATATTATTGCCCAAGGTTCACATGCTGAATTGGTTCAAGACTGTTTGTTTTATCGAGAGTTGATGGGTTTTCAGTTAGAGCAGCAGGAGATTGATGCATGAATACTAATGTTAAAAATTTCCGCCCATTTGCAAAATCAGCTGATCTACAAATTGAAGAAAATTTGGCAAACGCCTCAATTCATAGAGGAATGCTAAAAAAACTTATTCCTTTAATTTATCCCATCCGTTACTTACTGCTTGCGTTAATTGCAGTAGAAATTTTACAAGTGATGAGCGTTTTTGTTCGGCCTTGGGTAGTGAAATATATTTTAGATTCGGGCTTTCAACAAATTGCTGGAAAAATGGCATTGAATCAGCCTGTTTTATTCATTGCGATTAGCATTTTAACTTTGAGTTGGATTTGTCGTTTTGCTTTAGCGGGCGTATCAAAATATCTTTCAGGCCGAGCAGCTTTAAAAGTGATTAATGGTTTAAGACGTTCTCTATTTCAGCATATCCAAAGTTTAAATATTGGTTATTTTGATCGTACCAAGGCTGGCAGGATTATTTCACGGGCTGATCGTGATGTTGAAACGCTAGAGCCTGTTTTAATACAAGGGCCACCAGAGTTACTTTCGGCAATTTTGCGTTGTGGATTAGCTTCAGTACTTCTTTGGCATATCTATCCACCATTTTTCTGGTGCTTATTTGCGATGCTACCCATTTTATTTGGTATGACCGCTATTTTTAAAAAGTCATCACAAAAACATTGGGGACGAGTTGCGGAGGAACGCAGTCGATTTACTGCTCATTTGGTTGAAACAGTAAATGGAGCAAAAATCATTCAGCAGTTAAATTACACTGAAACCAATCAATCTCGTTATCAAGAATTATTAAAAGACTTTAATAATTCTATTATTTATGGCAGCAAGCGGACCAGTTGGTTTGCTCCCTTTACAGGTTTGCTTTCGACTCTAGCTACTGCCGGATTCATTGTGATTGGCAGTTATGCTTATAGTGACGGCATGATTAGTATAGGGCAGTTTGCAGAGAGTATTTTCTATGTATTTTTATTCTTAGCGCCCTTACAGGAACTGACCGATTTATTTGAACGTTATGCCAATGGAGCGGCATGTGCGCAGCGAATATTTCTACTTTTAGACACTCAGTCTACGATTCAAGAACAACCGAATGCTGTGAAGCTTGAACACTTGAACGGTCATATTCGATTTCAGTCGGTAGATTTTGCCTATACTCACAAACCTGTTTTACAAAACTTTAATTTGTACATTGAGGCTGGAAAAATAATTGCGATTGTAGGCCCAACCGGACATGGCAAAAGCACCATGGTTCAGTTGCTAACTCGATTTTATGAACCCCAGCAGGGTGGAATTTTTCTAGACCGTTATCCAATACAGAGTATTCATGTCGCAAGTTTAAGACAGCATGTGAGTATTGTTTTACAAGATAATGTTTTATTTAGTGGAACAATTCTAGATAACTTACGTCTAGTTCAACCTGATGCTTCAGATCAGAAACTTATCCAAGTTATTGAAGAGTTAGGGGCAGACGAGATATTGCAACAACTGCCGCAAGGCTATTTCACCGAAGTGGGTGCGCTTGGTAAAAATCTTAGTCATGGACAAAGGCAACTTGTTTGTTTAGTTCGTGCTTATTTGGCAAACCCAAAAATATTAATTCTAGATGAAGCCACCTCTGCAATCGATATTTATACCGAGCAAAAAATACAATATGCGCTCAGACGGCTATGCCAAAATAGAACATGTATTGTCATTGCACATCGGCTGAGTACCATTCGTGAGGCCGACAAAATTGTCGTGATTGAAAATGGCCGTGTCGTAGAAGAAGGTTCTCATGAGCATTTAATACAGCAGCAGTCAGCTTACTTTCAGTTATATCAGTCATATTTACAAAACCAACTTGTTTAAACGATCTGCAAATTTAACAACTGTAGTTTTATAAACATTTTTTTGAATCATTGTTTAAATTTAAACAATGATTCTTTTATTTAACTAGTTTAATATATTGATAATAAACAACAAAATATTTGGCATCGGCTTTGCTATATCGATCTAGATCGTTAAGGAAGCCAATATGCATACATATTTTTCTCAATTCATTCTTCACTCCTCAATTTTTGCACTGAGTACACTCAGTGCCTCAATTACTTTGGCAAATGATCAAAAGAATTTGCCAGAGAAAGAGGATGCCATCACATTACAATCTGTGGTTGTTACAGGCTCTAGACGAGCAATTAGTAATTCTCTCGATGCACCTGCACCTGTTGATATTTTAACTGCCAAAGAGTTACAAGAGACTGGTGCGACTGATCTTGCAGCAGCGTTAACACGGTTGTCTCCTTCAGTGACTTTACCGAGTTCTCCTGCGGGTGGGTTTGGGGCATCGGTTCCGCCAAGTATTGCACTTAGAGGATTATCTGCTGATCAAACTCTAATTTTAATCAATGGAAAACGTCGTCATACATCGGCTTATTTCACCCGCCAAGCCTATGCAGGTGGAAGAGGTGCAGCGGTAACTGACCTAAGTTTAATTCCAGTGAGCGCGATCGAGCGTATAGAAATCTTGCGGGATGGTGCTGCTGCACAATATGGGTCAGATGCAATCGCCGGTGTCGTTAATATTATTTTGAAATCACGAGATCATGGAGGAGGGGTAAGCTATCAAACGGGTGGCTACACTCAAGGAGATGGTGAACAACATAAAGTTAATCTTTGGAAAGGTTTTGCACTCCCTAATGATGGTGCGTTGACGGTTGCATTAGATTTAGGCAAACGTGAAGCTGCAAGTAACACGGCAGCTGATACGCGAACTTTTTATGATGGTTCAACCAAGGCTCAATATACAGAACAAAATACACCCTATAGAACTTGGAAATTTGGCTCCCCCGAACAAAAAGATCAAATCAATGTGACTGCCAATCTAGATTTACCTTTGACAGATGACCTTGCACTTTATGGTTTTAGTAGCTATGGCCATCGTAAAACAATAGGGGAAAATTTTTATGAGCCACCAACAACCAAAACAGTACTAAATCAATCCAGCTATTTTAAAGAACGTTATCCAGATGGACGCTCGCCATTGAGCTTGGTCACTGTAGATGATTTTGCAACCACAGTTGGAGTTAAAAAAGGAGAGCAGAAGACAGGTAAATATGATCTTTATGCGACCTATGGACAAAATAAAGTCAGCACAGAACAAGGCAACGGCATTAACCCAAGCTACGGGCCCAATTCTCCTTCAAACTATGACTTGGGCGAAAATATTTTTTCGCAATTAAATACAGGGCTAGATTATAGCCGTGATATTGCAATTGACTGGTTCGCAAGCCCACTCACGTTGTCTACAGGAGTTTTATATCGTTGGGAGCAATATAAGCAAAATGCAGGTGATCCAATTGCCTATACCCGCGGCCCATATTTCAATCCAAGCACAACTTTAGGCGTTGGTGTTCCGGGAATATATGCCGGAATTACAGACCAAGATGAACGAAAAATTAGCCGTGATGTTTACGGTGTCTATCTAGATTTAGAAGCAGATATTATTAAAGACTTGAATGTTGGGGCAGCAGTCCGAAGTGAAAAATATTCAGACTTTGGTTCGACCACAAACGGAAAATTATTTGCTAAATATGATGTATCACCTAAATTTACGGTACGTGGTTCAGTCAATACAGGCTATAGAGCGCCGTCATTGGCACAGCAGGGCTATTCGGCTTATAGCGTACAAACAGTGCAGACCCCTTCAGGTTGGCAAGATGTTCAACAAAGAACTTTAGTTGCAGGAAGTGAGGCGGCTTTACTGCTTGGCGGAACTTCTCTTAAACCTGAGAAATCGACGAATTATTCTTTAGGTTTTGTTTGGAAGCCACTTGTTAATACATCGGCAACTTTAGACCTTTATCAAATCGATATTAAAAATCGTATTTTGCTTTCAGACAATATTACTGGAAGTGTAATTACCAATGCTTTTGCCAATACACCGTATTCGAATATTGCCAATGTGGCGTTCTTTAATAATTTATTAGATACACGTACTCAAGGCTTAGAGCTCGCGCTTAAGCATGATTTAAACCTTGAACAATATGGCAAGTTAAATCTGAACCTAGGTCTGGCATATAACAAAAATGAAATTACCGAAACTCGAGATTCTATTACAGCAAAAGGTGAGCGAATTCCTGTTTCAAGTATTGCAGGACGAAATACACAAAGCCTGATTGAGTCTGCTGCACCGAAAACAAAGTTAACGCTTGGCGCACTTTGGTCATATCAAGCATGGAGCGTGAATACGGCTGTCCGTCGCTACGATAAATGGACCACTTTAAATAATACCAATACTGCACTAGACCAAACTTTTGACCCTCAATGGATTGCAGATTTGGATATTGGCTACAAAGCGGATGCATTCGTGAAAGGCCTGAAATTCAATTTAGGGGCGATCAATTTATTTAATAGCCATCCTGATCAAGCCAAAGATTCTTCGGTCGGTAACATTGTCAAATATAGTTTTAATGCACCTGAAGGAGCATTTGGAACGTATTTATATGGCCGCGTAAGTTACGAATTTTAAAACAAAAATGATGAGACAGTTTTTAAGGTAAATAACAATGCAACATACTTTTTTATCAACTCTATGCAAGTTTTCTTTAATCACAACGATGTTAACTTCAAGTTGTTTGGCAACCGCTCAACAAGCTCCAACACCTGAAGATAGATATGGAGATGGCCGAGTTTCCGAGTTTTACACATGGAAATCGGCTATTCCAGAACAGGCTGGAAAACTATTAAAAACAGAAGCGATTCATAATCCGTATATTCGTTTGGCAAATGACAGTCAGGCTATTCGGATTCTCTACAGTTCTACGAGTGGTAAAGATAGCAAAACACCTATTGTGGTTTCAGGAAGTATTCATTTACCAAAAGGAACACCACCGAAAGAAGGTTGGCCAGTGGTGCTATGGGCGCATGGTACGGTTGGTTTGGCCGATGCTTGTGCGCCGTCTTGGAGTGGCCGATCATACCGAGATGTACAATATTTAAATCGTTGGCTTAAAGAAGGATTTGCGGTCGTTGCCACAGATTACGAAGGGTTAGGTGTTGCGGGACCACACTTGTTAATCAATAATCCTATGTTGGCCTATAGTATTTTAGATAGTGGTCGAGCTGCTCTAAAAGCAAAGTTACCACTCGCTAATAAGTTTGTGATTGTTGGTCAATCTCAAGGAGGCGCGGGGGCTGTTGCAGCTTCTTCCTACTCGGCAACGTACGCACCTGACTTAAATATTAAAGGTTCAATTGGTACAGGCGTGATTTATCAAGATCCTGAAGCGACGCCTGAAAAAAATCAGTTAAAGTTAAATCCTTACGAAGTCAGCCCATCACTGGCTTATGGCATATATAGTTTTTTAGTGACACAAAGTTTATATCCAGAAATAAAAACAGAAGATATTTTCACACCTGAAGCAGCGCCTTTAGTTGAACAAGCAAGAAATGCCTGCTTAACAAGTTTTATGGGAGATATTCAAACCGCAGGGCTTTCACCAGCACAAGCATATAAACCTAATCCGCCTGCAAGCTATAAAAAGCTGCAAGAGAAACAGTCAAATGATTATGGTTATTACCCTACATTAAAAATCAGTCATCCATTATTTATTGGGACAGGGGCAAATGACCGAACTCCAGATGCTCGTTCTCAAATGAAGCTAGTGGCAGATGCTTGTAAAGCAGGTACAGTGGTCGAAGGTCATTTGTATCATGGCTTAGGACATAGCGAAACTGTGAATGCCTCATTAAAAGATTCAATTCCGTTTGCTAAAAAGGTGATTGCGGGAGAGAAAATTCAGGCTATTTGTAAACCTGATTTGCAATAAAAGTTGGAATAAAGATTTTCTCACTGAAGAAAATCTTTATTAAAAAAAGCCGCTCTTCAAAGATATTGAATGAGCGGCTTTTTGCTTTAAATGTTTAAGCGATTTGTTTTAATCTTTTCGCTGCCTCTTCACGTACAGCGGGGATAATATAACGACCATAATCGACCGTATCATAGATCGGATCGTAGCCCCGATTTAAGAAAGTCGTCACCCCTAAATCTACATAATCGAGTAATGAGGCAATAATGGTGTCTGGTGTACCAACAAGGGCAGTCGTATCACCATAAGCCCCTACAGCAGTTGCAGTTGGCATCCATAATGCGCGGTCATGTCGATCACCTTGCTGGGCCGCTGTCAATAAGCGCTGTGAACCGATGCCTTTGATTTTATGTCCCGACAATGTGCCGTTATTTTGAAAAGTCGGATTATTTTGAATATCTGCAAGAATCCGTTCTGCTCGTTGCCAAGCAAGTTCTTCGGTTGCACCAATAATAAGACGTACAGATAAGCTAACAGGAGGCTGCGGTTTATTGGCTTTTTCTGCTGCGAGCTTCAATTTAGTAATTTGCTCTTTTACTCCAGCCAGTGGCTCACCCCATAGCGAATAAAGATCTGCATGGCGGACTGCAATATCGTAAGCAATGTCTGATGAGCCACCGAATGAAATCGGGATTGTACCGTTGACTGGCTTTAACGGGCAAAAAGCATTATCTAACTTAAAGTATTTACCTTCATAGCTAATCGGCTGATCGCTTTTCCAAAGTTTCTGGATGATATCTAGATATTCACCCGTCCGTTCATAGCGCTGAACTTTATCAACAATATAATCACCTTCTTGAGGCTCAGCTGTAATTCCGGTAATTGCATGTAAACGTATTCTTCCACCACCTGTAGTATGGTCAAGCGTAGCAAAAGAACGCGCAGCTAGATTTGGAGTGAGGAGTGCAGGACGATGGGCAATCATAAATCCAAGACGTTCTGTATGTTGGGCAAGGTATGCTGCGATTTGTGCACTGTCTGGACTGGTTGGCCCGCTAGCAATTAAGACTTTATCAAAACCAGCATATTCATGTGCCCGTGCGTGGTAACGTAGATATTCGAGGTCAATTTTATGGCCAATTCGCGTTCCTTTGGTTTCAGACCATTGGTTAGGGAAAACCATACCTACAAATTCGATGCTCATTATTAAACCTATTTTATGGATTTTAAATGAATGAGCAAAATAAATGCCAAGCTTTATACCTATATAAATCAAATATAGAAATGGATTATAATTTTTTAGAGTGTTTGGATTTAATCAAAAAATAAACATTGTGTTTGAGAAGCAACATATCATAAAAAAAGAATTGTGTTTATTTTTAATTTATAAGAGAAAATATTTTTAGAATAAAATAGGTGAATTTTGGATTAAATATATTTATTTGTTATTTATTAAAAAACGCACTGAAATGTAATATAGCCTTTTAGAATGCTTATATCATAAGTTTTATGGGGTAATTATGAAGACCTTTTTAGATAATGATTATAAAGTAATTACTTTGCCTGATAATGGTGTACCTGTAAAACCAATAAGAGCAAAAGCAATTATTTTTTCAGATCAGAACTCCCGTAAATTATTAAATCAAGTTGAAACGATTGCTCCAAGCTCTGCTAGTGTCATCATTCAAGGAGAGTCTGGGACAGGTAAAGAGTTAATTGCACGCGAAATTCATTTGAAAAGTGATCGTAAAAATAAGCCTTTTCTTGCTGTCAATTGTGGTGCTTTGGTCGAGACTCTTGCCGAATCTGAACTGTTTGGCTATGAAGCTGGAGCTTTTACAGGTGCAAACAAAACTCGAGCTGGTATTTTTGAAACAGCCGATGGTGGAACTTTATTTTTAGATGAAGTAGGTGAGTTGCCTCTATCCTTACAAGTTAAGCTATTAAGGGTGTTGCAAGAAAAAGAAGTCGTACGTGTGGGTGGTCGAAAACCAATCCCAATTAATGTCCGTATTTTGTCGGGGACACACGTCGATCTACGTAAAGCTGTAGCAGAAAATAAGTTTCGTCTAGATTTATATTATCGCTTGAACGTGGTTGTGCTTAATATTTTGCCACTGCGTGAACGCAAAGGAGATATTTTACCTCTGGTTGATTTCTTCTTAAGTTCATACTCTCAGAAGCTCATTACGACTAAGCCAAATATCAGTGATAGAGCAAGAAATGCACTGCTGAACTATAGCTGGCCCGGCAACATTCGTGAGCTAGAAAACAATATTCATTATGCTTTGCTCGTAAGTGGCGGTAAAACGATTGATCTTGAGCATTTAAGATTTTCTGAGGAAACTGGGTCCGCCGTGTTACCAGACAATGATCTTATTCAAGAGTTTGAAAGTATTTTGAAGCGTTTGTTTCAAGAATATGATGGGGAAGCATGGCATATTATTGAAGATAAAATAGTAAATACTGCATTTTCAAGTTGCTGGAATAATCAGGTCAAGACAGCAAAAATGTTAGGCTTATCGCGTAATGTTTTACGTAATCTTCTATCAAGATATAACTTACTACCTAATAAGAATGAAAATGAAATTGCTTAAAGGTTTTCTATAGAAAAAACATCCATTTTTTAATGGATGTTTTTTTGCGTTGTGAATTTTGTGACCCATAAACCCAATTCAAATAACAACCACATTGGGACTGCAAGAGCAAGCATGCTAAAAACATCAGGAGGGGTAATAAACATTGCAATAAAAAAGAAGAATACAATGATGTGCTTACGATGTGCTTCTAGCTGTTGAATAGAAATAAGACCAATAAAAATAAGAATATAGGTTAAAACTGGAATTTGAAATGCAAGACCAAAAGCAAGAAAAAGCTTTAAACAAAAATCTAGATAGCTATTGATATCCGTCATGGGTAACACATTATCAGGCGATGCCAAGACGAAAAACTTTAAAGCGAGAGGCAAAATTAAAGTATAGGCAAATACAATTCCTAAATAAAATAGAAGGTTACTCGAAAGCACTAGTGCTATACCAAACCTTTTTTCTTTTTGATAAAGAGCTGGAGCAACAAATTGCCAAAATTGATAAAGAATAAAGGGAATGCTTAATAAAATCGCAAAATAAATATTGAGTTTAAATGGTGCTAAAAATGTACTCATCACATCTGTTGCAATCATGGTGGAATTGCTAGGAAGTAATGAAATTAAAGGATGAGCAAGAAAATGGTAGTTCTTCTGAGCAAGCGGAAGTAATAATAAAAAAATCGCTAAAACAATACTAATGCTATAGATCAGCCGTTTTCTTAATTCTTTTAAATGTTCGCTATATTTCATTTCAGTGAGGCTTTCACTGACAATATGTTCCGTCATGCGGCTTGATCCTCACTGAATTTATTGGCTGTTTTAAAATGAGCTAAAAATGGTGTCTTTAACTCATCTTGTGAACGGGTATAGATATAGTCATTGATGCGCCGTGCTTTGGTTTTTTGTTCAATAGAAACAGATGTTTGTACATTTTCAATTTCTTGTTGCATGAGAGCGAGTTGTTGTTTGAGCTGCTCTTCATTTTGTTTTATTTTTTGCAGCTCTTCTTGCATGACTCTCTTAAGTTCGATCAGGTCAAGTTCGTTTTCAATATCATTTTGAATTTTACTAATTTGGTTTTTAATTGCTCTGTATTTGAGGAGGACTGATCTTAATGTGTGAGGAAGTTTTTCAGGTCCTAAAATAATAAGCGCAATAATTGCAAAAGCTAATAACTCTCCAAAGCTGATATTAAACATAATAATAAATCACTCATATTTTATTTTGTTTTTCATTATGTGATTCAACTGGACTAATATCTTTGTATTGCTGGTTTTGCAATAATTTTTGATCATCAGAATTAACTGAATCTTTAAAATCTTTAATTGCACCACCTAAGTCCTTACCTAGATTTTTTAACTTTGAAGTTCCAAATAATAAAATAACAATCACTGCAAACAGTAAAATATGCCAAATAGATAAACCCATTTTCTCTATCCTATATTAATTAAATGTAAAGAATATTAATATCACGATATTATCTACTTTCTAAATCATATTAATATCGATCAATATTCAAATTAATTATGCTGTGTGATCTAGCATATTAAGTGCCTGATTACGAAAACCAAATAAAAGTTCACTTTCTTTATGTCGGGGATGTGTCAGCGGAACATGAATAATTTCTTTAATTTTTCCTGGTCGGGCTGACATCACAATGACACGGTCTCCAAGATAGACAGCTTCTTCAATATCATGGGTAACTAAAATCATGGTGATTTTTTCGTGTTGCCAGATACGCTGAAGCTCAGCTTGTAAGTGACTCCGTGTGATGGCATCTAAAGCACCAAAAGGCTCATCCAAAAGTAAAATATCGGGTTTATTGACGAGTCCACGGGCAATTGCAACACGTTGCGCCATACCACCAGACAGCTCATGTGGATACGCTTTTTCAAATCCCTTCAGCCCGACAATTTCTATATGCTCATTTACCCGTAAATTTCTCTCTTCACGGTTGAGTGGAGTCTCTTCAAGTGCTAAATGGATATTTTCAAAAACAGTAAGCCATGGAAGTAATCGGTGTTCTTGAAAGATAAGTCCCCGTTTTAAATCTGTACCTTTTATCTGAGTTTGATTCAGTAAAATTTCACCGTCATAGTCCTGATCTAATCCAGCAATAAGACGTAATAATGTTGATTTTCCACAGCCACTACTGCCAACAATCGAGATAAATTCGCCTTGCTCAATGTTGAGGTTAATTCCATCTAAAACGGTCAAAGTATTTTGATCACGTTGAAAAGATTTATTGAGTTTTTTAATAGAAAGTAGTGAGAAAGACATATAAATTCCTAACAATATTTTTTAAAAAGACAAATTAGGTACGCCATTGCAGCAGGCGTTTTGAAATAAGATGAATACCTGCCGTCATAAAGGCCCCACAAAGAGTAACCGTTATGGCGCAAACCAACAGAATATCCATTTCGGCATTAATCTCGGCTTTCATCATTAAGTTACCGAGTCCTGCACCTGCATTGAATAGCAATTCACTTGCTGTAGTGGTGATCCAAGTAAAGGGCACGGCTAAATTTAGACCAGTTAAAATATGAGGTAGGGCTTGGGGAAGGCGTATTTTTTTAAATTTTCGCCAGAATGAAAATTGATAAATACGTGCGATTTCATCATATTTTGCATCATTGTGGCTAAGACCTTGAAATGTATTAATCACTAATGGAAAAAATGAGGCAAGCGCGATAATAAAGATTTTTGCTTCTTCTCCATTACCAAACCATAAGGCAATTAAAGGTGTTAAACCCAGTAATGGAACTTGTCGAATACTGTTAAATAGTGGAGAAACTAAAGCATTTAAAACTTTTGAATAGGCAAGCAAAGTACCTAAAATTAATCCGCTTATCGAACCTAAGATAAATCCAATTCCAGCTTTTTTAAGACTTCCCCACGTGTTTAGCCACAATTCACCTGTTTCAAGCAATTTAATAAATGCGAAATAAATGTTTTGCAAAGGAACAAATGCATAGGCATGACTGGCACCTAAGCTTGAGTTGTATTGCCATAAGCCTAATAACAATAATGGTAGTACCAAGCCTTGTACTAAAATAATTGGCCGTTGCCATGTCTGTTTTAAAGTAAATGAACGCTGAGACATTATTTTTCCCCCGAACTAAGCGCAGGTGAGATAAAGCGTTGTTCCACTAAACGTAAAACTTTATCTAAACCAAACCCGACCACGCCTGTGATAAACACACCAACCATCACAACATCTAAGCGCAACATTTGACGTCCTAGTTCCATCATTTGTCCAATACCCGTTCCAGCTGCCAGTAGTTCAACGGCAACTAAAATCAACCATGCGCGACCAAGTGCAATGCGGAGTCCACCAATTAACGGCGGGAGTATGGATGGAAGAATAATAAGCCTGAGCCAAGCTCGTGTTTTAAGCTGATAGATTTGTCCTAGTTCAATATATTTTTTGGGAATATTTTTGACTGCATCGGCTGTTGCTAACGCTATTGGAAAAAAACAGGCCTTTATAATCAGTAAAATTTTAAATAATTCACCAATCCCAAAAACTAAAATAAAAATAGGAATAAGGACAAAGATTGGAATTTGGTAAAAAACGTTAAATAAAATATAGGTGTAATTGCGAAATAGAGTATTTGCCCCATAGGCAATACCAAAAGCAATTGCACTGATTGCTGCGATAGAAAATCCCAAAAACAGACGAGAAAGACTATCTTTGAGATGCATTTGAAGCTCACCGCTTTGTAACAACGCAATGAAAGTATTCCAGACAGTTTTAGGCGGCACCAAAATTTGGGTTGGGAAAATCTGTAAAGAACTAATCAAATGCCAAATGAGTAATACTAATAAGGGTGAAATCACAGAGAGCAGCCCATACACCTTTTTAGAAGAAAATTTCTTACGAAGTGGGGTTTTAAATAAAACATTATTTTGCTCAATAAGTGGCTTTACTAGTATTTTCATTGTCTAGTTTCCCTGCTTATTTGAAGCATGATTGGCTTGTAAATTTTGAATCGCTTGACGGGTAAACTTTGGATTCAACAGGTCATCTGCTTTGATTGGTGTTTGAATAAGCTGATTTTTTACAGCATGATCAATGACTTTTGAATAATGCTGTTTCAGAAAATCGACTTGATAGTCTGGAGACCAGTCTTGTTGCCATGTGCTTGCCGTGTTCTGGCTTTCACGCTGAATCACACTAAGAGGTTGACCAAACTTAGTTTGACTTTGCTGAAACTCATCTTGATGGTGCGCAATCCAGTCCATTGCACGTACTGTCGCATCAGCAAGTAATTGTGTGGTATCTGGATGTTGCTCAATATAACTTTTGCTCCCCCAGAGTTCGGCACGCATTTTCCAGTCTGCTGGCAAAGATTGTGATGACCAAATAATTTTACCCAAATGGCGATCTTGTAAAGTAAGCGCATCACTTAAGGTAAAAAAGGCATCTACACTTTTGGCAGATAAAGCAGCGGCTCCAGCTTGCGGGTTTAAATTCACAATTTGAAAGTCTTTTAAGCTTAATCCTTTACTTTGTATGAGTTGCCCAAAGTTAATTTCCCATGGACGGCCACGGTGTAATGCAATTTTTTTACCTTTTAATTCTTCAATAGATTTAATAGGTGAGTTTTCTGGAACAATAAGGTAGACGTTATTACCAATACCTCCGGGTACAACAATTTGTGTTTTAACGCCTGTGGCATTAAGGACTACAGCAGGGAGGTTTCCATAAAAAGCAAAATCGATTTTATTATTTAGAAAACTTTCATTAACCAGAGTTGCTACAGCAGCAGTGGTCACAGGTTCCCATTTTAATTCAATGTGATTTTGCTTTAATGCTTTTAGAAAAATTTGATCTTGTGAAATGAGTTGTGGCACACCAATAAAGTCCAAACTACCTGAAGTGCCATTGGCAACGACAGCAATTCGGAGTTGTTGCTGTTCAGACTGTTTTGGGGTGGTCTCTTCTGTTTTTTGTGCGCCACAAGCAACAAGACCCAAAAAACTAAAACCTAAAACTAGACGTGGAAAAATACGCATATCATCATAAGAATTAAAAAATATATAGGTATTGAGCAAGAACCAAGCCAATAAAATTATTTTAAATAAATCAATTAATTATAATTTTCTAGGATTATTATTGAGGTTAAATGCCGCCGTTGTGTTGTGATTGGGACACTCTTTAGCGGTTAAGTGTTGAAATATCAACACAGCCTTTAAACTCTATTTTTTAATATTTATATAAAACAGTAGTATAGCTAAAAGTTAATTTAAAAAAATAACGGCATGATTCCTGCTCATAAGACTTTTAACGAATTAAATATCGTCAAATCTTTAAATTATCGAGATTCATTATGTCAGTTGAGTTTTTATGGAGAATCCCTGTTCATGGGGATGGTCGTCGAGCACATCAATTACACACACGCGGTGAATGGAATCAATTAACTCCAGCAGTTCAATCTCCACAACGTGTGGCGCCGCAACATGAGGATCAGTTATTTGCTTACTATGACTATGTCGAGCAAGTGGCGAAAGCAGCCGATATTGTTGGTTTTCACGGTGCACTCATTCCTGCTTTCCCACATACTGAAGAGCCATGGGTGTTAGCGTCTGCATTGGCCAGAGAAACTAAAAGACTTCGTTTGCTCATCGCAATTCAGCCTTGGTTTATTCATCCTGCTTATGCAAGCCAAATGGCTGCAAGTTTGCAGCGCTTAAGTCAGGGACGAGTCGAGTGGAATGTGATTTCAGGTGGAGGCGGTGCACAGCAACGCGCATATGGGGACTTTATTGAACATGATCAACGTTATGCACGAACCAATGAATTTTTAGAATTTGTGAAAGGTTATTCGCACCATGCACCATTCAATTACGATGGAAAATTTTTCCATGTTGAACAAGGTGGCCTAAAATACCCAATGAACCAATATGAGGTTCCACGTTTATGGTTAGCAGGTGCAAGCGATGCGGCTTTACAAGTCGCTGGACGTCATGCAGATATCCATTTAACTTGGGGCGAACCTGTAGACCAACAGAAGAAAGTGATCGAACAGGCTCAAAATTTCTTTGAGCAGAATTCGCCGGAACGAAAAGTTAAATTTGGCATGCGTATTGATATTTTAGCGCGACCAACCCAAGAACAAGCCTTCCAAGAGCTTAAACAAATGTATGAAACCATTGCTGTCGATAGTAATGCTTTTGAACGCAAAGACACTGAATCTGTAGGAGCAAAGCGCCAGCAAGCTTTGGCACAGGGCAACCGTTTTGAAGACTTATTTGTGAGTCCAAATGTGTGGGCGGGAATGTCAAATGTACGAGGTGGCCCAAACTGTATTTTAGTCGGGAGCTATGAGCAAGTCGCAGAACGTTTGCAAGAATATATTGATATTGGGGTGGGACATTTTATTTTAGCCAGTAACCCGCATTTAGAAGAAGCATATCGCGTGGCTGAAGAAGTCTTACCCTTAGTAGGATATAAATTAAAATAATAAACTTAGATCCCTTTGCGATATCAAAGGGATCTTGTTGTTTGAACAGCATCACACTGTTTGAAAACCAACATCTTTTGTATCAATCATTTGAAAAATACAAATTAAATTAATAAAAAATAATAACTTACAATTTTGGCATGGCTTGTGCAATTTACGACTTAATCTTTTATTTTTAGTTTAAATTTTTATGCGTGATCAAATCTTTAATCCCCATAAGCGGGCTTTGCTCTTTGAGCAATTTGCGACAGTTGCAGCCACAACTGAAATTGCAGATCCGTTTGCACAGCATGATCAAGATGTTATTCAACCTGCTCCAGTGAAGTTGAATAAAGTCTTAATCGCAATTATTGCGGTTGCTTCAGCACATCTTGGAATTTGGTATGTTGCAAAACAATTGCCGACACCAGCTTTAGATATTCATAAACCAGAACCTGTGGTGATTGAAATCGTAAAACCGGTTGAACCACCTAAAGTGATTGAACCCAAAATTCCACCCATTACTGAGAAGCCAAAAGTTCCACCTGTGGTGGAAAAACCCAAGCCAATTCCTAAACAAGTGGAACAGCCCAAACCTGTCCAAAAGAGTGTGGAACAACCTAAGCCAGTTGTAAAAGCGGTGGCTGAATCCACTCCACAAAAAGTTGCAGAACCTGTGGTCACAAAAGAAGTAGTCGCAGAACCGGTTAAAAAAGTGACTGAGCCTGTAAAAGCATCAGATGACAATTTACCTGTGACTGAAGCCAAAGGTTATGCCGGCTATCTCAGTAACCCTGCACCTGAATATCCTGAACAAGCTTTAGAACGTGGTTGGGAAGGCTCAGTCATTTTACGGGTCAAAGTATTAGCAAATGGCAGCCCGGATACAGTCAGTGTCAAGCAAAGTAGTGGCAAAAAACTTCTAGACAGTGCTGCCGTAAGAACAGTAAAGCAATGGAAATTTTCACCTGCGCTAAAAGGGAAAACCCCTGTAGAAGGCTGGGTCGATGTTCCAATTCATTATCAATTACCGAAATAAAATTTAAATTAAGAGGATATTTTCATGTCAGATATTAATTCATTGATCCATGACGGCACGATCTGGTTATTAGTTGCTTTCTCAATTGTGACTTGGGTGTTGATTGTGGTTAAAGTGGTCCAGACGCAACGAGCAACAAAACAAAGTAAGCTTTTTGTAGAAGAGTTTTGGAAAGCAAAAAACTTATCAGATGCAGTAACTAAGTCTGAACTTGGTGAAGGCCCAGCAGCACGAGTGGCTAACACAGGTTTTCAGACTTTAATAGAAGCAGATGAAAAGACGCATCAAGACTTACAAAACAGTTGGAGCCGTCAGGACTTATTAGAGCGCCATTTAAGTAAACAAGTTCTAACTGAGCGCCGCCAATTAGAAAAAGGTTCGGCTTTACTGGCTTCTATTGGAAATAACGCACCATTTATTGGTCTGTTCGGTACAGTATTTGGGATTATTCATGCATTACAAGCAATTGCTCATTCAGGTAATGCAAGTATGGATGTCGTGGCTGGACCAATTGGAGAGGCGCTGGTGGCAACTGGTATTGGTATTGCAGTTGCTGTACCTGCGGTGCTTGCTTATAACTACTTTGTGCGTAAAGTAAAAACAATTGGCGCAGATCTTGATGATTTTGCAACGGACTTCGTGAGCCTGAATCAAAAAGCAGGATTCCAACTACCAACTGCAAAAAAAGGTACGACTGGTAATACGGCGCTTAAAGATAATTCTGCTAAAGAAGTGAAAGAGAAAGGAGTATTTGCATAATGGCAATTTCTACCTCTCAAGAAGACGATGTCGTCAGTGAAATTAATATTACGCCGCTAGTCGATGTCATGTTGGTCTTACTCATTGTATTCATTGTGACAGCTCCTTTGTTAACAAATACGGTGAAAGTGAACTTACCCAAAGCTGCTCCAACTCAATCGACAGACCAAAACAAAGCTGTAGTGATTAGTGTAAATCCACAAGGTGAAATATTCCTTGATAAAGATAAGGTGACACTTGCGAACTTTGAACAAGAAATAAAGTCACGCAAAAGCAGTAACCCTAAATTAGCATTAAATTTAAATGCTGATGAGACCGTACCGTATGGAACAGTTGCAAAATTATTGGCAAGTATTGAACGTGTAGGTGTAGATAAGCTCTCTGTGATTACAGTGCCTAAATAATTCCCCCCGTAAAAAAAGCTGCTTCGGCAGCTTTTTTATATGGTGAGTATTAAGCTTTCCAGAGTTTTTCAAAGCGCCATGTCGGAAAAATTGTATGTTCAGGAGCTAAACCACCAATATTTTTAGCTGCTGCGTCAATCGTATGGCTAAATCCCCAAATGAGCATTCCACCACGTTCATGTTGAATTTTTTGTGCTTGCGCCAAATGGATTTTGCGTTTGGCTAAATCAGGCTCTGCCAGTGCTTTAAAAAATAACTCACTATATTCAGGGTCTTTAAAGTTCACACGGTTGGTGGTGGAAATTGGAGCATCGTTAACAACGGCCGTCGATAAATATGGCGTGCCGACATTGGTCGCATTACTCGATAACTGCCACTTACTGCGGTCAGGGCCATTAAACGTTGCAAAATCCACTTGTTTAACTCGAATATTCACATTGGCTTGTTTCGCTTGCTCGGCAAAAATTAATGCAGGTTGAGCGCTACTCACTGGGGTAACAAGTTCTACATTCAAACCATCTTTAAAACCTGCTTGGGCTAATAGATTTTTTGCCTCGGCAATATTTTGTTGGCGTTGCGGCAGATTGAGAAAGGCTGGGTCTTGCGGCGAATAAAGATCGTTAGCGATTCGACCTTGCCCATTTAAGCCTCGTTGTACCAACTCTTCTCGGTTTGCAATCAAACGGAATGCCTGGCGCACTCTAGGGTCATTAAACGGCGCTTGTTGGGTATTAAAGTCAAAACTATTATGCGTATTGGTCGCAGAGCGTATAGTTTGAATGTGTTTTGCTTGCTCCAAAATTTTAATATATTCAGGTGAAATCGCATTTGCTACATCAATTTGTCCAGCCAATAAAGCATTTAATCGAGAGACCTGATCTTTAAAATCAATCACTTCAAAACTATCTGCATAAGGTTTGTCTGCTTTAAAGTAATTATTAAAACGGGTAAAAACAGAACGTTGCCCCGGAATAAACTCTTTGACTTTATATGGACCAGCTCCGACTGGATTATGAATAGGGTCGAAGTCAGTCGGTACAATTCCTCCAAAGTTTACCCAAGTTTCAGGCAATGCAACAAAGCCGGGAATCGTACTAATAAAAGGAATACGAACCGTATATTCATCTAGTTTTTGAATACGATCTCGGTCAATCCACTGCACCAAATTACGAAATGGTGAGGCGAGTTTAGGGTCTGTTAGGCGTTTCACTGAAAAAATCACATCATCTGCCGTAATGGTTTTACCGTGATGAAATTCTAAGCCTTTGCGTAACCGAATGGTCCATTCACTTGCATTGTGATTAGGTTCTGCAAACTCCGCCAAAGCAAGTCGGGGCAGCATATTTTCATCCCATTCCCATAACTTATTATAAATAGCGAAACCTCGTGTAATACCACTTCCAGATGCTGAAAGATGAGGATCTAGACTGCCTGATTGTTGTCCTCCAATGAGACCCAAGCGTATAACACCTCCATGCTTTGGCGTTGCTGAAGAGGTAGTTTTTGATTCGGTACTATTATCTGGAGAGGGGCCACAGCCTGATAAACTGCCCATCAAAGAGACACCACCTAGCGCCGTGAGACTTTGTGTTAAAAATTTTCGACGTGATAACTGAAATGTTTGATTTGTCATTATAAATACCTGATTAGATCTTCATCTTCTAAGGTATTGCAGAATAAATGCCAATATTTTTTATATAATTTTAATATATTTATCAAATAGTTATATAATTATTGTTTTTGGTGAGTGTCTCTATTTCAACAGCTTTGTTGAAAAAATAAACATGAATAGAACTGATAAGTAAACAATGAGAAATTAAAAACAACTGAATCAAACGTTTAGGGCAAATTATTTGGTGATTCAATGGTTGGCATAGGCTTTGCGTAACGCATTGTAAATTTACTTTACTGAGTGTGATATGAGACAGCCTTTTCAATTAAAACCTTTAGTCATTGCGCTTAGCGTATTAGGGGCGACTTTACCGTTATATGTTTTTGCCGAAGAAACGCCACAGCAAGCAGGTGATTCTGAAAGCGATGTAGTTACTTTGTCCGATGTAGTCGTTACTGGAGCAACCAAGAAAACTACCGTAGTTCCTAAACGCAAAGTTACCTCAATTTATGGAACGGATAGCTCTGTATTGGATACCCCACGTGTAGTATCCCAAGTATCAGAACAACAATTTAGAGAAGATGTTATTCGCAGTGCGGATGATCTCGTCAAATATGCACCGAGTATTACGCGAGGCGGGGGACAAAATGCTAACTTTGCTCCACAAATTCGTGGACAGAACTCGGAAGTTTTTCAGGATAGCCAACGCATTTACAGTACCCGCCATCCAACCAATCTCAATGCTTATGAAGCAGCCGATATTGTGGCAGGACCTACAGGTGTAATTTTTTCGCCGACTTCAGGTTCTGGCGGATATATTAACTACCTGACCAAAAAGCCTAATTTTAATAAAGCCGAAACCAATATCTCTGGGACTGTAGGTTCCATTTACTCAGGTAAAGGCGCAGAGCCTAATTTCTCTGTCAGTATCGATCATACAGCGCCCATTTCAAAAGAATTAGCATTTCGCGTGAGTGCAACAGCACAAAAGACAGATGACTATTATGACAATGTAAAAAATAACTTTAATGCATTTTATGGAGCACTTGCTTGGCGCCCAAATGAGCGTTTAAGGGTAGATTGGAATATCAGTTACGATGACTATTACGATTTTAATGTGACACATGGTTGGAATAGAGCATCACAACAATCGGTTGATAATGGTCTTTATTACAAAGGTAGAGCTACGCCTATTATTCAAAACGGTTCGACTTTTTGGTCTCCTGTATTTGAATCTGGTGCGGCAAATTCTAAAGTCATTGGTTGGCAAACTCGTCAGAAGAACGATAAAAACCAATATGTTGCTGTTGGTGGAGTTCAGACC
This sequence comes from Acinetobacter sp. GG2, assembly GCF_000292385.1. NCBI lineage: Bacteria > Pseudomonadati > Pseudomonadota > Gammaproteobacteria > Moraxellales > Moraxellaceae > Acinetobacter > Acinetobacter sp. GG2. The sequence continues at coordinate 444,867 of NZ_ALOW01000040.1, forward strand.
ACGCCGTTACCGAACTCAACTGCTGATCAAGCAGGAACCATTAAAGGTTGGGTATATGATCCATCAATCCCAGGCAATGAATTGGTCAAGCTAGATGATAATGTTTCAGGACGTAGTGAAGATAAAAATAGTGCTAAGCGATTTAGCACTCAATTAAAAGTCATTAAAGATTTAAATGAACATTGGTCTATTGCAAACAGTACGCTCTATCAAAATAACAAAGATTTAGGGGACTCTGTTGGGAGCTTCTTTACAGATTTAGATCATGAGTTAATTGATAACCGACTAGAATTTTTAGGTGACTATGATTTTGAAATAGGTGGCGTAAAAATTAATAATAAAAGTAGTACAGGGGGAACATATCGTCATGAGAAGTTTACGTCTTTAGCTGCAAATAATAGCTTTAATATTAATCCTTATGATTTAACCAATGATCCATCGCAGAAGAATCCTGGTGATTTACTGGGGTTAATTAACAATAGTGGTTCAACAGGAGGTTGGATTGGACAAGCCGGAGTACCACAATATTCTCAATATTTTGGTTATTTAAATTTACCGCGCATGTACCCAATTGGAAATGGTTTATATGCAGAAAAAGGTGGCTTTCCACCGAATGGAGGAGGCGCTGTCTATACGGGTTCAGGTTTCTGGGATACGTTGAGTGTGTTCACTCAACAAAACTTTACCTTTAACGATGTATTCGGTATTAATTTAGGGATTAACCATAGTTCTGTAAGAGCAAAACTTGAAAACCCACTTGTTTTAACCCTAACAGATGTCCGCTCATCGAGTGACAAATATAGTCTATTGAGCTATCAACTGAGTACGTTTATTAAGCCTACTGCGAAAAGCACACTTTATTTTACCTATGATAAAAGCACCGCATTAAATACAGGAGTATTTGGGCCTTTCTTGATTTGGGGCGCAGGAAATCAACTCAATCCTTTAGCTTTTGACAGTCAAAGTGAGCTAAAAGAAGTAGGATTTAAATATGAACCTATTACTGACCAGTTATTTTTAACCCTAAGTGGATTTGAACAAAAACGAGATTTATCACCTGATACCAACGGTAATATGGCTCGCTTTGAAATAAAAGGAGTTGAGTCATCATTAAGATGGCAACTCCAAAAAAATATAGCGATTGGGGGCAATTTCACTTATTTAGATGCTGAATACAGCTCTATTGTACCTGCTGGTTTTTCACCATTTGGCTTTCATGCGGACAATGCTACGGTTTGGGGAGACAATAACGCTTTAAACCAACGTAAAGCCGGACGTTATGATGCAGCAGGAATTCCCAAATACTCTGCAAGTGCTTATGTAGATTATCAACATCAGTCTGGTTTTGGCGTCAACCTTTCGGGATGGTGGACAAGCTACTGGTACACAAACTTAAGTCAAACCGTGAAAGTACCGAATAACTATAATCTGGACTTAGGTCTTTATTATCGCCAGCCACAATGGACGGTGGGTCTTAACATTCTTAACTTAACCAATGAACGAAATTTTGTGAATGGTTTGGCAGGGTCGAATAGTGAGTTTTTACAACCAATGCGACCTCTGACTGTACAAGGCCAATTTAGTTATAAATTTTAAAACCAATCAATCATTTCCAAGAATCTTAAAAAGCCATACGTCTGTATGGCTTTATTATTAATACGGGATATAAAACACGTTAAATCGTAAATGTTGAAATAACAACAATAATACCTTTCAGACTGTCTATCTATCAGCAGCATTGAATCATTTTTATTTTTAATATTTTATTAAGTATTTGAAATTATTTAAATAAATTAAGTGGCATAGAAGTTGCCAATATAAAAATAGATTTATTTAAATGGAGTCACCATGTTTAAGGTTACAAAAATTAGGCAGAGTATTTTAACTGCTATGTGGGGAGTAACGGCGAGTGTTTCGACATTAGCTTTAGCGAACGATGATGCTGATGCAATTCCTGCTGAGCAACAAGCTCAAGTGGTAAATGCTAAAGATGTAAAAAAATTAGGCGATGTCATCGTTACTGCACAATATCGTGCACAAAACATTCAAAAAGTTCCGACTGCAATTACAGCGGTTTCAGGCAAAGATTTGGCTGCGAAAGGCTCAACATTTATTGGCGATGTTTTAACTTATACGCCCAATGCAGCAGCTGAAAACCCAGATGGCGATAGCCGTCCACGTTGGTATATTCGTGGTCTAGGAACTGGCGATGTAGCAGCCTCTACAGTTTTTCCAGTCGGTATTTATGCAGATGGGGTTTATTTAAATGCGCCTGTTGCTGGTGCTGGAGATTTATTCGATTTAGAACGTATTGAGGTTCTACGTGGTCCACAAGGCACGCTTTACGGTAAAAACACCACAGCTGGTGCGGTGAATTACATTTCACGAAAACCTGTTTTTTCAGATAAACCGACTGGTTATGGAACAATAGGAATAGGCGACCATAATCTTCGTACTTTTGAAGGCGCCGTGAATGGGACTATATCTGATAACGTTGCCGTACGAGGAGCATTCTATTCAGAAGACCGCGATGGCTATGCAAAAAATTTAGCCAATGGTGAAAACTACGGGGATGTAGATAAAAAATCATTCCGCTTCCAGATATTAGGAAAAATTAATGATGATTGGAATGCTTTAGTCAATCTGCATAGTCAAACTTATAATGGTCTTGGGAATAATGGCTCTTTAAGTATTGGAAAATACTGGGGTATTTATGAAAGACCACAAGGCCGAGATACAAATTTAGATTTACCTGAAAGTAATAAAATTCAACACGATGGCGCTTCACTCACATTAACAGGAGATTTAGGCGGCGGTCATACTTTTACATCCATTACAGCATTTGATAAAACCACTCAAAAATCTATTTCTGATGGTGACTATACGCCTTACGATGTAGCAAGGAGCTATAGCGATAATGAGTGGCGCCAATATAGCCAAGAGTTTCGTGTTTCTTCTGATGCTGAAAAAAGACTCAGTTGGATCGCAGGTTTTCACTTCTTTAATGAAGATTTAGACTCAACAGGTGTAAGTGCGCGAGTAAATAAAACATTACCGAATGGCGCTCCAGCTCAAACGGCGGGAACACCAGCTTTTAGGGACATTACCTACAATCAGACCACACAAAGTTTTGCCTTGTTTGGTAACAGTACCTATAAATTTACCGATAAATTTAAAGTGACAGGTGGTTTACGTTGGACAAGTGAAGAAAAAGACATTGATCTAGATCTTGTTCAAATTACCTCAGGTGATTACACCAAAGGCAGTTGGTGGCAAAAGGATGGGTATAGCAATGCGGTCTATAACCCAGCGCCGAATGCAAATGGTTCAACAAGTCGTAAAAAAAGATGGAATGAGCTGACCTACGATATTACGCCAGAATATGAAATCACTCCTGATATCAACACATACTTCCGTTTTGCTCGAGGTTTCCGTTCAGGCGGCTTTAACACCGGACTTTCGAGTAGCCTTACGCAACTTGCAGATGTTAACCCTGAATATTTAAATAGCTATGAGCTAGGTTTGAAGTCTAGCTTGTTACAAGGCAATTTAACCGCCAATGCCAATATTTTCTATTATGACTACAAAGATATTCAAACAAATTTATTGGTTGCGACAGAAGGACAAGGTGGAGGAGTAACCTCAGTTCTAGCAAATGGACCTAAGGCAGAAGTAAAAGGTGCCGAATTAGAATTAGATTATTTAGCTACCGATAACTTACGCTTACGTTTTGCAGGCGCTTATTTAGACAGTGAATACACCGACTTTATTGATAAAAACCCAGTAACCAATGTCGTAAATGCTGACAATACAGGTAACAGCTTGGTTCGTTCTCCAAAGTACACCATCGGTTTAGGGGGAGAATATACCTTTAATCTTGATAGTGGAGCACGAGTCATTGTAGGCACAGATGCAAAATATCGTGACCGTGAATTTTTCTTAGTCAATCGTCAAGATTATTCTGTTGACCCAATCTTGAGCCAAAAAGGGTACACCTTATGGAACGCTAACGTTGGGTATATCAGCGCAAATAATAAATACCAAGTTAATGCTTACGTTAAAAACTTGCTAGACGAAGAATATCAAGTTCATGGGCGACCAAATGGTCCTGCTGGACAATATGTCTTAACCTATGGAAACCCACGTCAAGTTGGTGTTTCTCTCACTGCAAAATTCTAAGCTTTGCTTTACGGAGAAAATAATGGGAATTGAATTTTTTACACGTTTACCACTTCATGGCGAAACAGAATTTTTACCCGGTGACCCACGTAATCGTGGTGATTGGGCCAATATTGAAAATGTTGAAAATACCGGAGCGGTTTCGAACTATGAAGTAGGTGACGACTTTACCTATATTGATTACTTAAGTCAGGTAGCACGAGCAGCAGAAATTAATGGTTTTGCTGGTGCACTCATGGTAAACGCACCAACGGGTGAAGAGCCTTGGACAGTATGTTCATTGCTTGCAAGAGAAACCAAAAAACTTAACTTTGTGACTGCATTTCAAGCTTATCATTTTAGTCCCTATAATGCTGTACAAACTGCAGCAACGTATCAGCGTGCAACGGGTAATCGACTGGTTTGGAATATTATTAATGGCGGCTCGGAAGTAATCCAACGTCAAGTAGGCGATGACTTACCTCACGATGAACGTTATGCACGTGCTACTGAGTTCCTAGATGTTGTAAAAGGATATTGGAATAATCCTTCATTTCACTATAAAGGGAAGTACTATTCGGCAGAAGGCGGTGGTCTAAAATATCCACTGAATAAAGCAAGTCTTCCAATTATTTGCACAGCAGGTTCTTCGGAAGCTGCTCGTGAGTTTGGAGCAAAACATGCCGACTATTATTTAATGCGAGCTGAAAAACCAGAAGAAATTGCAGCATTGATTGCAGACGTACGTGCTCGTGCAAAAAAGTATGGTCGTGAAAATATAAAATTTGGTCTATCAATCGATACGATTGCTCGCCGTACTGAACAAGAAGCGTTGACAGAGGCACAGCGCTTTCTCGATGAAGCTGCTGAAAAGCAACGTTTACACGCGGCGGCAGCCCATGCGGGTTTACGTTCAGCGCGCGTATTAAGCTTCGAAAAAGAGTACGCCGAAAAAGATGGCAGTAAAAATGTCAGCGACTTTTTTATCCATCCAAATGTTTGGTCAGGGTTTGGATACATTGGTGTGCCACCAGGTGTTGCTTTGGTAGGGAGCTACCAACAGATTATTGAGCGTATTGAAGAATACAATAGCATTGGCATAGAGTTATTCTTCCTCGCAGGCTATCCACATCTTGAAGAGTCATATCGTCTTGGTGAACACGTTCTTCCGCACTTTAAAAAGCAACGTGCTCGATTACAGCCTACAGTAGCTAGCCCAGAATTTGATATTGCGCTTTAAAGTTTAAATGTTCTTTACATAAGCCTGATTAGTAAGCTAGTTGGGCTTTTTTAATTTTTTGTTCTTTATATACGTTTGATCTTTTATGAAAGGTCTATACAAGAATTCTTATCTTTATCTCTTATTTATAAATATAAATATTTTCTGATCTTTGTACCTGTGTAGACAGTTAAACAAAACATCTCTCTTTACACTCATACAGAGCATAACACCAAAGATGATCACAACACGTCTCATATTAGATCTGCATGACACGGATAAATGATCATCAGGTATACGTTTAGTTAAACATTCTGAGAGATCTATAACAGCAGAATGTATGGATATATATCGAGATATGAAAGAAATAATTTCGCAAAAAAACTCATCCGGCATTGTCTGGAAAAGTACCAAGAAACCATGGTTCATTTCTGTTGGGTATTTTAACTCGCTTGCGATCTATTGGATTGTACCTCTTTGTTTATTCTTACTGTGGTGGGTAGCGTCAAACGAGCAATGGATGCCTGCCCAAATTTTACCTACCCCAAAAGACACATGGCATTCTTTCGTTGAAATCGCATCTCAAGATCTATGGTCACAGCTTGCGATCAGTCTTGAGCGCTTTGGTCTTGGCCTATTGTCAGGTGTGTTAGGCGGCGTATTTCTAGGTGTTTTACTGGGTTATAGCCGCATTGCCGAACAATACCTATCTGCAACGTTTTATGCGTTGGTCATTATCCCAACATTGGCTTGGTTACCTTTGCTCATGATCTGGCTCGGCATCGAGAATAGTTTAAAAATTTTCATAATTTTTAAAGCCACGATGGTACCGATTGCCTTACATACTCAGGCAGGGGTACGTGACATTCAACCCAAACTCAAAGAAATGGCAGCAATCTTACAGTTTAATCGCCTAACCTTACTCACAAAACTTGTACTGCCAGCCACACTTCCATATTTCTTTACGGGTTTAAGACTAGCTGTTGCAGCAGGCTGGACGAGCTTAATTGCTGTTGAGTTGTTGGCTTCATCGGAAGGCATTGGATATTTGATGGTGACAGGCCGTCAGCTATTTCAGCTTGATATTGTTTTTGTCACGATTTTTGTTATTGCGTCTGTAGGAATTATTTTCGATTTTATCCTGCATCGAATTGAACGTAAGTTTGTGTTTTGGCCACATGCTGCTTTGAGTGCTCATACTTTTCATAAAAAAAACCGAACCGATGTTTTCAAATCATGGGTTTTACCTTTGAGTTTAGTCGTGCTTTGGGCAGTGAGCAGTTGGTTTAACTTGATTTCGAGTCAAATTTTGCCCGCGCCGTGGAAAATATTAGAGGCACTTTGGTCAGGTATTCAAGATTTCTCACTCACTACTGCCATGTATTACAGCCTTTATCGTGCAATTTTAGGTTTGATTATTGGCGGGTTAATTGGGGCATCAGTAGGAATTGTGGTAGGGCTATTTAAACCTATTGAAAATCTGTTGGCACCTACACTCAACACATTACGTCTCATTGCCATTTTTGCTTGGATTCCGCTACTGACAGCTTGGTTTGGGCTCGAAGATTTATCAAAAATTGTTTTCATTTCAATAGCGACATTTTTTCCAATGTTTATTGCGACATGGAAAGGCATGTCGAGCATTCCAATGCAGCTTGTTGAAGTCTCAAGCACCTTAAGAATGACATTGCTTCAACGCTTAACGCTTTTGATTTTACCGAGCATTGCACCCTCAATGTTTGCTGGATTTCGATTGGCCTTGCTCTATTCGTGGATGGCATCTTTTGGAGCTGAATACTTGATGGGCTCTGGAATTGGCATAGGTAGCTACATGATGGCTGCACAGCAAAACTTTGAAATGGACCGTGTAATAGCAGCAACCGTTTTGGTCGCTGGTTTAGGGGCGATTCTGGCATGGCTGGGCAAAATAACTGAAAACTACGCAACATCTTGGCGAAAAAATTGAGGTCAGACCATGACAATTACCCTTAATACAAATACTGAAAAACATCACCAATCTTTTCAATCTAATGCTCAAACACGTGTGGCATTTCACCATGTTCATAAGTCTTTTGTCGTCAATCAACAACCTGTCAAAGTCATTCACGACTTTAATCTAGAAATTAAAGAAGGCGAGTTTATTGCGATTGTAGGTAGCAGTGGTTGCGGTAAATCTACGCTCTTACGTCTTTTGGCTGGACTTGATCAAGATTTTGATGGTCGAATTTTAATTGATGGTGCCGATGTAAGCGGGATTGGTGGCGATCGAGCAGTAGTTTTTCAAGAACATCGCTTATTTCCTTGGCTTACCGTTGAGCAAAACATTGAGCTGGGTTTATTAAATGAGGCGTTAACTGCGCGCGATAAAGATATTCTGGTTCAGAAAGCAATTGAATTGATTGGTTTAAATGGCTTTGAAAAGGCCTACCCACACCAACTATCTGGTGGGATGTCTCAACGTGTAGCTATTGCTCGTAGTCTTGTGGTGCAACCACGTATTTTTCTGTTAGACGAACCGTTTGGTGCCTTGGACGCATTAACACGGCATCAAATGCAAAATGAATTACTTCGCATTCAATCTCAACAAAAAATGACCACTGTTTTTATTACGCATGATGTGGAAGAGGCCGTAACCCTGGCAGATCGTGTAGTGATTTTAAAACCTAAACCTGGTCGTGTTGAACAGATTATTCCCGTCAACTTGCCACGTCCTCGAAATCGTTCAAGTTTTGAATTGCATCAATTAAAAGAACAGATTTTTCGGATTTTGACCGAAGACAAAATTGGTTAATAGGAGTTATTGATGAGTGAATTTAGTCAAGGCTCGATTAGAAAAGCATTTTTATTTGAGCAATTATCCAATCAGGTCACCCATACAACGACGGTTAATGATCCTTTTAGCCATAACGTAGATGTTGAAATTGATACTGCTGAACCAAAAAAGAATGCTTTGGCAATTGCGATTGTCGCCGTTGCTGCGGCACATTTGGGAATCTGGTATATCGCCAAACAACTTCCTACACCTCAGCTTGATGTCAAAACACCTGATCCTGTGGTGATAGAGATTGTCAAACCGCCTGAACCACCTAAGGTGATTGAACCTAAAATCCCTCCAGTGGTGCAAAAGCCAAAGATACCGCCTGTTAGCCCAAAGCCTGAGCCTGTACAAAAGCAAATAGAGACACCAAAACCAGTACAGAAACACATTGAGCAGCCTAAACCTGTTGAACAGCATAAGGCACTAGAGCAACCACGACCTGTAGCGGAACCCTTAAGTAAAAACGTAGTGGCGGCTCCTGTTCAGCAACCCGTTTCAAAACCCGCTGAAGCACCTGTGAAAGCTGCTGATGACAACTTGCCTGTTACAGAGGCGAAAGGCTATGCGGGTTATTTGAGTAATCCAGCGCCTGAATATCCTGAACAGGCTCTTGATCGAGGTTGGGAAGGTTCAGTCATCTTAAGGGTAAAAGTCTTGCCAAATGGCAGCCCTGATAGCGTGACAGTCAAACAAAGCAGTGGCAAAAAAATACTCGATAGTGCAGCGGTGAGAACCGTAAAACAATGGAAATTTTCACCCGCCTTAAAAGGGAAAACACCAGTCGAAGGTTGGGTCGATGTTCCTATTCACTATCAACTCCCAAAATAATTTTTAACTTAATATTGATCTATAAGGAATTTTAACATGAGTGATATAAACTCCCTGATCCACGATGGGACTATCTGGTTATTGGTTGCTTTTTCGATTGTGACGTGGGGTTTGATTATAATTAAACTGGTTCAAACCCAAAAAGCTGACCGTCAAAGCAAAGCCTTTGCAGAAGAATTCTGGAGTGCCAAGAATCTGCAAGATGCGATTCAAAAATCGGAAGCAGGGCAAGGACCAGTGGCACGCATTGCAAATACTGGTTTTAAAACACTTGCCGATGCAGATGACGATACTCATCAAGATTTACAACATAGTTGGAGTCGTCAAGATTTACTTGAGCGTCATTTACGCAAACAAATTTTGTCTGAACGTCGCCAGTTAGAAAAAGGCTCTGCCTTGCTCGCATCTATTGGTAATAATGCACCTTTCATTGGGCTATTTGGTACAGTCTTTGGGATTATCCATGCTTTACAGGCCATTGCACATTCGGGTAATGCCAGTATGGATGTCGTTGCAGGGCCGATTGGTGAAGCGCTAGTTGCAACAGGCATCGGGATTGCGGTGGCTGTTCCAGCAGTACTGGCATATAACTATTTTGTGCGTAAAGTAAAAACTATTGGTGCAGAACTAGATGACTTTGCGACCGATTTTGTCAGCCTAAACCAAAAATCAGGTTTTCAGCTTAAGACCGTCAAGGCAAAAACAACAAATACGAGCACTCCAGCCAGCGAGTTAAGCCATACCCACAATAAAGAAAAGGTATATGCATAATGGCAATTTCAACATCAGAACAAGATGATGTCGTCAGCGAGATCAACATTACCCCTCTAGTGGACGTGATGTTGGTTCTGTTGATTGTGTTTATCGTCACGGCGCCCTTACTGACCAATACTGTTAAGGTAAACTTACCCAAAGCGGCACCAACACAGGTTACAGATCAGATCAAGGCTGTGGTTATTAGTGTTAATCCAAAAGGGGAAATTTATCTGGATAAAGATAAAGTCACTCTTGAACACTTCGAACAGGCCATTCAAACGCGTAAGGCAGCCAATCCTAAACTGGCTCTGAACCTGAATGCAGATGAGACGGTTCCTTATGGTACGGTTGCCAAGTTACTGGCCAGCATAGAACGAGTAGGCGTTGATAAACTATCAGTTATTACATCGCCTAAGTCTTAAGTTCTATCAAAATAAACAAGACGAAAGAAAATCAAGATCCAAATTTGAGATCTTGATTTTTATATAATTGTTTAATCTAAATTTATATTAAACTTGAATTTCACGATTAGGTTGTATGGTCTATTTTAGAGCTTCAATTTGATGGTGAGATGGCGAATGACAACACTTGTTTATAACGATAAAAGAAGAAATAACTATGATCATTTCTTAGATTTATTAGATCAAACTCATATCAATCGTTATCAAGATTTCAACATTACCTTTGAATATAAAAAACTGGCTGAACAAATGCTGTCAGAATGTGAATTCATGGACGCATGTTCGCTTGAAGAAAAGCAGAAGTTATTTAATGAAATTAAGATAAAGCATCTTTATCAAGGGCAAGTGCTATATTCGAGAAATCAAGACTGTCGTGAACTCATCATTGTGTTAAGTGGTGTACTCAAGTTAGGCTGGAATTCATACGATGGGAAATATCTTATTCATCGTTTTATTCCTACAGGCGCACTATTAAATATTGTCTATCTTATTTCTGAATCTGCGCTAGAGCATGAATATGTTGCACACGAAGCAACTGTGATTGCGACCATTCCAGAGCATATCTTTAAGCAAACCATACAGAACAATTCACGCATGCTATATCAGGTTTTAAAATTGGTATGCCAGAGAACACGGCTTTTAGACAATGATATCTATCACACCTCTACACAACCTTTAAAGGTACAAATTGCACGACAGCTCATCTATTTAATCGAATTTTTTTCGACCCAAACTCAAAAAGGTATTGAGGTTTTGTTAAAACTCTCACAAGAAAATTTAGCTGAACTTTTAAAAATATCGAGACAAAGTATCAGAAAGGAAATTCAGTGGTTTGTTGAAGAAGGCATTATAGAAACAAAATACAATCATATCTCTGTTAAAGACATCGACAAATTAAAAGCCTTACTGCACTAAAGAGATTATGACGAATTATGAATAATTTTTCATAAATGCAGAAATGCTATGTAATTTTTGTTGCAGAATTTAAAGGGGGTAATTTCTAAACTCATATCATCAATGATGAGAACGATGATATGGCAGATTTATTAATAAGAAAACCAGTGAGTGAGTTAATCGATGTGATCCCTTTAGCAGGTCGTATCGGTGCGCAAATTAATGGTGTTGAATTATCTTCACACCTTAACTCTGAGGTCTTGAATCAAATCAGGCAATCATTGCTTGAACATAAAGTTATTTTTTTCCGTAATCAGGAACATTTAACCGATCAAGAGCAGGAAAAGTTTGCCGAATTACTTGGGCAGCCTATTTCACATCCTACTGTTCCCGTGGCAGAGGGTTCGACTTATATATTTGAGCTTGATTCCCGTCATGACGGTCGTGCAGACGTTTGGCATACCGATGTCACTTTTGTTTCAAATTATCCAAAAATCAGCATTTTAAGAGCGGTAACTACTCCCAATCGAGGAGGCGATACCACATGGGCAAATACAGAAGCAGCCTATGATGAATTGCCTGAGCCATTAAAGCTCCTTGCCAATCAGCTCCGTGCGATTCACACCAATGATTTTGATTATGGTGGTTTTCGCCCTTCCGCAAGTGATGAAGTCGTAAAACGCCATCAAAAAATCTTTGCTTCAACGGTCTACGAGGCAGAACACCCATTGGTCAGAGTACATCCTGAAACAGGTAAACGAACCTTAATTTTAGGTCAATTTTTTAAACGTTTTGTAGGTCTGACTGCTAAAGAGTCCAACAAGCTGTTTGAAATTTTTCAAGATCGTATTACCAAACCAGAAAACACGATTCGCTGGACGTGGAAGGACGGAGATGTCGCTATTTGGGACAACCGTGCCACTCAGCATTTAGCCGTCAATGATTATGGTAATGCCTTGCGTATTATGCGACGCGTTACGTTGGCAGGCGATGTTCCTGTTGATATCGATGGCAAAGCGAGTAAGCAAATTAAGCCATCTACGTCTTAAGCATCTAAGCAATATAACGCTGATTTATCAATAAAAATGTGGAAAATATAATGAAACAATCAATTTTTAAGAAATTGATCTTGCTGAGCTTATTGGCTTTTGGACATGCCAGTTACGCTGAAAGCCTTAAAACAATCCGAATTGGTTCTCCTGATTTGACAGCTGGTCAAAAACACGCGGGTGGTGGAGTTGTTGATGTGCTTTACAACAAAAAATGGCTTGAGCAAGAACTTGCAAAAAACAATGTCAAAGTGGAATGGCATTTCTTTAAAGGTGCTGGGCCAGCCATTAATGAAGCATTGGCCAACAATCAACTGGATTTCGCCTTTTTAGGTGATTTACCTCCGATCATTGGTAAAGCCAATGGATTAGATACCCAATTACTTGTTCCAACAGCGCGCGGCATCACCAATTACCTAGCAGTAAGATCTGATCTTCCGATCAAAAATTTTGCTGAATTAAAAGGAAAACGCGTTGGTTTGTTAAGAGGAACAGCAGATGAATTGTCATTTGTAAGTGCATTGAACAGCCAAGGTTTAAAGCTCAGCGATGTACGAGTGGTCAATTTAGATTTTAATGCCGTCAACGCCGCTTTAGCCGCAAAAAAAATTGATGCGTCATGGGGACCTTCTCGATTTTTTGCGTTACGTGACAAACACATCGTTAACTTGCCTATCAGTAGTCGTCAGTTAAATGGTGCAGGATCTACTCAAGGTGTGTTTTTAGGTCGTCAATCTTTTATTCAACAACATCCAAATGAAACTCAACAAGTGGTAACTCAGGTTGTAAAAGGTCTGAATTGGCTCTCAAATGAGCAAAATCGAGTACCACAAGTCGCACTCTTTTTTACCCAATCTGGCTATCCGGCATCTATCTATGCTCAGGAACTCAATGGTGTAAATCTGAAGTTTTTATATTCACCGTTATTTGATGGCTATTACACCCAACAATTGCAGCAAAAAATCACTTTGGCTACGCAACAAGGGTTGATACGCAAAAATATTGACGTCAAAAGCTGGATTAATCCGTCATTTGTAAATCAAGCACTTGAACAATCAAATTTAAAGACTTACTGGAAGCCAACTCAGCAGTACGAATATTTGAAATCAGTGAAATAAGCATCGTCTTTTAAAACTTAATTATGGGGTAAATAATGTCGATACATTCGAGAAATGTAGCGCGTGATCCGTTCACGTCAGCAACTAAACAAAAAATTTTAAATTTAAGTCTGCTTTCGCTGAGTATCTTGTCAGTTTGGGGACAAGCTCATGCAGAAACAGTCTCAAATACCGCACGTTCTTCAGAGGATGTGGCTCAGTTAGAGACCGTAGTTGTGACAGCAACACGCCGTGAAGAATCACTCCAAAAAGTACCTGTTGCCGTTTCAGTCATTAGTGGCAAGGAACTCGATAAGCAACAGCGAAACTCACTTGAAACATTGGTAACACAAGTACCGAGTGTTAACTTTCGGGCAGGGGCTTCCAATAAGGATACTTCTTTATTTGTTCGCGGTATTGGAACTGTTACCACTTCACCAGGTGTTGAGCCTTCAGTCTCAACAGTGATAGACGGCGTTGTGTACAGCCGACCGGGGCAAGCAACACTTGATTTGTTAGATGTAGATCGCATTGAAGTCCTACGTGGTCCCCAAGGAACACTTTTTGGTAAAAATGCATCGGCAGGTGTAGTCAATATTGTGACCAAAAATCCAACCAGTGAAACCTCTGGTTATATTGATGCCTATGCCACTAACGATGGTGAACAACGAATTAAACTAGGAGCATCTGGTTCATTAATTCCTGAAAAATTAACTGCCAATGTCTCGGCGCTATTAGGTAATTTTGATGGCAATGTAGACAACCTTACAACCAATCAAGATGTTAATGGCTATAAAAATTATGGTTTTAGAACCAAATTTGAATATACGCCTACCGATAGTTTAGTGTTGGGCTTTACTGCCGATTATCTGCATAAAAAAGGAAGTGCTCCAACAGGTATTGTGGTTAAAAATACCGATGCCAACTATGCAGCAGCATTATCGCCTGTTGTGGCATCTCCAACCAATCGAAGTACAGTTGAAAATACTCAAGCGTCGACTGATGATACCAATCAGGGTGTAGCGCTTACCGCAGACTGGACATTAACCAATCATCAATTATCATCCATTACGGCCTTTCGCCAATGGAAAAACACACAAATTGGTGACAGTGATCAGCTTGCTGCTCCGACACCAAATTTTGCTGGAATTGCCGATTTAGGCCATGTTAACAGTAAGCAATTTTCTCAAGAGATTAGAATTAAACCGCTCGATCATGGTTTTTTTGATTATGTCGCGGGTCTATATTTTTCAAAGAACAAAAATGATGAGACTTATCAACGCGAGTCAACTTGGTACAACAATGCCTCTAATGCCTATGTCGTAGATTTTGGTAAGGCAATCTATAACACAGACAGCACCAACTATGCTGCATTTGGTGAAGGTACCTTTCATTTCACAAATCGGTTGAGATGGATTGCAGGCTTACGTGTTACTCGAGATGAGTTGTCTTATGATCACAGCCGAGTTTCAACTGTTCCAAGCAGTGTAGGTGTCCGAAATGCCATTCGTTCTTCATTTAGCAGTGATGGATCGACCAGTGAAACCGGAGTTTCAGGCCGCATTGGACCTCAATATGACTTTACACCAAATATATTGGGCTATTTTACCTATTCGAGAGGTTATAAAGGTCCTGCATATAACGTTTATTTTAATATGCAGCAAAATGATACACCTGTCATTGATCCTGAAACGGCTAACTCTTACGAACTTGGGCTCAAATCTCAATGGCTAAATAATCGTCTGCGCGTCAATGTGGCGTTATTTAACACTGATTATGATAACTATCAGGCAAATTTTAGAACCCTCGATCCAAATGGTTTCCCGATAACCCGCTTGGTTAATGCAGGAAGTGTCTCTACCTATGGGGCTGAAATTGATTCGGTATATAAGATTAATCCAAATTGGGCATTAAACTTTTCAGGTGCCTATACACATGCACGAATTGATGACTTCAAATGTCCGGCTGCCGATACATCGTGCCCAAATGTAAATGGTAAGCCGCTGCCATTTTCTCCAGATTGGAAATTTAATACTCAGCTCGATCGCTATTTTACTCTGGCAAATAACAAACAAATTGAACTTTCAACCCAATATGCATGGCAAAGCAAAGTTCAGTTCAGTCTCGACCAAAACCAAAACACCATTCAGGGTGCATATGGACTTTTGAACGCGAGTATCGCTTTAGCTGATACTGCTTCTGACTGGCGATTGGCATTGAATGTACGAAATATAACGGATAAATCATATGCGACCTTACTGAGCACAAATGGTAGCCGTATTACTCGTCAAGTCCCTAGAGATGATGAACGCTATTTTGGCATTTCATTCCGTAAAAATTTCTAAAAAGTATGTCTAGTACGCCTCGTTTTTAAGAGGTGTACACCCATCCATTGGACTGATTAAAATGAGTAATCCTTCGTCTACAAGAAAGCTTCACCTTAATTTATTTTTAGACGGTTATGGCCATCATTTGGCCAGTTGGAGACATCCAGCAAGTCAATTAAAATTGAGTCCCTATGAGCGCTACTTAAGTGCAGCAAAAATAGCTGAAGAAGGTAAATTTGATGCCATTTTTTTTGCTGATAGCTTAGCTGTTGATCCGGCAACTGCGACATCAGGCAAAATTCGCGGTAACGAGATTGAGCCCCTTACTTTACTTTCAGCAATCGCGACACAAACCCGGCATATTGGACTCATTGGAACAGCCACGACAACCTACAATGAACCATATCATCTCGCAAGAAAGTTTGCTTCTTTAGACCAGATTTCTGCTGGACGTGCAGGATGGAACCTCGTCACCACTGATTTTGCACTTGAAGCGAAAAATTTCAGTACAAAGGAACATGTCAAACATCAAGATCGCTATGCACGTGCTGAAGAATTTCACGATGTGGTAAAAGGACTTTGGAATAGTTGGGATGAGGATGCAGCTATTCATGATAAAGCCAGAGGTATTTTCTTTAATCCAGATAAGGTACACACGCTCAATCATTGCGGTGATATTTTTCAGGTAAAAGGTCCACTCAATATTAGCCCAAGCCCACAAACTCACCCGGTGGTGGTTCAGGCAGGCAGTTCAGAACGAGGCAAAAATCTGGCAGCTCGTACAGCAGATGTCATTTTTACTGCGCAATCTAACTTAGCCGCTGCACAGCAATTTTATAGCGATGTAAAACAACGTCTTGAAGGCTTTGATCGCCAAGAACATGAGTTAGTGGTCATGCCGGGTGTATATGTGCTTGTTGCTCATACACATGAAGAGGCCAAGAAACAACAACAGCTTTTAGATGAACTCGTTGATGATGACATTGGCCTTGGGCTTTTAGGGAGAATGTTGGGTAATTTTGATTTAAGCGGTGTTGATGTGAATCAGCCTTTAGGTTCCTTAGATTTATCTGAAACCCAAACGGGGCAGCAAAGTCGCCAGCAATTAATTCAGGCTCTCGGGCAAGAGCAGGGTCTAACCATTAAACAGCTCTATCAACGTATTGCATCGGGACGAGGGCATTTTTGTTTGGTTGGTACGCCAGAATATATCGCCGATCAGCTTGAAGAATGGTTCGTCAGTGGAGCAGCAGATGGATTTAACATTATGCCTGCCGTCATATCAAACGGAATTAGAGACTTTGTCGATCTGGTTATTCCTATCCTTCAACAGCGCAATTTATTCCGCAAAGAATACGAAGGTCAAACATTAAGACAAAACCTCGGCCTCTTGGCTACTGCCGAATAAAAGGACAAAGTATGTATCTCGCAAATTCAGAACGATATCAATCATTTCAATATCGAAAAATTAAAAATAGCGGTTTGGTATTACCTCCATTGTCACTTGGTTGCTGGCATAACTTTGGAGATGATACTCCAATTCAACAACAAAAATCGGTACTTTACACGGCGTTTGATCATGGAATTAATCATTTCGATCTAGCCAATAATTATGGAACACCCTTTGGAAGTGCAGAGAAAAATATTGGGCACTTTTTAAAAAATGACTTCAAGCCATATCGAGACGAACTTATTATTTCGACAAAGGCAGGCTGGGACATGTGGCCTGGACCTTATGGACAAGGTGGTAGCAGCCGAAAATACCTAATGGCTAGTCTTGATCAAAGCTTACAGCGACTGGGGCTTGATTATGTCGATATTTTTTATTCACATCGTTATGACCCAGAAACACCGCTTGAAGAAACAGCCAAGACACTTGCCGATATTGTGCAACAAGGTAAAGCACTCTATGTGGGGATTTCTTCTGGGTATACACCAGAGTTAACTTTACAGTTGATAGAATTGCTTAAGGCTTATCACGTTCCACTTACTTTGCATCAACCGATTTACAATTTTTTTGAACGTCAGATTGAGCAAGGTTTAACGGAGACTGATAAACAAGAGGGTTTTGGTGTAATTACATTCTCACCACTGGCTCAAGGCCTATTGGCTGGACGATATCTGAATGGTGTACCTGAAGATTCACGTATCGGGCGTGGTAGTCGCTATTTACAGTCAGAGCACCTCGTTGCATTGAAGCTACAGCAAATACAGCAGTTAAATGAAATAGCAAAGCGTCGAGACCAAACATTGGCTCAATTGTCATTGTCATGGGTTTTACGAGATGAACGCATTACATCGACAATCATCGGTGCTAGTCGCCCCGAACAGATCATCGAAAACTTAAAAGCATTGCAAAACACGGTGTTTAGTGCAGATGAGCTGACTCAGATTGACGCTATTCTAAATACGCCATAACTCTATACAAAATTTGCAGCATGGTTTTGAAGGAGCCAATGCTGCAATTTCTGTGCATTTTATTTATTAAAAGCTAAGTTTCACGGTTGCACCGATGGTACGAGGCTGACCTAAACTAGCGAGAACAATACCATTAGAAGAATTCCATGTATTGGTCACATAGGTTTCATTGGTGAGGTTTTTTACCCATAGCGCAACATCCAGTTCATTTTCACCAATATGATGTCGGGCACCTAGACTCGCATTTGTTAATCCATAGGCTTTAATAACACTGTACGGGTTATTATCTAAAGAGCCATATGACCAATCTCGCCAAGCATAACTTCCTGAAACATAGGGCTGCCAGTTATTGTGCTCAGCTAAGTCATAACGGAAATTGAAATTTGCAATCCACTTCGGTACGCCATATACACGTTCTCCAGACAGATCTTGTGTATTTACGCCTGTTGGAATACTGATATTGGATGGAGCTGGGGCATTTTTATATTCTGTATAAGTGGTATCGTTAAGCGAACCATTAAAGTTAAGTGTAAGACGACGAATAGGCTGATAGGTTGCATCGAGTTCAATCCCTCGGCTGCGTACTTTACCTGCATTTGCCAACACACTCACGACAGAGTTACCGACTTGTTCATAGCTTGTGGTTTGATAGTCAGAAACATCAATCCAGAATATATTGCTATTGAGCTGTAAGGTATTATTAAGAAAATTTTGTTTTAGTCCAATTTCATAGTTATCTGCTTTTTCAGGATCAACCTTTAACGAGTTAGCACCCGCTGCTGGTGCAGAACCAATGCTTAGGTTAAAGCCACCAGATTTCTCGCCGTGTGAATACGTTGCATAGGCCAGTGTGCTCGGATTTACCCGATAGCTGCCAGTCAGTAAGCCAGAGTAACTTAAACCATGTTGCTTCAGTTCGCCTGAGTCGTATGCGCCAAGCTGGGCATTTAGTAAATTACGCTCTGCCGCACTTAAACCCGAAACTGGAGTACCCCCAATAGGGGCGGTTCTATAGATACTGGCAGATTTATCTTCATAGGTGACTCGTGCACCTGTGGTGATGTCTAACTTCGGTGTCGCATGCCATGTACTTTGACCAAATAGTGCTGAGCTTTTTGTCTCAGTTGTTCCATATGAATACGAATCTCGATTATTCAAAATATTCGATTGACCATTTGCTATTAAGGTTCTTACGCTCGGTACGTTATAAAGATAGAATGCGTCAGCCGTATCTCCATATAAAGAGAAAGTCGTATTGTCTAACTGTTGCTGAAAGTAATATAGGCCCGTTACCCAATCCACTTTTTGATTTCCAGCAGAGGTTAGGCGTAGCTCTTGAGAATACTGTTTATCTCGAACCGAAACACCGGCATTCGTCAATGCATTTGAACTAATAAAATCACTATTGGTTGGAGTGAAGTTCCAAAAGCGGTATGCACTAATCGACGTAATTTTTTTACCGCTATCTAGCGACCAATTGGCTTCTGCCGATCCACCACCTTGCTCAACAGACATGTGTTGTGGGGCATCTGAATGAATCTGTTTATCTTTCCAGTTGGTATAAAGATTTTTAGCACCTGACTGTGTGGCATTTTCTAAGTAACGATTGTAGTTATTGCCATATACGGTACTGTTAAACGTTGGCCCAGCGTAGTACACGACCATCGCGCCTTGATCGTCATCTTGTTTGTTGTAATCTGCAATTAGACGTAAATTAAAATTCTCTTGCGGTTTCCAGAGAATTTGACCGCGGACACCTTCGCGATCTGTATTGTTATAATCTTTACCATTATAGGTGTTATCAATAAAACCATCCTGAGTGGTTTTATAAAATGAGAGTCGGCCTGCTACATTTTCGGATAGAGCATCTGAAAACGTTCCTTTAGCCTGCAAATAATTGCGTGAACCAAAAGAAATTTCAGCAGAATGGTCTGGGTCGAAGGTAGGCTGTTTTGAGCTAATATTTAATAAGCCCGCCGTAGTATTTTTACCAAATAATGTCCCTTGTGGCCCGCGTAATAATTCGAGTTGAGCAATATCTAATAAATCAAATACAGCCATGCCGGGGCGACCTAAGTAAACATTGTCCAGATAGACCCCAACACTAGCTTCCAAACCATCACTAGCTGGGTTATTACCCAAACCCCGAACCGCTACACTCGATTGACGAGGGTTTAAGAAAGCAACATTAAGGCTGGGTAGGGCTTGTTGTAGATCTTCAAGTTTACTGAGTTTTTGTGTTTCCAGTGTTTTAGCACTTAAAATACTAATCGGTGTTGGAACATTTTGTGCTTTTTCTTCACGTCTTCGTGTAGTCACAATAACATCTGCAAGCTGAATGACATCATCTGCTTTACTGTTTGACTTTGAATTTGACGTACTGGCTTCCGTTACCGCTGTACCTGAAGTAGCGGAAGTGTCCTCGGCATAGACAATAGATGAATATCCTGCACACCCTATAAGTGAAATAAACAGACTTTGCGTGATTTTATTTAAAACTAATCTTTTTCTCTTGAAGTGAAAGGTGTGCTTTTGAACTGACATTAATGACTCCATTTTGTGTTTTCTTTGTGATGATTTTAATTTTTATGTAATTGAACACTGTCATTATCAGTACAAACTTAAGTTTATATTTTGATGATCTTATCTTTATATTTAATAGTAATTTTTTAAACATAGGCCTTTTAAAATACTGTTCAGGCAACAAATATAAAAGCCAGCATTGGGTGCTGGCTTAGTTCAATCTACAGACTAATTTCTTCGTTATTTTATGCTTCAAACGGTTCTAGCTGATCATTTTGTAATAATCTTCGTTGTTGCACATTTTCAATCACACCATTTTCTTTGACATAAGTTGCCCATTCTTTGAGTAATTCATCGAGCTTTTCTGGATATTGTTTTGCCAAATCCTGAGTTTCGCCTTTATCATCTTTAAGGTTATATAGCTGCCAGCGATTTGGACCATTTGGCGCAGGGATGAACAGCGCTTTCCATTCCCCTTTGCGCAGAGCCTTTTGACCAAATAACTCCCAGCCTGTGACATGATCTTCACTGTGAATATGGTCTTGTTGTACTTGTAAATACGGCAAGATCGAACGTCCACGGAGGGGTACCAATTGACGACCTTTATACACCTGACCAGGATGCTGAATATTTAAATAATCCAGTAGGGTTGGTAGTAAATCCATGACCGTCAAAAACTCGTGACTGATCTGGTTTTGGCGTTTAAACCCTGCGTAATGAATGAAAGAAACGGTTCTAATTCCACCTTCGCTAGTATGTGCTTTATATAGACGGGCAGGAGCGGTGGCTGCTTGTGCCCAATGTTCTCCGTACCAAACATAAGAGTTTGCTCGTCCAATATTATCAATACTGTTGTCGTAATATTGCTCGATAATTTCATTAAGTTGACCGCCAAAGACGGGTAGAGCTTCAAGTTGAGCACCTTCTGCACCATTGTCTGATAGAAAAATAACAATAGTATTGTCTAATTCCCCTCGATCTTTGAGGTATTCCACCACACGTCCAACGTTTTGATCCATACGATCTACCATGGCCGCATAGACTTCCATAATTCTTGAAGACTTATCACGTTGCTCTTGAGTAAGATTTTCCCAGAATGGAGTTCTAGCGAGGACAGGGTGAATCGTTGTTTCCGCATCTACCAATTGAAGTTGCTTGAGTTTCTCAAGGCGCTGTTCACGCAATTTAACGGGGCCATCTGCATAACGTCCTTTATATCGATCGATATCTTCCTGAGGTGCCTGTAAGGGCCAGTGCGGTGCAGAGAAAGGTAAGTATGCAAAAAAAGGACGTCCTTGGCGTGCTTCATCATCTTGTAAAAAGTCTAGAAGGCGAGTGGTAAAATAATCTGATGAATAAAACCCTTGAGGCAGTTCTTCCGAAAACTCATCATCTTCTGCATAGAGCCCTTTTGTTGACTTAAGTAAGCGTGGAATTTGCTCTTCTGGAATATCCGCTTCAAATAGATAATGATTGGCTGCGCCAGGTAGTAGTGCAAAAGAACGTTCAAATCCTTTTTGAATTGGAAAATATTCTGGTTTTAGACCTAAGTGCCATTTCCCAGACATTATGGTGTAGTAACCCGCATCTTTTAATAATTCTGGTAATGCGGCAACTTTGTTATTTAATACACCTTCGTAGCCTTCTTTACCTTCTAGTTCTGGGGTGAGGGCCTCTGCCATGGTCCCTAAACCAGCTAAATGATGGTCAGTGCCTGAAAGTAACATCGCACGAGTAGGGGAGCAGGTTGACGCCGTATGAAAATTAGTCAGCCTTAAGCCGTTTAATGCTAATTCATTCAAATGAGGTGTATTGATTTCTCCGCCAAAAGCACCTAAATCTGAAAAGCCTAAATCATCTGCCACAATCAATAAAATATTAGGTTGTTTTTTGATATTTACATCTGTCATGTTTTATCCAACAAAGCGACTAAAACGCTTAGTGTAAATATGACAAATTTTTATTCTGTTTCTATTGCGACAGTTATCTCCTCATAAAATCATATCATTATGACAAAAGCAGATATATCAAAGAAACTTAGTGGTACTGTTGAACTGATGAGTCTGAGCAATATCGCTTAGTTTTTCAAAGTCCAAAATAAAGATTTGATTGTATTTAACCTCAATGATGTTTTGGTTTGAAAGCGCTGCTAGTTCTTTATTAATGCTTTGTCTTGAGGTCTGCAAAAGTTCTGCCAGATTTTCCTGACTCAATTTGAGATTCAGTAAAATTTTATCTTTGTCCTGATAGGAATGATAATCCACTAGAAAAACTAGTTTTTTAGCGAGACGAGTTTGCAATGTTTCAGTTGAATAAATGAAATTTTGTTCACGATTTAGCTGTGTTCTTACACAGATTAATTTCAACACCATAAACAAAGCATCTGCGTTATTTCTGATGACATCCATAAACAATTGGCCAGGAAGGTTGGCAATTACCGTTCTACCTTGTGCAATGTGGTCGTGAAGTAGGAGTTGACCCGTTACGATCGGAACAATATTGATTAATGTACCTGAGGGCACAAAAATATCGGTGTGATATTTACCTTGCGATGTGCTCCAGCCAAGTTTAAGCGCGCCTTCAAGCAAAATATTGATATCAGTGCACGGATCATTTTGATTGTATATCGTTTGATTATGATAATACTTTCTTATTTTTAAATGCTGAATAAGCGTAGATTTCTCTGTATTAGATAAAGATTGAATAACCTGATAGTTTTCTAAAATACGAATACTTTTATGAATAAATTCATTCGTTATAATTTGATGATCCGAAGATTGTCCGCCGTCAAAATCATTCTGATATTTTGAGATAGGATTCCTGAACTCGATAATTGATGATGCTTTCATGATAAATCAGAGATATAAACTAAGATTTTAAACAGCTTATCAGAGTTAAAATTTATTCAAATTTCAAAAAAATATAATTTCATATTTAATTTTCATATGTGCGTGTTATTAATTATTTAAATATCAAAATAATTTTTTACGTGATGGATTGTCTCTGAAATAACAGAATAAGCCGCCGTTTCTGATAAACATTCAGTCATATATTACGACAGGAAATTAACATGACAACATTTATTCAGAAACCAGCACAACAACTACAAGTTAAAAAATTAACTGGTCGAATTGGGGCTGAAATATCAGGCATTCATTTAAGCTCTGAGCTTGATTCATCCACAGTTCAGTTTATACACGATGCGCTATTAGAGCATAAAGTACTCTTCTTTCGTGGCCAGCAACATTTGGGGGACACGGAACAAGAAAAATTTGCAGAATTATTTGGATCACCCGTTAAACATCCAACAGTACCAGCAGTGGATGGCACAGATTTTATTTTTGAACTTGACTCACAAAAAGGTGCACGAGCTAACTCTTGGCATACTGATGTCACTTTTGTCGATGCTTATCCTAAAATTAGTATCTTGAGAAGCCTAATCATCCCTGAAACAGGTGGTGATACAACTTGGGCAAATACTGAAACTGCTTATGAGGATCTTCCTGAGCTTTTACAGCAATTTGCTGAGCAATTGGTAGCTGTACATTCAAATGAATATGATTATGGTGGACCAAAACAAAATGTTGAGCCGGAACAGCTCGAAAGACTGAAGAAAATTTTTGTATCTACCAAGTATGAGACAGAGCATCCAGTAGTCGTAGTACATCCAGAAACTGGCAAGAAAAGCCTCTTACTTGGACATTTTTTCAAAAGACTTGTGGGATTTAGTCAAAGTGATTCGCAGCTTTTATTTAATATTTTACAAGAAAAAGTAACGCGACCAGAAAATACAGTGCGTTGGCAATGGCAGGAAGGAGATGTGGTGATTTGGGATAATCGCTCTACACAGCACTATGCAGTTAACGATTATGGCGATCAACATCGCGTTGTACGCCGAATTACACTTGCCGGTGAAGTAACGACTGGTGTACATGGCTTAAAAGGTAAAACCACATTACCCAAAGATTTATCAGAAGAACAACTCGAAAAAGCCAAGCTTCATGCTGTTTTAAATGCCAACTAAAGACTATTTTAAACATGCAAAACGTCACTGTCGTTAAGCAGTGACGTTGTATATGTTGTTGAGAAAAACGATATGGCCACACTATCAAAACGCAATCGATTTATCTGGATTATTCCTGCACTTATTTTTGTCGCTTTGCTACTGTTTATTTTCAAACCATCTTCATCAGCACCATCAAAAACAACAAATCAGACTGAAAACATTGTAAAAATTAGAATTGCTGTACCTGATCTAAGCAGTAGTGAAAAACACAGCACCGGCACACCATTAGTTGATTATATTTATTTAAATCAGTTACTTGAAAAAGAATTCGCAAAGAAAAATATTCAGGTTGAATGGCAATTTTTTAAAGGTGCAGGGCCTGTAATTAATGAAGCTTTGGCTAATAAACAATTAGATTTTGCTTTTTTAGGTGACTTAGCAGCCATTATTGGTAAATCGAATCAAATCGATACCATGTTACTGGTAGCAACTGGTCGGCACATAGATGCTTATTTGGGTGTTTTGCCAAATAAAGGATATACCAGTCTCGAACAGTTAAAAGGCAAACGAATAGCAATTTTTCAAGGAACTGCTATGCAATTATCGTTTGATCAATATATTGAGCGATATGGCTTTACTGAAAAAGATTTCCGCATTATTAATTTGGATCCTGCTGCGGCCAATGCAGCACTTGCAGCTAAGCAAATTGATGCCAGCTGGGGTTTAATGCCAATTCTAGCGCTTAAACAGCAGAAAATTGTAGAAGTTCCTCTGAGTACTGGGCAGAGACAAGATGGAGCTGGCACAATTCAATCAGGTTTGGTGGGTCGTAGTGAGTTTATTAAACAACATCCTGAAATTGTCCAAACATTGGTCAATACGGTTTTACAATCAGCACATTGGGTTTCACAACCTGAAAACCGCGATAATGCCATTCAACTTGTTACTAAAAATGCAGGATTACCAACGGAACTCTATGCATTGAGCCTACAAGACAAAGCCTTAAAAACAGTTTTTTCGCCACTTTTGGATGAATATTATCTAGGGCATCTACAAGAAGGTGTACAGACTGCATTAAAGGCCAAACTGATAAAACGCGATGTTGATGTAAAACAATGGCAAAATGCTGAGTTTGTTGAACGAGGGATTCAACAGTTGAATTACGTCAATTATTGGAACTCATCAAAATAAAATGATTAAATTAATTTAGCTGTGCAAAAAGACCTTAACAAAGGTCTTTTTTATAAATTGCATAATACGCATCTAAAATAATTAATGATTTTTTGTTGAGGCAACAAGTATAGCTAAACGTACAGCAGCAGAATCAAAGACTTAATAGTGAATTATATAACTGTTCGCATAATGTATATTATGTTAAATAAGATATGTAGAAACCTACCTATATATGACTTTGGCTACTCTACGTTGCTGCTGCGCCGTTTATTGTTTGCTGCGGTCAATTATTAAGCTTGTGTCTCTGTCTGCTGAGCCTTCACGCTCTTGATTACCTTTGGCATAACCCTATTTCTAATCTTAGCCGGAATAATTCTCTAGGCAACCTTCTACAAAATGTAATTACACTTTTATATTTGCCCTAGCGAGCTGATCGACTCACTACATCCTAAATTCATGATCTGTATTTGTGGTTACTGGATACCTAGAGATTATTTTGCTAAATCGCCTTTTGGCTCCTAAAGTTATTAATTTGCTTAGGCTAAATTGCAATACACAAAAAATTTTTTATCTTATTGAAATTTATATAAATATTTTAAAAACCCTCTTTACATGCTCTTAAAAACTGATATAGTACGTGTGTGCAGCTATTCTTTAAATTTAACTCACTGATAATGCTCAAATTATTTAAGCCATAGCTAAATCACAAAAAAATAAGATCCAACTCAAAGCTGTCTTTTGACTTCTTCACTAAATATTTTCCTTGAAATGCCATATCTAATCTACGTCAGACTCATAAAATAATTTTTATAATTTAAATAATGGATAATTAAATATGGATTGTTTTAAAACTATTTTATTGATTACAAGTGCCTGTTTAACCACAACTCTTTATGCCAAACAACAAGTAGTCTGTGTTTTTGACCCAATTGGTAAGTCAGGAGATGCTTTTGCTTTAGCAAAGGATTATGCTCTTGAAGCCAAAAATTGGGGAGCTGATCTATCTTTAAAAGCATATGTTGATGAACGTGTTGCGGCTGAAGACTTAAAAGTTGGGAAATGTGATGGCGCTATTATTAGCGGTTTACGTGGGCGTCAATTTAATAAATATACAGGATCTTTAGATGCTGTTGGCGCATTAACAAATATGAAAACCGCAATTAATGCCTATAAGCTGTTGTCATCACCCATGGCCTCAAAAAACATGGTGGTAGGCCCTTACGAAATTGCAGGTTTAGGGACTATTGGCCCTGCATATTTATTTGTAAATGATAGAAGTATCAATACACTCGCTAAAGCTGCCGGTAAGAAAATTGGAGTATTTAAATATGATGAAGCTCAACCAAAGCTTGTGCAACAGGTTGGCGGTCAGGCTGTATCGGTAGACGTCACCAACGCTGGCGCAAAGTTTAATAACCATGAAATTGATATTGTGCCCGCTCCTATTGTGGCATTTAAACCTTTTGAGCTATACAAAGGTTTAGGTGAAAAAGGAGCTATCGTTCGTTTTCCTTTGACTCAAATTTCAGCCAACTTCATTATTCGTAAAGACCAATTTCCAGCGGGTTTTGGGCAAAAGTCTCGAACTTGGGTAGCCAGCCAACTAAACAGAACGTTTGGCGTTATTGCTAAATATGAAAGTGATATTCCTTCAAAATACTGGATGGATATTCCTAAAAATGAACAATTAAACTATATGAAAATGATGCGTGAAGCACGTATACAGCTAACCAAAGCAGGTATTTACGACCCTAAAATGATGAATTTTTTGAAAAAGGTAAGATGTAAAGAAAACCCAAGTAATTTTGAATGTGCGTTAAATGATGAATAAATTAAGCAAATTTCTTCTTTCATCATTAGCTTAAACCAATTTTCTTACACGGATGTTCTGAAATACCCATGTTTATTTAATGAGCAGCTATTTTTTATTAAAATTTTCTTTTAACGCATCGATTAAGATATTTAATAAAGGTGCTTGCTCACGTCTGTGGGGATAATACAGATGATAAGGTTCATAGCTATGTCGCCAGTCCTTTAGCGTTTCTTCCAGTTCACCACTTTCAATATAAGGCTGAACCATATCAATAGGTAAATAAGCGATTCCTACACCGCTCCTTACTGCTTGAAGCACTGGAGATAAGGTTGTAAAAACGATTTTAGCATTAACAGTAATTATTTGTGTTTTACCTTGTTTGGTAAATTGCCAACGATAGAGTTCACCATGTGTTGGTAATCTTAAATTAATACAGCAGTATTCCACTAAATCTTTTGGATGCTTTGGGTGACCATAACGAGCTAAAAACTCTTTGGTTGCAACAGTAAGCATTTGTATTGGCTCACTCACCTGTAAAGCGATCATATCTTTAGAAACTAAACCACCTCTTCTAAGTCCTGCATCAAAACGCCCTTCTACAATATCAACAAGACCATAATCAGATATGATCTCTACTGAAATTTTTGGAAATTGTTGTATGACTTTTTCAACTGCTGGCCATAAGACACTTTGTATTCCATATTCATCTGCGCTAATACGTAATGTTCCTGCTGGATCATTTTTTAAAGCACTAATTTGATTTATGCCATTTTCTATTTCTTCTATTGCAGGTTGAAGCAAATTTAATAGATATTCACCTGCTTCTGTAGGTGCCACACTTCGTGTTGTTCTTGATAATAGTTTTATGCCAAGTCGGTCTTCTAAATTACGGAGTGTTTGACTAATGGCTGACTGTGAAGTCCTGAGTTTTGCGGCTGCGCGGGTAAAGCTCCGTTCTTGAGCAACCACCATAAAAGTGTGTAAATCATTTAAATTTTCTTTCATTATTTATAAGTATTCAATATAAGTGCTATCTGATTATAGTGGATTATCATAATAAATCTCCACGGTTATATTAATTTCATCGACCTAGTTCTTCTTTCGGAGAGAAGATGATGAAAACTGTAACTTTCAAAAATAAAAACATCGATGTTTCTGCAACTATACGTTTTCCAAAAGATTTCGATGAAAACAAAACATATGCAGCCATTGTATGTGCGCATCCAATTAGTAGCTGTAAAGAACAAACTGCCGGCGCAATCTATGGTGAAAAACTCACTGAAGCTGGGTTTATTACTTTAGCATTTGATGCATCGTATCAAGGTGCTAGTGGTGGTGAACCTCGTTTTCTTGAAGACCCTGCAACACGTGTAGAAGATTTTCGCTGTGCAGCGGACTATTTAACAACGCTTTCTTATGTTGATGAAAACCGTATTGGTGTATTAGGTGTGTGTGGTGGCGGTGGTTATGCTGTTAATGCTGCTATGACTGAACGCCGTTTTAAAGCAGTCGCAACTGTAGTTGCAGCAAACTATGGTCGTTTAATGCGTGAAGGTGACCAAACACCTGAGGCTGCCATTAAAACTTTAGAAGCCATTGCAGCACAACGTACTGCGGAAGCTCGTGGTGCCGAACCGTTTATTACCCAGTACATTCCAAACTCACAACAAGAGCGTGAGCAAGCTGGCATTCATGATATTGATATTAAAGAAGCTGTAGATTACTACAAAACCCCGCGCGGTCAGGCAGAAGGTTCACCCAATAAACTTCGCTTTTCAGGTTTAGCGGCTGCTGTTGGGTTTGATGCCTTTCATTTGGCAGATCACTTACTCACTCAACCCTTACAAATTGTGATTGGTGGAGTTCCGGGAGGCTTCGGTTCATATCGTGACGGTTATGAGCTATATAGCAAAGCGGCTTCTAAAGATAAAAACCTCTTTGTGGTTAAAGATGCAAGCCATTATGACTTATATGATCAACCTGAACCTGTTGTTCAAGCCTTAGAAAAAATTATTCCATTTTTTCAAAAACATCTTTAATTCATAAATTGGAAAGTTTCTCAATCGGGGAACTTTCCCAACCTTGCCTTGATTATTCAATTTAGCAAAAACAATTAATAAACTTATATATTGATTTTAAATTTCAATAGTTAGAGAATCACTCACAATCATAAATAACTACAAGAGTTCTCATGCTTCCTAATAAGAAAAAGAATATAGCCCTTTGCTACATTCTTCCTTTGATTTTAGTTGTTGGCTTCTATGCCTTTTTCCGTGTATCTATTCTTCCTTATATTTATACCAAGCAAGCACAGCATCAACTTTTAACAGCAAATAATCAAACAACTGAAATTTATTGGAAAGAACCAGACCTCTTAGCCGATAAAAAGTATCCAGCAATTATCTTTTTACATGGCATTCAGAAAGACAAAAAAGGTGCAAAAGCCTTTGTACGCTCAGGTTTGTTAAATGAATATGCTAAAAAGAACTTTTTTAGTTTTGCTGTATCTATGAGTGGATATGGTGAGTCATCTGGGAAATCAGATTTTTGTGGTAAACCTTCACAAAATAATCTTGTTCAAGCCATTAATTTTGCTCGATCACAGCCACATGTTGACTCAAACAAAGTTGTAGTAGTTGGTATTAGTTGTGGTGCTTCTATAGCGAATGTTGTAGCTAACTCAGGCAAGATAAATGCTTTGATTTTAGTATCTGGATTTTATGACTTTAAAGGTATGTATGCTCAGTGGAGTTCTAACACTAGAACACTACCGTCAAATGTTATGAATGAAATAAACCAAACTATTGCTACAGATAAAAATATAGAAAAGACGTCCGCTGCTAGATCATCATTACCAATTTCGTTTCAATATCCACCTACTCTTATATTAGTTGGCACTAAAGACCCTATTGTTGACCCAAAGCAAAGTATTCAGCTACATCAAGTACTTGATAGTAAAGGTATTCCAAACACTTTAGAACTTATTCAAGATGCCAAACATCCTGTGCCTGCTAATGTCTGGAAAACTAAAAGTGATTCATTTTTAGAAAAAACTTTGAATATAAAAATTAAATGATAAATGGGTTGCTCTGTAGATACTTATATCAGCCCTCAATCAAGCTTTTTATAATAAATCGCTGTGCCGTCATAGTTCCCATTTGAACTTAATGCAAAACTCGGAATGACACCCACACGAACAAATCCAATTTTGCTATATAAAAGTTCGGACACATCGCCTTCACGTGTATCTAAGACAAGTAAGCGCAAATCCTTTTCTCGTGCAAAGTTTTCTAGTTCATTCATTAGTAATGTTGCTATTCCTTGTTTTCTTGCAGAAGTAAGCACCATGAGTTTTTCAACCTCGGCTCTATGAACGCCGTTCTTTTTACTTACTAAGGATAATTGGACACTACCTACAATTTTTCCTTGTTGAATAGCAATCCATAGACGACTATTACCTTGTGCTAATTTATGGTTGACCTCACGCAAATAATTTAAGACTTCGTTCTTTTCTATAGGAGCTAAGAAACCTATTGAAGCTCCGCTATTAATAGAATCTTCTAACAAAAGCGATAAACCTTCTTCATTGGTCACCAATTTTTTTTATTTCTAAAATTTCAATATTTTTCATTTTTTCTCAAAGTTATCTGAATAAAATTTCATTAGATTTATTTACAAAATGACTATTAGGTAATAAATAGTTCGATAGGAAATTTTTCTAAATAAAACTCTATTAAATCAGAAGCATATTGATAAAAATAATAATAATAAAAATCCGACCTCATGTCTAATATTTAATCATAAATTATATCTTACAAAGAAAATGAGGCTTTAAGGATATACAATAGAAAAAAACATACGAAATCATTTAATTCATGCGTCAAGACAATATTAAAAGTACTGCAATTACCTACAAAGGCTATGATTATCAAACTTTATTTGGCATAAGCATCCTTGCCGAATGGCTACTCTTTCCAAATAAATATCAAAAAATTTTATTTGAGGCTACTGATGATACTGACGAAACACCGCAGTCTTTAGATGATGTAGTTTGTATCACAAAAGATAATAAATATGACTACTATCAAGTTAAATATTCACCTTCTCCTGAAAAGATAGAAAATGAGTTTTCTTGGAATTGGATTCTTCACAGTTCAGGAAAAACTGAACGCTCAAGAAGTATTTTAAGAAAAATATATGATGCATATAAAAAAATCCCATCAGATCAAATTAATTCAATCAATCTGGTTACAAATAAGCGTCTTGCTAGGGATGTAGAACCTTGCTTTCAAGGAACGTCTTATATTCAGTTTGATTTAATACCGACAGATAACCAAAATGAAATCATTAAACAGTTGGGTAACAAAACAGAAGCTCGAAAATTCATTGAAAACTTAAAAGTTGCTTACGAAGTCCCAATCTACTCAGTTCTCGAGGATCAAGTAAAAAACTCTCTAATGAAAATTAGCGATGAAATAGGATATTTACGTCTTTTTGATGAAGCTAAAAAATGGGCAACAATTAAAAATCACCCTTCACCTGACGGTTGGATTACTCTAGATATACTACGTTCAGTTATTCATACAAAACGACCTGAACCGATACCTCAGAGTTTTTACATTTCAGAAGATTATGTATTACCAGATGAGGCCTTTCATAATAATTTTATTAATGAAATAATTAATAAAAATAAATCAAATATATATGTTTTAACTGGTAGCCCAGGTTTAGGCAAAAGCACATATCTAAGTTACCTTTGTAAGGAATTAGAAGATAAGAAAATTCCTTATATTAGACATCATTATTTTATTTCTACAAGTGATCGAACTCAAGACCGGTTATCCTTAAGAGTCATTGCAGAGTCTCTTTATTCACAAATAAGAAAATTTCATCATAAAGTTACAATTTCATCTCATGAGCAACCTGAAAATTTAAATAATATTCTTGAGAATTGTGGTAATTATTATAAAAGAATCGGAAAACCATTCATACTTTTTATAGATGGATTAGATCATGTTTGGCGTGATAATAATAAGGACATTAGTCCATTAGATGAAGTTTTTAAAACTTTGTTACCATTACCTGCTAATCTTAAAATTATAGTTGGTACACAACCTGTAGATGATGAATACCTACCAAAAAGACTTTTAAATTTATGTCCTAAGAAGAGTTGGACCTACCTTCCTCCTATGTCAGGAAATGCAATATCTGAATACATAAGTAAAAGAATTGAAAATGGTGCATTAATAACGAATGATTATGGAAATAAGTTTGAAATCATAGCTAAAGCCTCGTCAGCACTATTAACTTCCACACATGGTTATCCTTTACAGCTGATCTACTCCTGTGAATATTTAAGAATTAATCAGCTTCCTGTTAATGAATGGCATATCAATCAATTACCAATGCATAGTGGAGGTAATATTCAGGAATATTACTTATTTATTTGGCATACATTATCTTATAAACAAAAAAACATACTCCATCTCATTGTAAGTTTTAATTTTTTTTGGCCTAGGCATTCTTTTAATACAATCTTCTCTGATCCATCCTTAGACATAAACTCAGTGATCTTTTTGCTTCATGAGTCTTTATCTGGTTTAAGACCTTTTCATGAGAGCTTAAGTGTTTTTGTAAAAAGCAGAGATGATCATTCTAATATCATTGAAACGTTATTAAAATCCGTATGTAATTGGCTAGAGCAAGATGCACCTGAGTCATTAAAGCAACGTTGGCTATGGCATTGTTACGCTTTAATGGGAAATACAATGCCTTTAAGAGAAGGTTTAACTCGTGATTGGGTGATTAATCGTTTAGTAGAAGGATATGATCCGCAAGTCTTTATTGATTTATTAACTCAAGCTGAAACAATCGCTTTTGAAGAATCAAAATATGCTGAGGCTTACAAACATAGATCTATAAAAACACGCTTAATAAATGGTCCTCAGTTTCAATTAGCTGATTTTAATAAATTAAAAATAATATTTCTCACAACTGCCCCTCTATCTGCAATTAATGAATTAATTTCCTTACATCACCAACTTTCAGTGGCTGATTTAGCAATTTTATCTATAGCCTTATGGCATAGAAATGAAAAGACTCAGGCTTTATCAACTGCAAATTGGTGTTTTCAAAGATTTCTTAGCGAAGAACGCTTATACAATAATCATGAACATGATGAACTTTATAAGAAAAATATTGAGCTCACACTTACTGCTAAAATTTTATGTGATGAAGATTATATAAATAGTCGTATTCGTACAAATAAAATAAAAAAATGGAATGAGGAATGGATAATTCTCTTGTGTCAGACTAGCTGTTTGAATAATAACTTTGAACAACTACTTGATGTTTTTAATGAAGTAAATGATGAAATAGTTAAAATATTGATTTCAGATAAAGTATTTCTTCTAGGATACTTAGAGGGAGTCGAATTTAATAGTTGGGATAATTTAGATTTATTTAATTCCTCTTCTCTTGGTAAGGCAATTCATATTTTAGAAAACAACCTATTCATACAAAATCATTTAAATTATGATAATGAAGAACATTTTTTAGTTTATAAAAGAGATCAATTAATATTTTCATATAAAGACTACTTTTTTGACAATTTTTTCCAACATTTGGCAGCTCAAGGTGATTTCTTACATTTGACAATACGAAGTTACAGTAATTCAGTTAAAGTTGGCTTATACAATCTATTAGTTGATTTAAGTGATCATATTATTAATTTAATTGAAGTTGGAGAATATTTTTCATTCTTTGATATTTATTCTTTACTTAGTAGTTCAGACTTACCTATACATTTTGACTATAAAGATACTGGAGAAGTCATTAAATTCAAGAACACTTGGTTTGAGATTTGCTTAATTATTAATTTAATAATCAATAAGAAACGAATTAAATTATCAGATTTTAAAGGTACTGAAGAAAAAGAGTTTTTTAGTATATATTGGTTTATTGAATGGTATGCCGAACAGAACATTCAATTTTTTGAAGATGAAACAATTGAATTTATCTTTAAAATTATTGATGAAATCCTAGAGAATGAAATTCAGGAAACTAATCAACGATGTGATTATTTTTCTAATTTAGCAAAAATTGCATTACTTCATCAGAAGCCCGAACATATCAAAAGATATACATTTAAATGTTGGGATCTCATTTTAGGGTATGGTTGGCATAAGGACAGAGGGATTTTTGAGATACTAGAGTCTATTGATTACTTATCGAAGAAGAATAAAAAAGATGCTGCTCTATATCTTAAAGAAATTTCATCGGAAGTAATGCATATCTCAAAATATACTGATGGTGATGAAACTAGGCACTCCTTATCACAGTATAATAATTTGCTATCAAAACTTGATTTATCATATTTGGTTTCAAAATTTCAATATGAAATTATACACGGTAATTGGTATAAGGCTGAAGATTCTTTTCATAAAATACTCAGTAATTTACCTGATCTTGCATCTTACTATTTAGAATCTTTATCTCGAACAGGATTATCAAATGATGATTTATATGCCATAGAAGATA
Source organism: Acinetobacter sp. GG2 (assembly GCF_000292385.1). Lineage (NCBI taxonomy): Bacteria > Pseudomonadati > Pseudomonadota > Gammaproteobacteria > Moraxellales > Moraxellaceae > Acinetobacter > Acinetobacter sp. GG2. Next base: position 479,946 of record NZ_ALOW01000040.1, read on the forward strand.
ATATAAACTCCGCACGAGCAAAAAAATTAATTGACATTGCACTAGATCACAATGGCTTGCCCCAATTAACTCGATACATTAAGGAGAATGAAAATTCAACCAAAGATGATCAATCTATGATTATTAACTATGAGGATTATCCTTTACAAAAATTTGATGATTTTTTAGAATTTATTAAAGCTGATTACAAAAGTAGAGACTATTTACTATCATGGGTCGAATATTGGAAATCTAAAGCTAAAAAGTCCGATATTATAAAATACATTTGGAGTAACTTAAAAAATAGGTATTTATTATATAAAGACGAAAGTATATTACTTGACCCTCTTTATGAGATTGCAAGAAGTGCTAAAGGTAAAAGTTTTGCATTTGATATTCTCCTTAAAGCCCAATCGGAGAAAGGTGGATGGTTGTATTATTACGAATCTACAGAACAATGTCTTAAGCGTTTAGATATTGTTGCCCAAGACTATAGAGACAGAGCTGATGAATTTATTAAAAAAACTACTAAAAATAATAGTGAACCAGATATAAGACTTGTTATCCCTTCTTCCAAATTAGTTTATTTACTAGTACAACTTGATCGAATAGAAGAAGCTAAATCATTTATTGAAGTGATGATTAAAGTTCTAAAAGAAGAAACTCGGAATTTGAATTTGCAGATACCAAATTGGGATTGGAACCAAAATTTAGATGAACATGAAATAGCCATCTCTTTACTTATTGCTAGACTACATTGGCCATTCACGAGTATTAAACAATGGACAGCGAATGAACTCTCAACACTATTAAGTGCAAATGCCCATTATAAAACTATTGAAACTAAATTATTAGAAAGTTTGAAGTCAAAGAAATTAGAATCCGAAGTTGTTGAAATATTATGTGTATTTTGGATGGCTTCTCAAAAGAGCTATAAACCAAGTGTTGTTTTGGGAGACTATATATTTGCGAGATCTTGTTTATCCGATCAATTATTGAAATCTATAAATTCTCAAATTTCTAACTTAGGTTGCTATCAAGGTAACTTCAATATTAACTTAGATTTAATAGATAAAGAGTCAGATTTTAGAAAAAATCTGGGAAGTGAATTCCCTTATATATACTTAAGCACTTTAGAAGATCTTGAAAATGAATCCCATTACCCTTTGACTGAAGATTTTCAACATGAGTGGAACAAAACATTCATAAATGAGCCTAGGCTAAACGACTCTTATCAATATTTCTTAGATAGAAATAATACTGGTCAGCTTTATACATTAAATAGTCATAGAGCTAGATCTGCGTATTTAAGAGTTCTGGAAGTTGCTAAACATCGTTATCAAATGCCTAGTGACTGTGCTGATTTTCTATCAATAAAGGCTTTGCCACTTGAAACATCTTTTTTAAATTTTTTACCGTCTAAAGTGAGCTGGTTTTCAAAGTGGAATTATCAAAATGAATACAATCTTGAAGCTCTTAAAGATTATATTAGAAACTTAATTGAAACTTGTAATACAAATAATGGAGATAGTGTTTTAGCTGCTTTATCTTTCCCTTTAGAAATTAGCTCAAATTTACAGTTAGATATTACCTGTACATTAATGAATGATAAAAATAAAGCAACTGAAAGATCTCAAGTTATTTCTATAGGATTAGGGTTAGAGAAAGAATTAGATTTTAAATTTATTGAATCTAAGAACTTACCCTTTGAAAATTTTCCTTTTACAGGAACAGCTTTCCCTCATCATAGATATGGTCATTGGTTTGCTGAACAGGATTCAAGAGGAATATATATACCTATCATACCAAACAGTAAACTTAAAATTATAGGTCAATCAGATAATAAAATTATTAGATATTTACTAGGCGATATTGAAATTGGCGTGTCTGGTTACTGGAATGAAGAATGGGAAAATACATATCTTTCCAAAATGAAACCTAGATGCGCGACTTATACATTGCTTACTCCACAATATTTTCAGAACTTATTAGGTTCTAAGATTGGATATAAATATACTTGTCATATAATTGCTGCCTCTAGAGAACAGGATTATGGGGAATATGAATATCAAGAAATAATTTTTGGAGTTTAATAACAATATCTATAAATTAAATCTGACATTTAAGAAAAATTTAATTGTCAGATTTAATTTAAAAAATATAAATTTCATTCACTCTTATCAATAACATCTACAATACCAGAATTCTGTAATGCAGTAATAATTCCTTCAATATTATTTATATATTGTGGCTTTAATCCATATCTTGTCATTCTTTTCTGACTAATAGTAAAAATTACTCTCTCCTTTGCTCTTGACAAAGCAACAAAAAAAGCACAATTATCTTCATTCATTTGCCTATCATAAGTCCAAAAAGCTCCATCTTCGAGCCCAATAAAAATAACACTATGATATTCAAGTCCTTTACTTTTATGAATAGTCATGACTGGTATAGTATTAATACCCCAAAGAGCATCTATAGATTCTATAAAATTAGCTTTATTTTCATAAATTTCCCATAATCTATCAGTAAAGTTTTGAATTAAATTATTAAAAAAAATACGATCCTTATACTGTTGGAATTTTGCTTTTAAATTTTCAATATTAATAAAAATTATAATTTCATCAATTATATTTTTTAATTGATCTTTATCTTTAAAATTATCAAAATCATATTTTATTCTTATTTTTTTAATCCATTCCGATATAGAAAACTCAAGCAACAATAGCTTATTATTTTCACTTTCATTATATAGATTGACTAGAAAGCTAAAAACCATATATCTAGAATCAGATTTTATTTTTTCAGAGCTTGCTCGCAACAAATTAACTATAAAAACCACAATTTCTTCAGTTAAAAAATTTTGAAATTTATCTTCATTACGAGCATTTATACCATTATTATTAAAATAGTTAATTAAATCACCTGCATATAATTCTAAGCTTCCTTTTACAAGTATACATATATCCCTTGGATTAATATTTTCTTCATATATCCATTTTTTGACATCTTTTAATAAATTTTCCTGTTCTTGGTTTGGATCCGCCAATAGCCATAACTCACATATACCATCATCTTTATTCCGAAGAGATGAGGGAGATGCAATAAAATTATTTTTCAGAAGATGATTAGTCAAATAATTTTGAAGTTCAACTAATCTTGGAGCACTTCTGAAATTCATAAAAAGTTGAATCTCCTTTGCTATTGTATCATGCTTAAAATCCTCAAAAATAGTTTCTTGAGCACCAGCCCACAGCATAATACGCTGTTTATCATCACCGACCGCAGTGTATACAGAATTACTATTTAAAAAACAACTTTTAAAAAAACTATATTGCACATCAGTTGTATCTTGAAATTCATCAAGGAATACATAAGCATAAGTTTCTTGTAAATATTTTTTTATTTTAGGATTAATATTAATAATAAGTTCAGCTAAGCGCATAATCATAGGAAATGTTAATTTACTTGGTGATTCTGCCAACATTTTTTCCCATACTTTTTTTCTATTTTTATCAGATATATCATTTTCGGAAAGTGGTAATTTTTGTAAATGCAATTTTAGAATATCTTTTTCTGTTGTTGAATTATAAAAGTCGATATCTATTGTTTCATAATAATTTTTTATTATTTTATTTTGGTTATTAGTTAAAATTTCATAATCATCTGAAATTAATAACTGTTCAGGTAATCCTTGCTTAAATCTATCTAATAATTGCTTTGCAAAAGAGTCAAAGGTTAAAGATTCAAATCTCCTTGCAAATTCTTCTCCACTACGTTTTTTTACTCTTTCATATAGATTCAAAGAAGCATCTTTTTTAAAGCTAATAGCCAAAATTTTTCTTGGAAAAATACATGTATTTGTTTGTAGTAAAAAATTTGCTCTTTGAGCAAGCATTTCAGTTTTTCCTGCACCGGGTCCAGCTATAACTAAAATATTTTCTGAACTTTTCACTGCCTCAAGAGCATTGTCCTCGAGTTTTAAACCATCACTAGGTTGCCAGTCTATTTTTCCCAGATATTTCATATATAATTACTACTATTATTAGCTATCTTTTAAATTTAATAAATTTTTAATACAAATGAATATTTCATTAAAAATTATGGGCAAATTATGCTCTAAAGATTCTTTGTCTATATTTGCTAATGTTAATATATGTGTCGTAGGTTTACCTCTACTTAAAAAATGATAATTATACCAAATCATTAATTCTTTTTCCTCCTCAGAGTAAGTGATTGCTTTTGCATTTTCTGATTTAAGAGTTGCTATTACACCGTCTTGAATTTTTTTATTAAAAGATGTTAAATCAATGTTTTTATCTGGAATTCTTGGTCCGCCATTTTTAGGAATTATTGCCTTATAAAAATCAGGATAATGTTTCAACATCAAAAAATCTAAATCTAATGGAGCAGAATAAAATACATTGTAATTTTTTAAAAAATTTACCCAGCTATTTAAAGAACATAAAGTTTTTTTGCTTATTTCCCAAGTATGCATTTCCTCTAATTCTTTGTCTGATAAAATTCTGCCATTCTCTAGCTTTAAGAGATTATCTCTATTAACACCACTTTCAATAAGTTGTTTTAAAATGTATTTAATTCTTCCCCATCCGCCACCTTCTCGCTCTACATCAAGATCTAGTAAAGTTATATGGGGAATGTGCAGATTATTTAATAATTTCCAAATGTGGTTAACGAACCTATGACCTAATGGAGCAAATGTAATTATATTATCATCAAAATCTAACTCCTTAATTTCCATAAGGTGTTCAAAAATAACTTCTTCAGTATCGCCTTCTCCAATAACAACTAAACGGGCAAAGTATATTTCAGGATAATTATGTATGGCCTGTTTTATATATTTATAAGCTTCATCAGCCTTATCCGGTAATTCAATACGGTTAACTTGAGTTATATAATCTTCTGTAATTCTAAAATGTAAAATATTTTCCGGATCTATCCTTTTAACAATAGCGGGGGTATGCGATGAAAATAATACCTGAGAATTTTCTTGTAAAGAAATTGATTTTAAGATTTTGACAACTCTACCTAGTAACTGTGGTGCAATGTGATTCTCTGGTTCTTCTACTGCAAGTAAAGTCAATAATGGTCGTGTAAATTCAATACTATCATCACTAGATTTTTTTATTAATTTTTCCTCAATTTCTAATAAAGCACAAACAAGAGTTAAATAGAACATTGAGCGATAACCATCGCCTAACTCATTTACACCATAAGTTTTATGAGTACCTGTAGGACTAAATGAGATATCTATTTTCTTTAAGACTTCATCAAAGTTACTATTACTAAATCCTATAGAAGTATCTCTATACCGTTCATCTTTATGGAATTTACTCCATATATCTGAGATTGTATTCTGAATTATTGAAAATTCACTTAACTCCTGAAAAGAATCATTAATTTTATTAATTTGGGTGTCAAAATCTTTTTTAAAAGAATCATTCCATTGAATTTTTTTTAATATCCTATATAAAATACTACCTGACGCGTATTTAATCTGTTCTGATGGTTTTCTAATTGCAGGAACATATAATATTTGTATCAAATTTCGTAAATGATTTGGAAATGATTTTTTATCATCATCTTTTTCATCAATGCCATCAGCCACAGATATGAAATAAGTATTTACTTCTATTTCACCATCAGGAAGTATTTCAGATTTTGACCAAGTAGCTTCCAATCTAATACGTACATAAGGATCTTCACCAACCCCATCTATGACCATCGTTGGAAAAAGATGAATAATCGCATCTTTTTGACTCTCTTCTTCTGTGAATTTAATTTTTACTTCTATAGAGAGTTTTCTACTTGTAATACTGATAGGGTCTTCATCATAAGCAATATGAAAATCTTCTTTATAAATTTCTCTTTCAGATAAAGTTGATCCAAATACTTTTCTTAAAGCCTCTAAAGCTGTTGTTTTCCCTGAGCTATTTAAACCAATAAATGTTGACATTTTATTTACCAACGAGATGTCAACGATATCAAAACCAAAAGATCTGAACCCACTTATTCTTAAATTAGAAATTTGCATTGCTTTCCCCCTCTAATTCAGTTAAATATACCAAAAAATAATAACTTAAGTATATTTTGCTTTTTTATTATTTACTTTATGAAGTAACACTCAGGATTCAACCCTTTATACTTATTAAACATCTATTGTATTTTTAATAAACTAGAGTTTAGATAAGCATAAATCAACTAAGATAATTGTTTCATAAAAGTTTTATCTTCAATCCATTAACCACATACATAATTAATTCACTCTAGCAGAACTTATATCAATTGTACTCAAAAACACCTCCAACACTCTCTCATCAACTTCATCTGAACTTAAACGCTGAATGATTGCACCATCAATTATATATATAAAGAGTTTGGCATCGGTAAAGGAAACATCGGGGTTAAGTGCTCTAAGCTGGCTATATATTTCGTTGGTAAGCCATGTTCTATATCTCACGGCGGTTGTGTACGCGTTTGGGTAGTTATTTTTAGTTTCAAAAATAGCTTTAAACAACAGGTAATACAGCCCGTCTATGTCTGCGTGTAAGTCATAGAGCTTTTTAAGCTTATCGGCTGCGCTTGTGTTGTGGTCGTATTCGACCATAGAGACTACTTTTTCTTGGAGTCGTTCTTTTTGTACGATTAGGCAAATTTCAATAAAGCGTTCTTTAGAGTGAAAGTAGCGATAAAACGTCATTTTGGTTATTTCGGACTCGCTCGTAAGTCTGTCGATACCGACCAAATGAAAGCCATGGTAATGGAACAGCTCAATTGCTTTATTTACGACGTTAAAAGCACGTGTTGGGAGAGTTAAATTTTGCATATTTTTACCGTTTTAAAAAATTATTGTTGTATATAAATGAGATATAAATGCCTTCCACTTTTCTAAAGGTGAAAAAAAGGCGTAGCAAAGCCGTAAAGACTGTGCCGAGCACATCTCAAGTTTTAGTTGTTGATGAAGTTTTAAGTAATAACGAGCTAAAGCCTGAAAAAGCCTTACGGCGATCAAGCTGCGTTAAATGTTTTAAGCTGTGTTGTTATAGCTTTTGGCAAAGATTGCCAAGAAATAATGGGTGCGCAAAGCCAACTCCTTATATATGGAGTTCTGCCAGAGCATAAGTTTTATGGTGGCAGAACGGAAGAGGGTTCGCAGACTGGTTAAGACATCCAGCACACCCGAGGGTGTCCCTCTCCCGTCCTACCGCTACGGGAGGAGACTGGGAGTTTTCGCACAAAACTATTCCTCAGAAGAAATAATCCTGATGCGGTCTTAATACGGTCTGCGACGACCGTCTGGCAATGTAGGCCAGCCCGCAAATGGTAATCTTCAATATTTAAGGTGTCAATGTGAAATTGGCTAGAAATTATTTAAATAGTTATTATTTTTCATTTAATTAGATAATTAAGGAAACTCTTAAGTAATATTTACAATCTACTTTTATATCATTAAGTTAAAGTTTAAAATTTCAAAAACTTAAGGGCTGGTTTGGCTCACATCAACAAAGAATAAATTAATAAAAGTCAGTGACTACTCTTATTAAGAAGTGTTTTTAAGAGTCGCTATTCAGTATAAAATTATGACCTAAGCGACTAATCTCACCCATTAGGCCGCGTCATATACTTAAAGTGATAAGAGCAAAAAATGACTCAAAATCAAGTTGAACTCGCAGAGACATTGTCAAAAGAATCTCATCAAGGTCAAAAGTATGGTCCTCATGATTACTTTGAGTACCATATTAAAGGTGTGGTCAATTCATTAATCGAGCATCAATTTTCAGAAATCTACATTATTACCGCCCTTCTCCACGATAGTGTTGAAGACACGCCTCTTACCCTAGACAAAATCGAAAGCTTATTTGGAAAAGAAATCCGCGATGTCGTCGATGCATTAACTAAACGAGAAGATGAAACACGCGAAGAATATTTATTCCGTTGTGGTTTAAATCCAATTGCTCGAGTGGTGAAACTTCATGATGCAGCCTTTAATGCGCATAACTCACATAAGGATAATAATCACTCACGTGTCGATTATTACCTTCAAACCATGTTAGCTGTTTCAACAGCGCAAGATAAGTTGGGCTAAAGGGTCAAATTCGCTAGGTTCATTAAATCCAAAACGATTCACTTTGATTTTGTAACGTAATCAAGCTCACCATAAGAAAAGTCTCTTGCTCTAGCTGATGTTCACCATTTTGTGCATATATTTGCTCAAATTTATTTAACATTCATAAGAATTGAGCAAATTTTTGCGCATTCATGCCCCACGGCGAAACTATCTAAGCATTAAATACGCCCAACTTCTAAGTATGGAATCAGGTTTTTATCAAAATTTGGTCTTGGGTCACCCTCATAACTAATAAAGCCATGCATACCCGTTAAACGCTCACCTTTATAAAACTGATTTAACTGATAACGCGGGTCTTTATGGGAAAGCGTAAAACTCACTACGCCAACGCCCTGTTGTTTTGACTGGTTATAGGCATCTTCGAGCATTTTATGATGCAAAGCCAAATCTTCGGGATGGCACATAAGCGTATGCAGCACATGGTACTGAATAGAGTCACCCAGTTTAGGCAAACGCATCCCTTTAGTAATTGGAGTTAGCAAGTTATAAATGGGTCTAAGCACACCTATGGCCGAACTATAATTTAAAATCTTGGTTTGCTTAATACTATGCTGATCCCACAAGCCAAACATACCCACCAGTTTTTCGCCCTTAAAGTAAAGTGAAAAGTCTGAGAGTTTTATGCCTGAAAAATACTGATGACCTTGAGCAAGTTCTTCAAAGTTATAGGCAGGTATAAAGTTGTAGTGTTCTGCCATGTCGGCAATAAACTGATTCATAGCTGGTACATGTTCGACTTCGGCAACACAACTACGAATCACTTGAATGTCACTCTGTTTATTAGCTTGCTTTAAAAAAGCCGTGATTTTTCGTTTTGCGCCAGTACTCGTCAGGCTGAGTGTCTCTATAAGCCCTTCATCATAATAATCGGGCATTCCCGTTTTACCTGTTTGGATGGCAGCACGCGCCGCGTGGTTATCATCAAAAATAATCATTTGGCTAAAGTTCGGTGCATGCATGGTCTGTTTTACATGCTTGGCTAATACCTTCACCAGTGATTTACCACGGTAGTTGTGATCTACCCGTAAGTCTCCAGCGTATCGCAAGTTTTGAACGCTCCGATCGACATAACAAGGACGATAGCCATTGCTATAACAAGCGAGCTTCTTTTGGCTTTCGGTGTCTTCAATCACGACATGCAATTTATGCCGATACACAATGTCGGAAGCCCGAAAATAGCTCGGTTCACGCTGAAAGCTAATTTGAATGCCTTTGGTGGTCATGGGCACAGCGATTAACTCTCGTAAAGCCTGATCATCGACCTGAGTAGCTTCACGGGTAATGAGAGTATTTTCTGCAAGTGGTGGATTTGTATTATTCATTATTCACCTGTTGTACGGTCTGCATAGGAACCAAACTATTTAAACGTCCCATTTGGTCGAGTAGCTGATAAACAAACACCACTTCGTCTTGGTCATTTACGGTTTTCTGGGTTTGTGCATCGAGTAGCTTCTGTTCGGTATTCAGCAAATCAAAAGTGGTTTTGGTGCCTAGATCAAACTCTTTACGTGTATAGACAAAGGCAATAGACGCTGCCTCTATGGCATTTGCCAATGCATCTTTATTTTGTCGGATGGTTTGAAGCTGTGCATAGGTGGTACGGGTACGCTTATTTAAGTCCAGTTCAAGGCTTCGTATTTTCTGATGAGCCAAATCGATATCAGCCTGCGCTTTTTTGACATTGGCGCGATTTAAACCATCGTCATAGAGCGGTACATTGAGCTGTAACCCAACCATATAGTTGTTACTTTCAGAACCAATATAACTTGCTTCATCCTGCTTTCCGGCACGGCTGGTCAGCATAACCGTTGGCCAGAGTTCCCGTTTAGTTAAAGCGTATTGTTTCTCTGCGGCTTGCATTTCATATTTAGCGCGCATTAAAGCCGGATGGTTCTTGGTTTGCGCCAAAATCTCATCTAGTTCATTCGGTATAGCAGGCAATTGTTTAATTGCAACAAGGTTGTCAGGTGTTGTACCCGTTACTTGATAAAACTGCGCTTCACTCACGGTCAAGTTAGACTGCGCCTGTGTAATATCGGCTTGGCCTTGTGCGACTTGTGCCAAAACTTGGGCTAAGTCTGCACGGGTAATCATGCCTACATCAAAACGGCGCTTTGACTCATATAAAGACCGTTGCAAGTTCGCCATGGTCTTTTGTCTGAGTTCTAAAATGGCTTTCTTTTTTAATACGTCGGTATACACCATGACGGTATTTAAAATGGTTTCTGACCGTTGATCTGACAAGCCTTGGTGTTGAGCAGAAAGCTGACTCTGGGCAATATCTACACCCAAACGATGCCGCCCAGAGGTATAAATCGGATAGTCTGCCTGCAATTGCAAACTTCGTCCTTTACGGTTGCCTTCGGTTGGAAACATAACTTTTGGCGGCGTATCTATTCTTTCATAGTCCAGTTGCCCAACTAAATTGACTTTGAGTCCATCGCGCTGTTTGGCTTGTTCAAGCATAGCGGTAGACTGGTTTACGCTTAAACGGCTGACTTCAAGCTGACTTTCATGCCTTAAACTGGCAGACAAAGCCTCGTCTAAAGTCATGGCCTGTGTATTCGACACAACCAACACGCCTAAATACAAGGCGTGTCGAAGTGTTAAAAATCGAGTATTAAATGACTTCATCCCTTTCATAGTTGTTCCAAACTATTGAGGGTGACTTTTTTAAGTGGCTCAGGTTTGATATTGCCTTCAATAATCCCATCAAACATGACCAGTTGCTTATACGCATTCCAGCCGTTATTGGCTT